>CAZNWR010000234.1:0-5065 GCA_964576645.1 uncultured Enterobacteriaceae bacterium | reverse complement strand
AAAAGGGATATAAGTTGCAAAAAGCCCGGCGGGCGCCGGGCTTTTTGCGTGCGACTGGTTCCTCAACCCATGTGTAAAAACTATTTCGAACCGCCCCCGGAGGGCTGGTGGGACGGCATGGACATAAGCAGGGATTACTACCCGGCCTGCAATCCGGCCGGCAGCAGGTTGTGGCTGTTTCAGGATCGCCGCGACAGGCAATGGTATCTGCATGGGGTTTTTGCGTGAAGAAAATTAAAAGGTAAAAGGTAAAAGGCTTTGAAAGACCGCAGCCGGGAATAGCCTCTCGAAACCTTCTTCCTTGTAACTTGTAACTTGTAACTTGTGACTTTTTTATCGCCTTACGCCGAGCTTCACTGTCTCTCCAATTTCACCTTCCTGCGCGGTGCCTCGCACCCGGAGGAACTGGTCCGGCGCGCGCTGGAGCTCGGCTATACGGCGCTGGCGATCACCGATGAATGCTCGCTTGCCGGCGTGGTGCGCGCCCATGCCGCCGCGCGCGGTACGAAGCTGAAGCTGATCATCGGCAGTGAGTTCACTTTGAGTGACGGTTTCAGGCTGGTGCTGCTGGCCGGAAACCGTGAAAGCTACGGCGCACTTTCCGGGCTCATTACCCATGCCAGGAGCGACAGCCCCAAGGGGGAATACCACCTGACCCGCGGCGATCTGGAAGCTTGTGTCCCCCGTGGCTGCATCGTCCTGTGGCTGCCCGCGGAGGGCGCCGGAATGGATGATGCCCACTGGCTCAGGAGCCTGTTCGGCGAATCGGTGTGGATCGGCGTGGAACTGCTGCGGGAGGGGCGGGACGCCGGGCACCTCGCATTCTGCCGGGCGCTTTCCAGCGCGACCGGGCTGGCGCTGGCGGCCGCCGGTGACGTGCACATGCACAGCCGCGGCCGGCGCGTCCTGCAGGATACCCTGACCGCCATCCGCCTGGGTAAGCCGCTGCCGGAACTGGGACTGGCGTTGCATTCCAACGGCGAGCGTCACCTGCGGCCCCGGTCGGTTCTTAAAAATATTTACCCGCCGGATCTGCTTGCCGAAACGGTGCGCATCAGTTCTCTCGTGAACTTCTCCCTGGATGAGTTGCGCTACGAGTATCCGCGCGAAGTAGTGCCGGCGAGTCACACGCCCACAAGCTGGCTGAGAACATTGACGGAGCAGGGCGCGCGCTGGCGCTGGCCGGACGGCATCCCCGGACACGTGCGCCGGCTCATGGAACATGAGCTGGCGCTCATCGCCGATCTGAAATACGAGGCTTATTTCCTGACGGTGTATGACATCGTCCGTTTCGCGCGCGAGCAGGACATTCTTTGCCAGGGGCGGGGATCGGCCGCCAATTCCGCCGTCTGTTATTGCCTCGGGATCACGGAAGTGGACCCGGCGCGCATGAACATGCTCATGGAGCGCTTCATTTCCAGGGAGCGTAACGAACCGCCGGACATCGACGTGGATTTTGAGCATGAGCGGCGCGAAGAAGTCATTCAATATATATACGGCAAGTACGGCCGGCGCCGCGCGGCCCTGGCCGCCTCGGTCATCACCTACCGCCTGAGAAGCGCCATCCGCGACGTGGGCAAGGCGCTGGGGCTGAGCCTGGATCAGGTGGAGCGGCTGGCGGGCCATACCCAGTGGTGGGATCGCATTTCCATCCTCAACGAACACCTGGTGGAGCTGGGGTTCGATCCGGAAAGCCCGAAGATCCGTCAGTTGATTGTCCTGGTCGGCCTGCTGCACGGTTTCCCGCGCCACCTGTCCCAGCATACCGGCGGTTTCGTCATCACCAGCGGCGACTTGGCCGCCCTGGTGCCGGTGGAAAATGCCGCCATGCCGGATCGCACGGTGATCCAGTGGGACAAGGATGATCTTGAATCCCTGGGTCTCATCAAGGTGGACGTGCTGGCCCTGGGGATGCTGACCGCCATCCGCAAAACCTTCAATTATATCGAGAACTACAGCGGGCACCGTTACACGCTTGCGGGTATACCCGCGGAAGACGCGGCCACCTATGAAATGATCCGGCGCGCCGATACCGTGGGCGTGTTCCAGATCGAATCGCGCGCACAGATGTCCATGCTGCCGCGGCTGAAACCGCGCTGCTTCTACGATCTGGTCATCGAGGTGGCCATCGTGCGCCCCGGTCCCATCCAGGGCGACATGGTGCATCCTTACCTGGAGCGCCGCCGGCACCCGCAGCGGGTGGAGTATCCCAGCCCCGCCCTGAGGCGGGTGCTGGAACGGACCCTGGGTGTGCCCATCTTCCAGGAACAGGCCATGCAGATCGCCATGGTGGCGGCGGGTTTTACCGCGGGCGAGGCGGACGGCCTGCGCCGGGCCATGGCGGCCTGGAAGAAACGCGGCGGGCTGGAGCCGTTCGAACAGCGGCTGAAGGAGGGCATGCGCAGAAACGGCTACGACGCGGAATTTGCCGAACGGGTTTATAACCAGATCCGCGGATTCGGTGAATATGGATTTCCGGAAAGTCACGCGGCCAGCTTCGCGTTGCTGACTTATGTCTCATCCTGGTTGAAGTGTCACCAGCCGGCGGCATTCACCTGCGGCCTGCTTAACAGTCAGCCCATGGGTTTTTACGCGCCGTCACAGCTTGTGCAGGACGCCCGGCGTCACGGCGTGGAGGTGCGCCTGGTGGACGTATGTTTCAGCGACTGGGACTGCACCCTGGAAAATTCCGGGGAAAGTTTACTTAATTCCAAAAGGAACACTGACCTGCGAGGCGGTTCTGCGTTCGAATCAAGTAAACTGTCCCCGGTTTCCCTGCGGCTGGGACTGCGCATGGTGAAAGGCCTGAAGCGGGAGGCCGCGCAACGGGTGGTGGAGGAACGCGGCAAGGCGGAATTCATCGATGTGCAGGATCTCGCGCATCGCTGCCGTCTGGATCAGGGCGATATCACCGCCCTGGCGGCGGCGGATGCACTGCGAGGGCTGGCTTCCAACCGCTACCGGGCTCACTGGGAAGCCGCCGGCGTAGAGAGCGATCTGCCTCTGTTCGGCGGTCCGCGTTTCAACGAGGCCACGCCCATGCTCGATCGGCCTGCTGAAATAGACGATATTGTTGCGGACTATCACAGCACCGGTCTCACCCTGCGCCGCCATCCGCTGGCGCTGTTGCGGGAGAGACTGGATCGCATGGGCGTGCTGCGCGCGGCGGATCTGGAAGATACCGGGGTCGGAGTGCATGCGCCGGCCCCGGGACAAATCGTTAAAGTGGCCGGACTGGTGATCTGCCGGCAGCGCCCGGATACCGCCAGCGGCGTCATGTTCATCACCCTGGAGGACGAGACCGGTTCCATCAATCTCATCGCCTGGCCGGCCACGGTGGCCGCCCAGCGTCGGCCCATCCTGCAGTCGCGGCTGATGCTGGTCTCGGGGATTTTGCAGAAGGAGCAGGGCGTGATCCACGTGCTGTTGGGCAGGGCGCAAGACTGTTCCGGCTGGTTGAATGACCTGGAAGTGAAGAGCCGCAGCTTCGCCGACGGCATGCGCGTGGTGCGCGGACAGCATACTTAAATTGATGCAGATCAGCCTCGCCGATGAAGAAACCGGGAAACTTTGTGACTCAATATGAGCCATAACAAGTGGCTGGTGGCTGGTGGCAGCGCCCCTCGACAATTAACTAAAAACAAAAAGGAACATATGGAACGAACAAAAATTTCCCGCTCCCGTTACAGACTGGCAGGTGTTGCGGCTATGGCGCTGCTGGCCGCCACGGCAGCGGTGCGCGCCGACGACGCACAAAAGAGCGCCAGCAACGAACTGACGCCACTGGAACTGCCCACCGTGGTGGTGATCGGTGTCACGCCCTCATCCAGCCTGGGACTGCCCCTGAACAAGGTGCCCGGCAACGTGCAGTCGTCAAGCAGCGCCGACATCGGGCGGCACGACGCGGCGAATATCTCCGATTACATGAACCAGGCCCTGGGCAGCGTCAACATCAACGATAATCAGAACAATCCTTACCAGCCGGACGTCACCTACCGCGGCTTTTCGGCATCGCCCCTGCTGGGCGCTTCCATCGGCATGTCCGTCTACCAGGATGGTGTGCGGGTCAACGAACCCTTCGGCGATATCGTCAACTGGGACCTGATCCCCAAGTCGGCCATCGCCAATATCGAACTGGTCCCGGGGTCCAATCCGCTGTTCGGCCTCAATACCCTGGGCGGCGCGCTGGCAGTGCGTACCAAGAGCGGTTTCGCCTTTCCCGGCACCAGCGTGCAGGCCTACGGCGGTTCCTATGGCCGCCGTGCTTTTGAATTCGAGCACGGCGGTTCCAAGGGCAACTTCGACTGGTTCGCAACCGCCAACATCGCCCACGATGACGGCTGGCGGCCGGCTTCCACCAGCAATGTGCACCAGGCCTTCGGCAAGATCGGATGGCAGAACGACATCACCGATATCGATCTCAGTTATACCTTCGCGGAAAACACCCTGCACGGCGTGCAATCAACGCCGCTGAGCCAGCTCAAGCAGAGCTATACCGCCGTTTATACGATCCCCGACCACACTACCGACCTGATGCACTTCCTCAACCTCCAGGTCAGCCACCGGCTCGGCGGCTCCTGGGAACTCTCGGGCAACGCCTACTACCGGCAGAATACGATAGGGACCCTCAACAGTAATACCGGCAACACCGCGGACACCTGCAGCGGGTTCGCCGGCTTCAACGTCAAGCAGTGTCTGAACGACGCCGGCAACCTGATCAACGCCTACCCGGGATCCAACGAGACCACGCGCAGCGAACAGTACAGCACGGGGGTCAGTCTGCAGGCGAGCAGCGATGCAAAGCTGTTCGATCGCGATAACAACGTGGCCTTCGGTGCCACCTATGATTACGGTCATACCCGCTTTATCCAGGAAGACCAGAACGGCACCATCAGCCAGGCCCGGGCGATCATAGGCGCCACGCCGTTTGTCCTGACCAACGATTTGATTGCCGTCGACCTGCAGGGGTGTTTGGATAGTCTTGCGGAGATTGTCGGTGAAACAACCACCGAAGACATACTCGACGTAATTTTTGAGCAGTTCTGCTTAGGCAAATAACAGCGGT
>CAZNWR010000233.1:0-5098 GCA_964576645.1 uncultured Enterobacteriaceae bacterium | reverse complement strand
GTGGCATGGTGTACGGGTTTTCGCGCGCAGCTTGCGAGCACGAAACCCGTGCGCCATGACAGGACCCGTCCGCCTCGATCCGGGCTGATTCTTGCCCTGCGGGATTAAGTTACCCGGGGTAAGGGTCAGTAATCTCCGGCGCGGACGGCCGCGTGGGTTTCATCCAGGCAGCGGTGGGCCTTGTCCATCAGCTCGTCGATTTCGGATTTCGAAATCACCAGCGGCGGCGAAATGATCATGGTGTCGCCTACCGAACGCATGACCAGGCCGTTCTTGAAGCAGGCGTCACGGCACAGGAAGCCTACTTTGCCGCGTTCCTTGAACGGTTGCATGTCGGTCTTATCGCTCACCAGCTCCAGTGCGCCCACCATCCCCAGGCCGCGCGCTTCTCCCACCAGCGGGTGATCGCCCAGCTCGCGCCAGCGTTTCTGCAGATAGGGCGCGGTTTCATCGCGTACGCGCTCGACGATTTTTTCCTCTTCAAGAATTCGGATATTTTCCAGCGCGGTGGCCGCGGCCACCGGATGCGCCGAATAGGTAAAGCCATGAGCATATTCGCCGCCGCGTTCCGTGAGAACGCCGGTCACGCGATCGCTGACCAGTACGCCGCCCATGGGAACGTAACCGGATGTCAGGCCCTTGGCGATAGGCATGAGGTCCGGTTTCAGACCGAAATGATCAGAGCCGAACCACTGACCCAGCCGCCCGAAACCGCAGATCACCTCATCGGCCACCAGCAGGATGTGATACTTCTCGCAAATGCGCGCGATCTCCGGCCAGTAGGTGTCCGGTGGCACGATGACGCCACCCGCGCCCTGGACCGGTTCGCCGATGAACGCCGCAACCCGGTCCACGCCCAGTTCCAGAATGGTTTCCTCCAGCTTGCGCGCGGTCTTCAGTCCGAACTCGCCGGGTTCCATGTCGCGGCCTTCGCCGAACCAGTAGGGCTGATCGATGTGAACAATGCCCGGGATGGGGCGGGCGCCGACGTCGTGTATGAACTTCATGCCGCCCAGGCTGGCGCTGGCCACGGTGCTGCCGTGGTAGGCGTTGCGGCGGCTGATGATGACCGATTTCTGCGGTTCTCCCATCAGTTCCCAGTAGCGCCGCACGGTGCGTATGACGGTATCGTTCGCCTCCGAGCCGGAGTTGGTGAAAAACACGTGATTCATATGCCCCGGCGCCAGCTGCGACAGCTTCGCGGCGAGTTCGATCGCCTTCGGGTGCGTGCATTGGAAGAAGCTGTTGTAGTACGGAAGTTCGTGCAGTTGCCGGCAGGCGGCATCGGCGAGATCCTTGCGGCCGTAGCCGACATTCACGCACCACAGGCCCGCCATGCCGTCCAGGATCTTGTGGCCCTCGGAATCCCAAAGGTAAACGCCCTCACCGCGGGTAATGATATGTGAGCCCTTTTCGCCCAGCGCCTTGAAGTCGGTGAACGGGTGCAGGAAATGTTCGCGGTCCATCTGCTGATATTCCACGGTATTGCGTGCTGCCGGCATGGTGTGTGCTCCTCGCGCGGACCGCCGGGTCCGGTAAATATTGAATAATTGCTCAACTTTGGTCTATTCTACTATCGAATTCGGCCTCTCGCAAAGCCGCCAAGAATGCAGAGGACGCCAAGGGATGGTGAAAGCCATACATGGTTGTTTTTTCTTAGCGGTCCTGGCGTTCTTTGCGCCTTGGCGAGAACATTTTGGCTTTTGGATCGTGGGAATGGATTTGTTATGACAGAACACGTTGAATCCTATTACGCGGCTACCGCGAACTCCGACAAGCGCTATCCGCCCCTGCAGGAGCCGGTGCAGGCGGACGTCTGCGTGATCGGCGCCGGCTTCGCGGGCGTATCCAGCGCGCTGCACCTGGCGGAACGCGGATTCAAAGTGGTGTTGCTGGAATCGGCGCGGGTCGGCTGGGGCGCTTCCGGCCGCAACGGCGGGGAGTTGTTCGTGGGTCAGCGCCGATCACAGGAAGACCTGGAAGCCTGGTTCGGACTGGAACGGGCGCGCATGCTGTGGAACCTGGGACTGGAGGCGGTGGACCTGGTCACCAGCCGCGTGCGCCAGCACGATATCCGTTGCGATCTGAAGCCGGGGATCGTGAGTGTCGCGGCCAGGCCGTCGCACGTGGATTACCTGAAGAAAAAGATCGAACTCCTGCACGATCATTACGGTTATGACAAGGCGCGGTTGCTGGATGCCGCGGAAACGGCGCGCATGGTGGGTACGGATCGCTACCCCGGGGGCGACCTGGATCTGGGTTGCTGGCACCTGCATCCCTTGAATTTCGTACAGGGCATGGCGCAGGCCGCGGAAGCGGCTGGCGTGCGCATTTACGAGCAGAGCGCGGTCACCGGGATAAGTAAAAGCGATCCCGCCGTGGTGACGACGGCCACGGGACAGGTGAAGGCGCGTTTCGTGGTGCTGGCATGCAACGGTTACCTGGGCGGCCTGGAGCCGCGTATTGCATCACGGGCGATGCCCATAAACAACTTCATGCTTGCCACTGAACCGCTGGATGAAAACGCCGCCACGAGCCTGATCCCGGACGACGTGGCCGTGTGCGACACCAAGTTCGTGGTGAATTACTGGCGCCTGTCCGGGGACCGGCGCCTGCTGTTCGGCGGCGGGGAAACCTACTCGCCCAATTTCCCCAGGGACATCCGGGCTTTCGTGCGCCGCTATATGCTCAGGATTTACCCGAACCTGGCGAACCTGCGTATTGACTACGGCTGGGGAGGCACCCTGGCCATTACGCTCAAACGCATGCCGCATTTCGGCCGGCTGCACCCCAATATCGTTTTCGTGCAGGGTTTTTCCGGCCAGGGGGTGGCCCTGGGAAATCTGGCCGGTAAGCTTGTGGCGGAAGCGATCGGCGGGACCGCGGAGCGCTTTGACGTCATGGCCAGCCTGCCCATGCCCGCGTTCCCCGGCGGTACGCTGCTGCGCTATCCCGCCATGGTCTTCGGCATGTTGTATTACTCTATGCTGGACAAGCTTTGAGTTCTTCCCTCGGCACGGTGCGGGTAGCGCACTCTGCGCGCTATTCCGCACCGGTGCACAAACCGGTGCAGCCGCGCCGTCAGCCGCGCCAGCAAAGGTCCGAACAGCGCGTGCAGGAAATTCTGGACGTGACCGCCGGCCTGCTGGAAAGCGTGGGACCCGACAACCTCACCACCAACCTCATTGCACGCGAACTCAAGGTTTCGGTTGGGACCCTGTACCATTACTATCCCAACAAGCAGGCCGTGCTGCACGCGCTGGCGGTGCGCTGGCTGGATGAGTGGCAGGCGGCGTTCGACGCGCTCGACGCGGGCACCGGCAAGGAAACGGATCCGGATACATTCGTCCACGAGTACGTGCGTCGCCTGCTTGCGGTGTACCGCAATCAACGCGGCGTGTTGCACCTGGTGCAGATGATGTTCACGATTCCTGAACTGCGGGAACTGGATACCCGGGGGGATGAACACGTGGCGGAACGTCTGGCGGTGCTATTCCAGCGGCTCGGGGTACCGGGATCCACCCGCGAGCGCCGGCGCATGGGGCGGATCTTTCTCAAACTGGGGAATACACTGTTGCTCGAGGCACTGCGCCAGCCGGGCGTGACCGCCCGTCGCACGCTTGACGATCTCACGTCGCTGTTGTTACTTGAATTGACCCGGGACCGGGTCCATAAGGGGGCCGGGCAGGATCTGCCGGGCTGAAAGAACAGACGCCAGGGCAGGGGGATGGAACCGGACCCTGGTCATTCCATGAATCGCAAGGGAGTCTTTATGACGGGGAGGGTCGGCCGGCATCTGCTGGCGGCAATGCTGATCAGCGCCACGGTCGCTGTTGCCCAGGGCCGCGACTTCCAGGGGGATGTCGCGACGATTAATACCCTGGGCAAGCCCGCCCCGCAGTGGGTGTGGGTGGATTCGTTCGCGGGAACCGGCGTCCTGCTGAACGTAGGGACCGGGCGTTACCTTGGCAGCGTGAGCGGGGGTGACGAGTTTGCCAAGATCGACACGGGCCCGGATAGGCGCACACTGTATTCGGCCGAGACCTATTACTCCCGTGAGACACGCGGCACGCGCACGGACGTGGTCACTTTTTACAGTCCCCACACGCTGGCGCCGACCGGCGAAGTGAAGATCCCGGTCAAGCGGTTTCAGGGTGTGCCCGTGGTATCGGTCTCCGGGGTCACCGGCGACGGGCGCTTCATGCTGGTCTACAACATGACACCGGCGCAGTCGGTAAGCGTGGTGAACGTGGCGAGGCGCCGCTTCGTGGGCGAGATCGCCACTCCCGGCTGCGCCTTGATCTATCCCTCCGGCCGGCGGCGCTTTCACATGATCTGCGGCAACGGCACATTGTTGACCGTGGATCTCAATGATGACGGCACGCAAAAGAGCCGATCCGTCAGCAAACGTTTCTTTAATCCCTTGTCCGATCCGATACGGGAAAATGCCGTGCGCAGGGGCGACACCTGGTATTTCGTTTCCTATGACGGTGTTATCCATGAAGTGGATGTCTCCGGCGCCGCTCCCCGGTTCAGCAGTTGGCCGCTGCCCGGCCTGGCCGGTTCCGGCTGGCGCGTGGGTGGACGCCAACCCCTGGCGATCCAGAACCGGTTGCGGCGGCTGTACGTCGTCGTGCACAAAGGTGGGGCGGACACGCACAAGCAACCCGGAAAGCAGGTGTGGGTATACGATCTTCACACCCACGCGCGGGTTTCGACCCTGCATCTCAAGCATCCGGCCTCGGTGATCCTGGTGACGCCGGGCGCGCACCCGCTGCTGGTGGCGGCGGGACAGGAAGCCGATGATGTGGACGTGTACGGGCTTGACGGCCGTCTGCTCAGAACAGTCAAGAGCGTGGGTGACGGCATTTTTCTGCTGCAGAATTATCTGAGACCGGGAGCGGACCATGGGTGAACCACGCTGGCTGGACCGGGGCGCGGAATGGATGTCACGGACACTGGCGCGGAGCACGTCGCGGCGCGGACTGCTGACCCGGCTCGGCGTGATGCTGGCGGGTAGCGCTGCATTGCCGTTGCTGCCCGTGGCCCGCGCAGCGGCGCCGGAGCGCGTGCCGGATGACAGCGGTATTGCCGGTTC
>CAZNWR010000232.1:2388-5110 GCA_964576645.1 uncultured Enterobacteriaceae bacterium | reverse complement strand
GCGGAAATCCTGGCCTGCCTGCCAGTTGGCGCCGAGTTGATCGTAGGCCGCGCGCTTTTCCGGATCGCGCAATACCTCGTAAGCCTCGCCCACTTCCTTGAATTTCTCCTCGGCATCCGCCTCCTTGCTCACGTCCGGGTGATACTTGCGGGCGAGCTTGCGGTAGGCGCGCTTGATGTCGTCCTGGCTGGCGTTTCGTTCAACGCCCATGACCTGGTAGTAGTCCTTAAATTTCATTATCTGAATTCAATTCTGCAAATCCGGGGGTTGAGCGCCTGCTCTGATCCCTGTGCTGCACCTGTTGACGCGGGGCGCATATTATACCGGGCTTCCGCCACGCCATTGACACGATGCACCAGACGTGGCATTGTTTGGTCAAATGACCAAAAAAGCCAATATCACAGGACGCTCCGCCCGGGAACGGTTGTCGCCGAAGTCCACGGTGGACCGTACCCTGACGGCGACCCTGGCCTGCATTTCGGAAATGGGCATCGCCGCCACTTCCACCCATGCCATCGCGCAGCGGGCGGGGCTCAACCAGGGCAACATACACTACCACTTCCGCAACAAGGACCAACTGTTTCTGCGCCTGCTGGAGGTGTTGTATGAAAACTCCCGGGAAAACATCCGCGAGGTGTCGCAAAGCGAGTTGATGCCGCGCGCCAAGCTGGAAGCCATCGTGGATCTGGGGTTCGACCTCATCAGCCGTCGCCGCGACGAGTTCGTGGCGCTCATCGCCTACTGGGCGCACGCCATGTGCGCCGGACCCGCCTGGCGCCGCGCGTACCGACAGACATTCGAAAGTTTCCGCGCCGCCGTGAAGAGCATTATCCGCGACGGCGAAGCCCGCGGCGACTTCAAATCCGGATCGGCCGAAATGGCGTCGGTGATGCTGGTGGGGATCATTCAGGGCGTCGGCCTGCAATGCGCCATGGCGCCCGACCAGGTGGAATTGGAGACGGCACGCCTGTGGAGCCGGGAGTTGCTGGACAGCCTGCTGCCGGCGCCGAAACAGAGTCGTGTTGCCGCTCAGTGATCAAGATGTACCGCACCCATTTGAAATCCAGGGATCAGGCCTCGCACTCCGGGATTAGAGACCCATATCCCTTCGTGCGAGACCTGATCCCTCTTTGCTTCGCGGGACCGGGTTCACGGTCCGCAGTCCGGAATTAGAGACCCATATTCCTCCTTGCGGACCCGGAATCCCCGTCCTGCCTCAGTCGTTACATTTCAGCAGGTCGGGAGGACCTGCGCAGCGGCATGAGCGAAGCGCGCAGCCATGGATGGCGGAGCGCGAGCGACGCAAAAGCGGAACAGGTCCTTCCGACCCGCCCGCGGACCATGCACTCGAGAGAATATGCAATGCAGGAGGAGGCCATGAAACATCTGAGTGAAGACTGGCACGAACGGCTGTCGAAGCCGGAATACGAAATGGGCGAGTGGGAAAAGGAAGTTCCCGTCACGGCGCGCGACGGTACCCAACTGTACGTGGACGTGTGCCGGCCCAAGGCGAAAGGCAAGTTCCCCGCCCTGCTGTCCCTGTCTCCCTACGGCCGCGAGATCCAGCACCTGGCACCGCCGGCGGGGCGCGAATCCGACTACACGCGCGGCACCGGCGGCATCGAAAGCGGCATGACCGACTACTTCGTTCCCAGGGGCTACGTGCACGTGCACGGCGATCCGCGCGGCATCGCCCGTTCCGGCGGCAGCTACACCCACTTCGGCGAGCAGGAACAGCAGGACGGCGCCGACATGGTGGAATGGATCGCAAGCCAGCCCTGGTGCAATGGCAACGTCGGCATGCTCGGCATGTCCTACTTCGCCAAGAGCCAGTTCCTGGTGGCCACCCAGCAGCCGCCGCATCTCAAGGCCATCTTTATTCACGACGGCTACACCGACATGTACCGGCACATGGCCTACCACGGCGGCATCTTCAATTTCGGCTTCTACCAGCATATCTGGCGCCTGTTCCCCACCAGCACCACGCAGCCCATGAGCAAAGAGGAGTTCCCCCAGGAAGAATACGAGAACAAGCTGGAGGCGCTGCGGCAGGATCGCGACATCCGCACCTACCCCTATCTTTACAAGCTCACCCTCTGTCCCGAATACAACCCGCTGCTGCTGGACCTGTTATTGCACCCGTTCGACGGGCCTTTCTACCAGGAGCGTTCCATTTATCCTGACTTCTCCAAGGTAAAGATCCCCACCTTCCTGGTGTCGCGCTGGAGTGCCTGGGCGATCCATCTGCCCGGCGCATTCCAGGCCTTCGATTGCCTGGATGCGCCGCGCAAAATGGTGATCACGGAAACCTCCTGGGAAGGCGGATTCGGGCGGCCCTGGTACGAAAACCATGACCTCGTGCTGCGCTGGTACGACCACTGGCTCAAGGGCATGGACAACGGCGTCATGGAGGAACCGCCCATTCGCATTTTCGTGAAGGGCACCAATACCTGGCGCGGGGAGCAGGAATGGCCGCTGAAGCGCACCCAATGGACCAAATACTATCTGCACGAGAAAGGCGGGCTCTCAACCCAGCCGCCCATTCCCCACGAGCGTCCCAGCCGTTTTCGCAACGAGCCGTGGCAGGCGCCGGGGGGCGTCAGTCCCCATGTCGCGTTCACCACCTCGCCGATGGAGGCGGACATGGAGTTCAGCGGGCCCATCGCCTTTAATTTCTGGGCGTCGCTGGACTCGGACGACTGCAACTGGTTCGTGCAGGTGT
>CAZNWR010000232.1:0-2373 GCA_964576645.1 uncultured Enterobacteriaceae bacterium | reverse complement strand
CCGGACGGTTCCACGTCCATTGTCAGCAAAGGCTGGCTGAAGGCCTCGCACCGGGAACTGGACGAGGAGAAATCGACGCCGGAGCGCCCCTATCACAAGCACACCCGAAGGCTGGAGACCAAACCCGGAGAGATCTACGAATACGCCATCGATATCCGCGATACGTCGTTCGTGTTCAGGAAAGGCCACCGCATGCAGTTGCTGATCAAGGGCCAGGATTCGCCGTGGGAGGATTTCGCCATCTGGTACCACGTCAACAACGCCGTGGAAACGGAGCACACGGTGCTGCACGACTCGCAGCATCCCTCGCACCTGTTGATGCCGCTGATCCCCACATAGGATATCCGGGCACCGGATAAGAATTTCAGATCCGCAAGTTGCAGCTTTACTTCATGAAAAACAGGAACATTCCAAGCGCCAGAACGATCCGATACCAGCCGAACGCGCTGAAGGTGTGCGTTTGGATATATCGCAACAACCATTTGACGACAATAAAGGAAACAATGGCCGCCACGACGCTGGCGAACAGCAACTGATCCCAGTGTTCCGTTACGACCTCGGAGGCGGGATGGTGTGTCGCCTTGAACAATTCCCACCCGCCGGCGGCCAGCATCGTGGGGATGCCGACCAGAAAGGAGAATTCCGTGGCGAGCGGCCGATTTAATCCCAGCATTAATGAGAACAGAATGGTGCTGCCGGACCGCGAGGTGCCGGGGAAGACGGCCGCGACCAATTGCCCAAACCCGACAGCCAGGACGATACCCCAGGTCACCTGGTTGCCGAGCGGCTTTTCACGCAGATGCCATTCCACGGCCAGAAACGCCAGCCCCCCGATCAGCAAAGCCCAGGCGATCGGCGCCAGGTTCTCGGGCAGTTTGAACTGGTAGTGATCGATGACAAGCCCCCCCATGCCGGTGATCGCAAAGGCAAGCAAAATCTTCAGCATATACAACTGCGTTTTCCTTTCGCGCCAATGGAAGATGAACTGCGAAATCCGTTGACGAAACAGGGGAATTACAGCAACGACCGCGCCGCATTGGATAACGACGTTGAACACAAGGCTGCGGTGGGAATGCAGCAGTTTCTCCGCAATCAGCAGGTGGCCGGTCGAGGAAATGGGGATAAACTCGGTAACGCCTTCAATGACGCCGAGGATAAATGGGACGAGCAAGCCGTGCATGGGAGCGAAGCTTGCCGCAAAAAACGGTTCTCCACCACCTTATTTATTGTCGCCGCAGAACCTCTCCTTGTCCCCCGGGAATAGCTTCGCTCTTAAAGGTGCGTGAAGCGGGAACAGAAGTCAGCTCCCGACAGGAGGATTTTCAGACCCCGGCGCGGATGGCCTGCATGATCCGGTCCACGACTTCGTCAGAGGCGCGCTTGCCCATTTTCCCCAGGGCGGATACCAAGAGGCGAAGCTGGCGCCAGTAACGCCGGCAGTTGCCGCAGATCAACAGGTGAAAGTGCGCGGCAAGGCGCTGGCGCAGCGACAAGTCGCCCGCCAGAAGTTCGTCGGCCTGCGCCACGAATTCCTTGCACTTCAGCATTCGCCCGTCACCTGGTAGTGGTCCACCATGCTGAACACGCGCGTTCTCGCCCGATGCAGCAGCACGCGTACATTAGATGCGCTGATCTCGAGCAAATTACAGATCTCATCCAGTTCCACTCCCTGGATGTCGCGCAACTCCAACACGGATCGTTGGCTGTCCGGCAGCAACCCCATATGCTTTTCCAGGCATTCCAGCAGGTCCTGCTCCGACAACAGCTCGTCGGGGGAATGCGCTTTCCAGTGTTCCGGCGGCGCGCTCCAGTGGCCGTCCGCGTGGAACCGACCAGCCAGGGCGTCGGTCTCGGCAGGGGAAAAGTCCACGGTCAGTTCGCGGCCACCCCTGCGCAGCCGCATCTTGGCTTCGTTGATGACAATGCGGAACAGCCAGGTGCGCACGGCGCTGCGGCCTTCAAATCTATCAATGGATTTGTAGGCGGCGATCCAGGCGTCCTGCACTGCTTCTTCCGCCTCGCCTTCGCGCAGAAACCGTTTCGCCAGGGACAGCATGCCCGGATGGTGCTCCGCCACCAGGCGCTTGAACAGCCCGTCCTTGTCCCGCTTCACGGCGGCGCGCAGGTCCTTGAGTTCTGCTGTCGCGGCGGTCATGGGCGCCGGATCCCCCTCGTTCGTGTTTTTCCTTAAGCCAGCATGCAGTTGCACATGTCACATTGCAACATTTAATGAGCCCGCTGCGCGGGTGTTTTATCGACTGGATTCCGGCCAAAGGCCGGAATGACAATACTCCTTCGTCATTCCGGAACAACAGAGGCGGCCTCCTGCTCCCTCGTCATTCCGGAACAACAGAGCCGGCTTCAGCCGGCGGC
>CAZNWR010000231.1:0-5132 GCA_964576645.1 uncultured Enterobacteriaceae bacterium | reverse complement strand
ATACGTCCCTGTACGCTCGATCGCCGCGTCCCTGCGGCTCACGTTCCGTCACCCGGATACCGCAACGCCCATGGCCGTGTGGGTCAGGTTTCAGAGCACCTAAGGTTTCATTCGAACAGGGTGGCCAGCGCCTGCGTCAGCCGCTGCACGCCGATCACCTCCATTCCTTCAACGGCGCCGCGGGGCTTGTTCGCCGCCGGCACCAGGGCGCGCCGGAAGCCGTGCTTGCGCGCTTCGCTGATCCGCTCCGGACCGTTTTGCACCGGCCGGATCTCGCCGGAAAGACCCACTTCACCGAACAGAACCACGTCGCGCGGTACCGGGCGGTCGCGCAGGCTGGAAATCACCGACACCAGCAGCGCCAGGTCGGCGGCCGTCTCGGCAATCCGGACCCCACCCACCACATTTACGAATACGTCCTGGTCCGCGGTATTGATCCCGGCGTGCCGGTGCAACACCGCCAGCAGCATGATCAAGCGGTTCTGCTCCAGACCCAGCGTGACCCGCCTGGGGTAGTTTCCGAACGAGCTGTCGACCAGGGCCTGCACTTCCACCAATAATGGGCGGGTCCCTTCCCGTGTCACCATGACGACGCTGCCCGATACCTCCTGTTCATGCCTTGAGAGGAAAATGGCGGAGGGATTGGTCACCTCCCGCAGGCCGCGGTCGGTCATGGCGAATACCCCGAGTTCGTTGACGGCGCCGAAGCGGTTCTTGACGGAACGAATGACGCGATAACGGCTGCCGCTGTCGCCTTCGAAATAGAGAACCGTGTCCACCATGTGCTCCAGCACTCTGGGGCCCGCCAGGGTACCTTCCTTGGTAACGTGCCCGACCAGGAATACCGACGTGTCGGTGTGCTTGGCGAACTGGACCAGTTGCGCTGCGCATTCCCTGACCTGGGCCACGGCGCCGGGCGCCGATTGCAGTTCTTCGGTGAACACGGTCTGGATGGAATCGATGACGAGCACGGCGGGGCGCTCGGATGCGGCGGCGGCCAGGATGCGCTCCAATTGATTCTCCGTGCAAATCCGCAGTTTGTCCCGGGGCAGACCCAGACGCCGGGCGCGCATATCGATCTGTTCGGCGGATTCTTCCGCGCTTACGTACAGGGCCTTGAGTCCCGTCGAATCCGCAATCGAGGCCGTGACCTGAACCAGCAGCGTCGATTTCCCGATCCCGGGGTCGCCGCCGATCAGGATCACCGAGCCGGCCACCAGGCCGCCGCCAATGGCCCGGTCAAGTTCCGCCAGGCCGGTACCGGTGCGGCCCTGCCTGCCCCCGGACAGGCCGCCCAGGGTCACGACGGCCGGTTCCGCCGCGGGCTGCGAACGTATTCTTCCGCGCCCACCGGACACCGCCGGCACCGGCGTCTCCACCAATGTATTCCAGGCGCCGCAGTCCGGGCACTGGCCGGCCCACTTGGGCGTTGCCGCACCGCATTCAGCGCATTGATACTGGGTCTTCGCCCTGGCCATATTTCAACTAAACCGGCTCAGCCGGAACCCAACATGTTTCTCGCCAAGATCTCGAACTACGCCAGGAAAACCGGCAACAGGGGTCGGCGCACGCGTTCCGACCCCTGGCGCCCCTTTGCGTTCCTGGCGTATCGGCGAAAGATCGCTGCAGGTTCTTGCCTATTTCCGTCAACAGTTCAAAGCGTGGCTTCAGAAGGACTCCCCGACGTGCCGAGCGGTGCAAATGTCCCTGGCTGCTTCAACATAGCTGAGACGTTTGTGCACGCCGCAAAGCAGTTCATAGGGGACGGTTCCGGCGTACTTGGCGACTTCTTCTATGGGGAGCTCCGGCCCCCACAACTCCACCGGATCGCCGACGGCGGCACCGGGGACATTGCGAAGATCAACGGTGAGCATGTCCATGGACGGGAAGCCGATCACACCGGCCCGGTACCCTTTTACCAGCATCGGCGTACCCGATTGCGCATGGCGAGGATAACCGTCGGCATAGCCCGCCGCCACCACGCCCACATCCATGTCCTCCGGGCAGCGCCATGACGCGCCGTAACCGATCGGCTCGCCCTTACGCAGCCGCTTCACTGAAATCAGGGCCGACCGCAGGGCCATGACCGGGCGCAGCCCGTGATCCGCCGCGCACGCGCCTTCCAGGGGAGAAACGCCGTACAACATCAGGCCGGGGCGCACCCACTGCCCATGGCTGCCGGGCCAGGCAATCACGCCGGCGGAATTGGCGATGCTGCGTTCCTCTTCCAGCCCCTCACAGGCGCGCTGGAAAGCCTCGAGCTGGGCCCCGGTAAACGGATCGTCCGCATCGCTGGCGTTGGCCAGGTGCGTCATCAACCGCAGCGGCGCCTTGACCGCTTCACAGGCAAGCAGCCGTTTGCGGACTGTGGCCACCTCCCCGGGTTCGAAGCCAAGCCGGTGCATGCCGGTGTCCAGCTTCAGCCAGGTGGGCAGCGGGCGCGGCAAGCGGGCACGCTCCAGCATTTCGATCTGCAGGCGGTGGTGGACAACTATTTCGAAGCCGGAACGGGAGATACGCTGCAATTCCGTATCCGTAAACGGCCCTTCCAGCAGCACCACGGGTTGGGACGCCGCAGCACGCACCTGCAGCGCCTCTTCCAGGCACGCCACGCCGAACGCGTCGGCGCCGTCCAGCGCGCCGGCAATCCTTTCAATGCCGTGGCCATAGGCATCCGCCTTGACCACCGCCATGATCCGCGCCTTTGGAGCGAACCGGCGTACGCAGGAGAGATTGTGCCGCACCGCGTCGAGGTCGACGACGACCTGGGCCGGCCGGGTCATTCAAACGGTCCCGGCAGGTAGGGAGGCTGCTCCTCTGTATAGTTTTCGAAACGGGTGTACTGCCCGAGAAAGGCAAGCTTCACGGTGCCGATGGGTCCATTGCGCTGCTTGCCGATGATAATCTCCGCAATACCCTTGTCGGCACTGTCCTCGTCGTATACTTCGTCGCGGTAGATGAACACGATCACGTCCGCGTCCTGTTCAATGGCACCGCTCTCGCGCAAATCAGACATCACCGGCCGCTTATTGGGGCGCTGTTCCAGGCTTCGATTCAATTGCGACAGCGCCACTACCGGCACGCGCAGTTCCTTGGCCATGGCTTTCAGGGAGCGCGAAATCTCGGAAATCTCCGTAGCCCGATTTTCCTTGGTCCCGGGCACCTGCATGAGCTGCAGATAATCCACGATAATCAGGTCCAGGCCGTATTCGCGCGCCAACCGGCGGCAACGCGCCCTGAGTTCGGCCGGCGTCAGGGCCGGGGTATCGTCCACGAACAACTTGGCGTCCTTCATGATCTCCACGGCCGAGGTGAGGCGCGGCCAGTCCTCGTCGCGCAGCTTGCCCGTGCGCACCTTGTGCTGATCGATACGACCGAGCGAGGACATCATGCGCATGGCGAGCTGCTCGCCGGGCATTTCCATGCTGAACACCGCAACCGACATCTTGTCCTTGATCGCGGCGTGCTCCGCGATATTGACCGCGAATGCGGTCTTGCCCATGGACGGGCGCCCCGCGACGATAATCAGGTCCGAGGGCTGCAGGCCGGCGGTACGGTCGTCAAAATCGCTGAATCCCGTGGCGACTCCGGTGATGGCGCTTTTCTTGTGGAATAATTCGTCGACCCGGTCCAGGGCCGCCACCAGCAGGTCCTTTATGGGCGCATAATTTTTTCGGCCGCGTGACTCCTGTTCCGCTATCTCGAATACCGTCTGCTCGGCATGATCGAGAATTTCGTCGCTGCTACGGCCCATGGGGTTGAACACGGCTTCCCCGATCTCGTTGGTGGCATGGATAAGCTGACGCAGGATGGAGCGCTTACGCACGATGTCGGCGTAGGCCGCTATGTTGCTCGCGCTGGGGGTATTCTCCGCGAGGGCGGCGAGAAAACTCAGTCCGCCCGCCTCGTCAAGTTTCTGATGGTTTTCCAGCCACTCCGCCACGGTGACGATATCGAGCGGCTCGCCCGCCGAGTCCAGGGCGTTCATGGCCTCGAAGATGACGCGGTGATCGTGGCGATAGAAGTCTGAGGCCTGGATACGTTCAGCCACTTTCATCCAGGCGGACGCGTCCAGCAGCACGCCGCCCAGAACCGCCCGCTCCGCCTCCACCGAATGCGGCGGGATCTTCAGCGCCCGGGTCTCGATATCCGGCTTGGATTGCGCGGCTTCCGGCATGATGTTGTGGTTTTGCTGAACCAGGCGCCGCAACGGCGGCCGTTACCGTGACCGGGATGCCGGGGCGACTGCTGCACCACCGCGGTGTCGCATGCCGCGGCAGGCCGGCGGGCCCTGTTCAGCCAATCACTCCTCCTCGGGCGCGACGATGACCCTGATGCGCGCGTCAACGTCCGCGTGCAGGTTCAGGTCAAGCTCGTACTCCCCCGTCTGCCGGAGCGGTCCGTCCGGCAGCTTGACTTCATGTTTCTCAAGTTCAATACCCGTATCCGTCACCGCCTGGGCGATATCCATGGTTCCCACCGAACCGTACAGCTTGCCCTCGGAGCCGGCTTTGCGCCGTATGGTCACGGCGGCCACTTCCTTGAACTTTTCCGCCCTGGCGGTGGCCACCTCGTAGGCATCCGCCTGGGCCTTTTCCAGCTCGGCACGGCGCGCCTCGAACTTGGCCACATTGTCCGCCGTGGCAGGAACAGCCTTGCCGCCCGGGATCAGATAATTGCGGCCGTACCCGGCGCGCACCTTGACCGTGTCGCCCAGGTTGCCCAGTTTCCGGATCTTTTCCAGCAGTATGACTTGCATCACGTCACCTCTATCATTGCCACTCAAATAATATCACAGGGGGCGCAGCCGGTTGTCTTCGGAGACGCCCCCGCAAAGTCCTGATTGCTCCGTACAGGTCCTTGAAATTCGTCAACTATTTTCGCCCGGCCGGGCGGATTCATTGCGGCCGGCGGCCCCCGCCCTGCAGCACCGACCCCAACAGGGAATCCGCCATGCCGATGCAGGCAATGAACAGGATCACGTCCGGTATCAGCAACAGCATGCCGTACATAACCACCAGCCAAACCCGGGACAGACGCTTGCCGGCCACCGTTCTATGAACCGTGGCCAGTCCCTGGAACACGTACATAACCAAAAGCACCATGACCAGATCGCGCAAGGCCGGCTGCAG
>CAZNWR010000230.1:0-5134 GCA_964576645.1 uncultured Enterobacteriaceae bacterium | reverse complement strand
CGGAACAGGGCCGTGGGATCATGCATCAACACGTTCGTATCAAGCACGAACAGGCGGCGCGGGTTGCCGTTGGTCATCGGCTGGGATCGGATTTTAGAGTTCTTTCAGGGACTGCAAAACGTCGTCGACGTGGCCTTCCACCTTTACCTTGCGCCACTCCTTGCGCAGGATGCCTTCCGCATCGATAAGAAAGGTACTGCGCTCAATTCCCAGGACCTTTTTCCCATACATGTTCTTCTGCTTGATCACATCAAATCGTCGGCACAGCTTTTCATCGGCGTCCGACAGAAGGTCGAAGCTGAATTTCTGCGCATCCTTGAATTTCTCGTGGGATTTCATGTTGTCCCTGGAAACGCCCAGCACCACGGTATTGCGCGCGCGGAACTTGCGAATGCTGTCGCGGAAATCCTGTCCTTCCCTGGTGCAGCCGGGAGTGTTATCCCTGGGGTAGAAATAAAGTACTACATTCATGCCCCGGCAATCCGAGAGTTTGACCTCCTTGTCGCCGGTGGAAGGCAGTTTGAAGTCCGGCACTTTCCTGCCGATACTGAGATTCGTCATAAGTACGGTTAACCGGTACTGAGATGATCGGATTTATGCCGTAAGCGTGTCACCCGCCTACTTCACAGGTTCAATAATAGCATCGAGATTGAGGCGATCACAGAAGTCCATAAAGTCCCCGCGCAGCGCCGAGATGGAAACGTTAACGGGAACATTGACCGTCATGTGCAGTGAAAACATGGGTGTTTCCGTGTGCAACGCACGGTAAGTGTTGGTGTACATGTCCTGGATCTGCAGTTCATTGTCAGTAATAAACTTGGCAATATCGTGCACGACGCCTGGACGGTCGCAGCAGACCACATCGATGGCATAGGGCATGAGGGACGGCCCGGGCTGGCGCACCTTGGTGCGCCTGGAATGCACGTCCAGCCCCAGTTCCTGGCTGAGCTTGGGAAGCTGATCCTCAATTTTGGCTATGGCGTCCCAGGTGCCGGACACCATCATGACCAGTGAAAATTCACCACCGAGAACCGTTAATCTGCTATCGATGATATTGCAGCCGCAGTCACGTACCCCCTTGCTGAACTGCTCCATGAGGCGGGGCGCATCCTCGCCCAAGGCGGTTAATACCAGATATTGAAGCATAGTCCAGGCCGGGAAAGAGTCGGAAAAGGAACGTCGAATTCTGAAGACTTGCCCCGTCTCCCGCAAGCCCCGGGTCGCGCCGGCCGTCTTGTCATGCCCATGGCATCCAAGTACCATAACGCCCTTGTTTCCACTGGTGTTTCAAGTGTCTGGAATTCAATCGGTTTTTGCGCGGCGCCCGGCCCCCCGCGGGGTGCCGTCTGCTTCGGCGTAGTCCATGTTCACAGGCAGTATGGTCGCACTTGTCACGCCCATGGAGCAGGGTGTCGGCCCGGGTATCCCGGTAGACTGGCCGGCCCTGGAGCGCCTTATCGAGTTCCATATCGAACGGCGGACGGACGCCATTGTTCCAGTAGGAACTACCGGTGAGTCTGCGACTCTCAGTGAACAGGAACACTGCGAGGTGATACGCCGCACGGTCGAGATCGTAAACCGGCGGGTGCCGGTGATTGCCGGCACCGGAGCCAACTCAACCACGGAGGCGATTAACCTGACGCGTAGCGCGAGGGAGGCGGGGGCTGACGCGTGTCTTCTGGTGACCCCCTATTACAATAAACCCACCCAGGAAGGGCTTTATCAGCACTACAAGGTAATTGCGGAAACGGTGGACATTCCGCAGATTTTATATAATGTGCCTGGTCGAACCGCCTGCGACATGCTTCCGGATACCGTGGTGCGGCTTTCCAGATTGCCGAACATCATCGGTATCAAGGAGGCCAGCGCCGACTTGGACAGAGTGGGTCGGATGAGGGAGGCATGCGGAAACGATTTCATGCTGGTCAGCGGCGATGATGCAACTGCCTGCGAGTTCATGCTGCGGGGCGGAAACGGCGTCATATCCGTTACCGCTAACGTGGCACCGGCAGCGATGCATGACATGTGTGAATCGGCGATTGCCCGTGACCGGGCCGGAGCTGAGCAGATCGATGCCGGACTGTACCAACTCCACCGGGCCCTGTTTCTTGAATCGAATCCCATACCCGTGAAATGGGCCGTGCACAGGCTGGGGTTGATCGAGGATGGAATACGGCTGCCTTTAACCTGGCTGTCAAGGACACACGAGCCCGATCTTGAGGCCGCCATGCATACGGCGGGCGTAATTTGAAACCTGTGGATTTCTGAAATGCTTAAAAACGTATTATTGATAGTTTGTATCGTCCTGGTTGCCGGCTGCAAGTACATGCCAAGTCTCGACAAAATGATCCCGGACCGCCAGACGGAATACAAGAAGAGCAAAACCCTGCCGGATCTGGAGGTGCCTCCCGACCTGACCAAGTACAGCGAGAATAAGTCCATGGCAATTCCGGACGAGAGGCAGGCAACTCTTTCGAAATATCAGCGCAACCGTTCCGCTCCCGCTCAGGTAGCCCAGAATACGGTAAGTGATACGGCTCTTGACGGCCACACGGTAACCGTGCGCGGAACCGGTGATGAGGTCTGGGACAAGTTGAGTGAGTTTTTCAAGCAGAAAGGCTATACATTCAATATTTTCGACAAGCAACTTGGCGTGCTTGAAACCAACTGGTCTGCGCCGGTAACCGACGCCGGGGTGGTATACAGGTACAGGTTCAAGGTGTTTTCGGATACGAGTGGTACTCCCGGCACCACCCTGTTGTATGTATCAAATTCACGCCAACAACAAGTTCACGCACAGGATGGGTCCAGTAACTGGGTTGCCAGTTCCAAGAGCAACACCATGGAGGGTAAGTTTGCAGGCGAAATCGGCAGTCTCTTCAACGGTGGTTCCGCCGCGATCGCGAGTACGGCGCAGCGGATATCCGGCGGTTCTGCTGCCGGGCACGGCTCCATAAAGCGTGCCGAAGTAAAGAGCGCGGGTGATGGGAAGTTGTACCTGAGTATTCCCGACGAGTTTACCCTTGCCTGGCGCGACACCGAAACCGCACTGCACAGGGCTGGATTCAGTGTCGCCGGGTCCGATCAGGCCAAGGGAACCTACGACATTACTTATTTCGACAATCCGGGTACAAAAAAGAAAAGCTGGTTCTCCAAGCTGGCATTCTGGAAGAGTAATACTCCCAAGGGCATACCCTACAAGCTCAGCCTGACCGGTGTCGGCGATCACACGGAATTAGTCGTGCTGAACGAAAAGGGCGCCTGGGAGACCAACCAGGACGCGGATCAGATCCTGTCGACCCTGCAGCATCAGTACAACGCTATAAAATCGCATTGAACAATGCGCCCTGCGCTTGACTGCGCTTGATTCTGCCCCGCGCGCGGGCAGGGAATGGGGGGCGTATATGCGCCGGTCCTTCAGCGCCTGAAGAAAAGCGGGTTCTTTATCTAAGGTCCTTTCCTTTCATGGGCATGCGATGTCAATTTCTGCGCTTGCGCCGCCGGATCACGCGCTCTCTCTTGCGTTTCTGTCGGCCGGTAAGTTCATTGCGCCGGCCTTTGTACGGATTTTCTCCATATTTGAATTCCACCATGACCGGCGTCGCCACCAGCTGTAATCGCTCGCGGAACGTATTGGCAAGGTAGCGGCGGTAGGACTCCGGTACGCTACGGGTCTGATTACCATGCACGACGATCCGCAACGGATCGCGTCCGCCGATGTGGGCGTAGCGAAGCTTGATGCGCCGGCCGCGAACCAGTGGCGGCGGGTGAATGTCCACGGCGTCCGCCAGAAACCGGCTGATTTCCGAGGCGCTGGCATTGCCCGCCTCCCGGGACGCATGGATAGCATCAATGATACCGAACATTGTTCCCACACCGGTGCCATGCAGGGCTGAGATATGCCTGATGCTCGCATAGGCCGCGAATCGCAGCTTGCGGTCGACATCCCGCTCAATGTTGACCTTCTGATCGTCCGGCAGCTTGTCCCACTTGTTCAGGGCGATGATCAGTGACTTGCCGCTTTCGGTGGCAAAGCCGAGTAATGAAAGGTCCTGTTCGGTAATGCCTTCCCGGGCATCGATTACCACGATAACGACTTCCGCCTCGTCGATGGATTGCAGGCTCTTGATCGTGCTTATCTTCTCAACGTGGTCATGAACGCGGGAACGTCGTCGGATCCCGGCCGTATCGATCAGAACGTAATTTTTTCCGCGACGCTCGAAGGGAATTGAAATGCTGTCGCGGGTGGTGCCTGGTTCTGCGCTGGTAACCATGCGATCTTCTCCGAGCATGCGGTTTACCAGCGTGGACTTGCCTGCGTTCGGTTTGCCGATGATGCAAATTCGCACACCTGTCTCAGGGGCGGTCTCGTCGGAATTGCCTTCCGGCAGACGTCCAAGCAGCGTATCCAGAAGCAGGTCTATTCCCTGGCCGTGTTCCGCGGAGATCGCTACGGGATCGCCGAAGCCCAAGGCGAAGAATTCAGCCCTGGCGTCGTCGGGGTCCCGCCCTTCAGTCTTGTTCACCACCAGGTGCAATTTGGGACCCAATGCCCGAAACCGGTCTGCGAGGAGTTCGTCCGACGCCGTCATGGAAGCGCGTCCATCGACCACCCAAACAACCGCATCGGCTTCGGCTACTGCGTGCAACGACTGGCCGGACACGCTTGTGGCGAGGTGCCGGTCCAGCGGGTCGATATCCGGCAGGCCACCGGTGTCGACAACGACGAACTGCCTGTCGCCATGGCGGCCCAATCCGTAGCGGCGGTCGCGGGTGACGCCGGGCCGATCGGCGACCAGCGCGGCCCGCGTGCGGGTAAGGCGGTTGAACAGCGTGGACTTGCCCACATTGGGGCGCCCTACTATGGCGATAATCGGAAGCATGGGTTGCCAGTGTGCGGATAATCAAGCCTGGGAGCAACGGCTCCGATCCCTGCGGTCATCCGGGTGCGAGCGCGTGGATGGGTATGCTCCGCAGACCTGCCCAGCGCGCGTGATTCTACCTGCCAACGGGAGGGTTGGGCTGGCTGCGGGGTGTTCGCGACGCTTCATGTGGAGCGCGCGATACTGGGATGCAGGTAGCGCGCGGAACTGATTCGAGCCGCACACGGATGTGCGGCGAGATTAAGCGGCGC
>CAZNWR010000229.1:0-5200 GCA_964576645.1 uncultured Enterobacteriaceae bacterium | reverse complement strand
GGCGGGTGACAGCGGGTATGGCCTATCGCGCGCAGCTTGCGAGCACGAAGGCCGTACTCGCTGGCAGGACCCGTCCGCCACCGGTTTACTACTTTCATGAATAATCCGGATTAGCGGTGAGCATCATTTCCGGTGGCCCCTCTGGTCACGGATCATACACCGCCGTATTCGCCGCCGGCGGCGAACCAGCGTTCAACCAGTGCCGGCACCCGGTCCGGAACGCGGGCCACGAACTCGTCGGCGATCCTGTGCACACGCGGGATCAGGGCCGCGTCGCGAATGAGGTCCGCGACACGCAGCGCCGGCAGCCCCGTCTGGCGTGCACCCAGCAATTCACCCGGGCCGCGCAACTCCAGGTCCTTCTGTGCAATGGCGAAGCCATCGGTAGTCTCCCGCATGGTCGCCAGCCTGGCCTTGGCGGCGGCGCTGAGCGGCGCTTGGTAGAGCAACACGCAGTCACTCTCCGCGGCGCCTCGCCCGACGCGGCCTCGCAACTGATGCAGTTGCGACAGGCCCAACCGTTCCGCGTTTTCGATGACCATCAGGCTGGCGTTGGGAACATCTACGCCCACCTCGATGACGGTCGTCGCCACCAACACGTCGATGTTTCCATTCTTGAAATCGCGCATGGCCCGCTCGCGTTCGCGCGCCTTGAGCCGTCCATGTACCAGGCCGACGCGGGCGGATGGAAGCGCGTCCGACAGGGCGGCTTGGGTTTCCACCGCGGCTTGACACTGCAGAACTTCGGATTCGTCGATAAGAGGGCAGACCCAGTATACCTGGCGGCCGTCACGGCAGGCCGCCGCGATGCGCTCAATGACCTCACCGCGCCGTTCGCTGGATACCGCCAGCGTGCGTACCGGCGCCCTACCGGGCGGGAGTTCGTCGATACTGGAGACGTCCAGGTCGGCGAACAGGGTCATGGCAAGCGTTCTCGGTATAGGTGTCGCTGTCATTATCAATTGATGCGGGTAGCTTGTCCCCGTGGATCCCTTTTCCAGCAACGCCAGGCGCTGGTGGACGCCAAAGCGGTGCTGTTCGTCGATGATCACGAGACCGAGACGCCCGAACCGCACCGATTCCTGGAACAGCGCGTGCGTGCCGACCGCGACCAGGGGCAGATCCGACTCCAGGCGTGAAAGCGCTTCCCTGCGGGCGGCCTGGGGTTGCTTGCCGGTAACCGAAACGACAGGCACATCGAGGGGTTCCAACCAGGCACTGAAATTGGCCAGGTGCTGATCCGCCAGAAGTTCGGTCGGTGCCATGATGGCCGCCTGGAAGCCCGCGCCCACCGCCTGCAGCGTGGCCCCGGCGGCGACCACCGTCTTGCCGCAGCCCACGTCTCCCTGAAGAAGCCTGAGCATGGGCGTCTCCAGCTTCAGATCCGCCGTGACTTCGCCCAGCGCCCGGTTCTGTGCGCCGGTGAGCCGAAACGGCAGGCTGCGGAAAAACGCCTGCATCAGCCCGTTGTCCCCCGGCGCCAGCGCCGGCGCGTGCAGAGAGCGGATCTCCTTGCGCAGGCGACGCAGGCCCAGTTGATGCGCAAGCAACTCTTCAATAACCAGGCGTTGCTGGGCGGGGTGCCGGCCCGCCAGCAGCAGTTCGGTATCGGCGCCCGCCGGGGGGCGGTGTACGAACTGGAGCGCCTCGCGCAGGGTCGGCAAGTTCGTGCCTTCCAGCAATTCCGGCGGCAGCAGATCCGGCAGACCCGCGCTCTCTGCGTTCAGCATGTCCAGTGCCTGCCCGGTGAGACGGCGCAGCCTGCCTTGGCCGAGGCCTTCGGTCGCAGGATAGACGGGCGTCAAAGTCTGTTCCACCTGGTCCTGCCGCTCAGGGTCGATGAATTCATATTCCGGGTGGATCATTTCGAGCAACTGCGGGCCGCGTCGTACCTGGCCCCAACAGCGCAGCAGCCGGCCGCGTTGGAGTCCCTCCTCCTGCGCTTTGCTGAAATGAAAAAATCGCAGAAGCAGGGCGCCGGTGCCGTCGCTGATCCGGCACAACAGTGAGCGGCGGCCGCCGAAACGGATCTGGGTCAATTCAATCTCACCCTGGGCGAGCGCTTCATCCCCCGCCCGCAGCGTTCCCAGTGGCGTAAGCCGGGTGCGGTCGATGTAGCGCGACGGAAGGTGGAACAGGAGATCCGATATCTTCCTGACCTTCAGTCGTTCCAGCTTGTCCTTGAGCCCTGGGCCGACTCCCGGAAGTCTGTGAACCGGGCTTGACAGACGCGCGGGCCGCAGCGAACGCGCTCCCGCGGTCCGCCTGCGCTTAGTGCTCCCTTTCACAAATACGATGGCATTCGGCCGCCGCTGCGGGCGCCTGGCGGCGGCGCTCCTCCCTCAAATATTCCCGATATTCTCGGTCGTCGCGCCTTGCCAGACACACGCAGCGACGTCCTCGGTGCCTCACCGTATTTGTGAAAGGGAGCACTTAGGGATCAAGCACCATGATGGCGTCCACCTCCACGCGCGCGCCCCGCGGCAGCGCCGCGACGCCGATCGCCGCGCGTGCCGGAAACGGTTCGTGGAAGTACTCTGCCATTACCTCGTTGACGGTGGGGTAGTCCTGCAGATCGGCGAGATAGACCGTTAACTTCACCACCTGGGACAGTGAACCGCCCGCGGCATTGGCGACCGCGGAAAGGTTTTTGAACACGCAACGCACCTGTTCGCGAACATCTCCCTCGACCAGTTCCATGGTCTCGGGCTGCAGCGGGATCTGGCCCGACAGGTAGACGGTGTCTCCGGCCCGCAGTGCCTGTGAATAGGTGCCGATTGCCTGCGGAGCATCACTGGTGGCAATGACTTTTCGTATCATGGGTTTTCGTCCTTTGCCCGGTTCTGTGTCGCTTCATTATCCTTGAGCCACGCCGCGCCGCGCAACATCGGGCAGCGGTCCCCGTTTCGATGTCGCCTTCTACTGGCGGCTGATGCGGGATACGTGTTTCAGGCCGCGGATTCTGCGCATCACCTGCGCCAGGTGTTGCCGGTTGCGCACCTCGATGACGAATTTCAGCGTAGTGTAGCGATCGTCGCGGTCAGTCATTTCCACGTGCATTATGTTCGCCTGTTGATCGGCGATGACCGTGGCAATCTTTGCCAAGGCGCCGCGCTGATTGGTGATATCGACGCGGATGTTGGTCGGAAACTCTCCCGTGATTTCGGGCTCCCACTCGACGTTGATCCACTTATCCGGATGGTTCCTGTATTCGGCAACGTTGGGGCATGACTGGTAATGAACGACGATGCCGCGTCCGGCGGTCACGAATCCCAGGATCGGATCGCCGGGAATGGGGCGGCAACACTTGGGAAAATTAATCACCATTCCCTCGGAGCCCTTGATCATCAGCGGCAGTGCGGATTGGCCGTTGACCTTGGGTTTGGCTGAAACCGGCCACTCACCCAGTAACTGCCGTGCGATGACCGGGGCCATGCGGTTGCCGAGGCCGACTTCCTGCAACAGGTCCTCTTCGTTGTTCAGGTGAAATTCTGCCACGACCTTCCGCATTTGCTCGGGATCGATCTGGTCGTAGCCGGCAGACAGCGTCTGCAACTCCCGGATCAACAGGCGCTTTCCCAATGCCGCCGCTTCATTCTGACGCAGTTGCTTCAGATAGTGGCGGATGTTGGCGCGCGCCTTGGCGGTAACCGCGAAATTGAGCCAGGCGGGGTTCGGGTGGGCCCCCGGGGCGTTGATGATTTCTACGCTCTGGCCGGTCAACAGCCGGGTTCCGACCGGCGCCAGGCGCCGATCGATGCGTACACCCACACAGGAGTTGCCCACGTCGGTATGAATGGCATAGGCGAAGTCCACGGCGGTGGCGCCGCGCGGCAACTCGATGATGCGTCCCTTGGGTGTGAACGCGTAGACCGATTCCGGAAACAGGTCGATCTTCACATTTTCGAGAAACTCCTGGGGATTGCCGGCCGTGGTCTGCATTTCCATAACGGTGCGCAACCATTCACGCGCACGCTTGTGCGCGCCGCTGCGTTCGCTGCCGCTGCCGGACTTGTACAACCAATGCGCGGCGATGCCCGCTTCCGCCACGTCGTCCATTTCACGGGTACGGATCTGGACCTCGATATGCACGCCGTAGGGTCCGAACAGTACCGTGTGCAGCGACTGGTAGCCGTTTGACTTGGGGATGGCAATGTAGTCCTTGAACTTGCCGGGTACGGGCTTGTACAGGTTATGCACGGTGCCCACCACCCGGTAACAGGTTTCCACCTGGTCGACGATGATCCGGAACGCGTAGACATCGTAGACCTCGGCGAAGGACAGACCCTTGCTGCGCATCTTCTGGTAAATGCCGTAAATATGTTTTTCCCTGCCGACAACCTGGGCCGGGATCTTTTCCTGGCGCAGCCGCCGTTTAAGTGCGTTGCGGATCTTGTTGACGATTTCCTTGCGGTGTCCGCGCGACTTGCGCACTTGTTCCATCAGTATCCGGTGCCGCATCGGGTACAGCGCGGCAAAACCCAGCTCTTCCAGTTCCAGCCTGATGGTGTTGATGCCGAGGCGCTGGGCAATGGGGGCGTAGATCTCCAACGTCTCACGGGCGATGCGGCGGCGCTTGTCCGGCCGCAGCGCTTCCAGTGTGCGCATGTTATGCAGCCGATCCGCCAGTTTCACCAGGATCACGCGGATGTCATTGGTCATGGCCATGACCATCTTGCGGAAGTTGTGTGCCTGCGCCTCCGCGTGCGTGTCGAAGCTGATCTGGGTGAGCTTGCTGACGCCGTCTACCAGTTCCGCGACACCCTTGCCGAACTTGCGCTGTATTTCGCCTTTGACCGTTTGCGTATCTTCGATGACGTCATGCAGGATGGCCGCGATCAGGGTCTGCGAATCCATGTGCATGTCGGCCAGGATATTGGCGACTTCCAGGGGATGGTTGATGTAGGGTTCACCGCTTTCCCGCTGCTGGCCCTCGTGGGCGCGCGCGCCGAAATCGTAGGCGCGCAGGACCTTGTCCACCTCGTCGGGGTCGAGGTAGCGGCTGACCTGCCTTTCCAGTTCGGAAATCGTGGCGCTCATATGGTTAATTTTAACGCAGCGCGGCCCACCCCGCTTGGAAGTACCGGCGTGCCACATGGCTGGCAGGTTTGGAGAATCGGGTCCGGGGGCGCTTCACAAGACCGAGTGCCGCCAGGGATGGCGGCACTCGAGCCTACAGGGACGTATTCACGGCGTGTCT
>CAZNWR010000228.1:0-5214 GCA_964576645.1 uncultured Enterobacteriaceae bacterium | reverse complement strand
CCATAAGCATACTTTCTCAACGGGTTTTCCCGAAATTCATTTTTGGCCTGCCCATGGTGAAAATCGACTTGCTGGTCTACGCGCGCTGGATCGTGCCGGTGGAACCTGACAGAGGCGTTCTCGCCGATCATGCCATTGCCGTGGACGGCGGGCGGATACTGGAGGTGCTACCGGCACAATCGGCGCGCCAGAAATACGATCCCGGGGAAAGTCGCGATCTTTCCAGGCACGCGGTCATACCCGGTCTGATCAATGCGCACACGCACGCCGCCATGAGCCTGTTCCGGGGCATGTCCGACGACCTGCCGCTGATGGAATGGCTTACCGAGCATATCTGGCCGGCGGAACAGAAATGGGTATCGCCGCAGTTCGTCGAGGACGGCACACGCCTGGCGGTGGCGGAAATGATCGGCGGCGGCGTGACCTGTTTCAACGACATGTATTTTTTCCCGGACCGGGCAGGCGAAGTGACGGCACAGGCGGGCATGCGCGCCGTCATCGGCTTGATCCTCATTGACTTCCCGACCGCATGGGCCGCGAGTGCCGATGAATATCTGCGTAAGGGGGAACAGGTACACGACCGGTTCAAACATCATCCGCTCATTGCCACGGCGTTCGCGCCGCACGCTCCCTATACGGTGGCCGACGACCCCCTGCGGCGCGTCGGCATACTGGCGGAGGAGCTGGATATTCCCGTTCACATGCACGTGCATGAATCCCGGGCCGAAATAGGACAGAGCCTGGAAACGTATGGAAAGCGCCCGTTGCAGCGCCTGCGGGAACTGGGCCTGTTGAACCCGCGCCTCCTCGCGGTACATATGACGCAACTGGAGGCGGCGGAAATCGAGCTGGCCGGCAAACACGGCTTCAGCGTCGTGCACTGCCCCGAGTCCAATCTCAAGCTGGCGAGCGGATTCTGCCCGGTGCAGACCCTGCTCGATGCCGGCGTCAATGTCGCGCTGGGCACCGATGGTGCCGCCAGCAATAACGACCTGGATATGCTCGGGGAACTCAATACCGCGGCACTGCTGGGCAAGGGCGTGGCCGGGGACAGCAGCGCGGTCTCAGCCTCGGCCGCGCTGCGCATGGCGACGCTTAACGGCGCCCGGGCGCTGGGTCTGGACGGGATCACCGGCTCGCTTGTCGCCGGCAAGGAAGCCGACATGGTCGCGGTGGACATGGGGATTCTGGAGGCGCAGCCGCTGTATGACGTGGTTTCGCACCTGGTTTACGCCACCCGCCGCTCCCAGGTCTCGGACGTCTGGGTGGCCGGACGGGCGCTGTTGCGCGAGGGGCAGTTGGTGACGCTCGATGCGGAGGAGATCCGGAGCCGGACCGCGGAGTGGCAAAACAGGCTTATGACCAGTTAGACGTTGTGAATTCTGATTGAAATGGTGTTGCGGTATCCGGGGTAGGCGCGCGCGCTCCGACCTCGCTTCCCCGGATTATTCGTGAACAGCCGTTGACAGCCCGGACGGGTGGCATGGGGTACGGTCATTCGCGCGCAGCTTGCGAGCACGAAACCCGTGCGTCCTGACAGGACCCGTCCGCCACCAATGTCCGAATTTCATGAATAATCCGTGCTGGCGGCCCGTCGCTTGTCATTTCTACCGATTTGATCGGTCCAGCTCTTCCCAGCGGTTAACCACGGCGCAGAACAGCTCGGCGGTGCGCTCCGCATCGTAACGGGCCGAGTGCGCTTCGTTGCCGTCCCAGTCCAGGCCGGCGGCCTGGACCGCCCGGGACAGCACGGTCTGACCAAAAGCCAGACCGCCCAGGGTCGCCGTATCGAAAGTACTGAACGGATGGAAAGGATTGCGCTTGATGCCCGCGCGCTGCGTTGCGGCGTTTACAAAGGCCAGATCGAACGCCGCATTATGGCCCACCAGGATCGCGCGCTTGCACCCGCTCTTCTTCATCCTTGCCCGCACCGCCTTGAAAATCTCCTCCAGGGCATCGCGCTCGGACACAGCGATCTCCCGGCGAAACGGGTGATCCGGATCGATACCCGTAAATTCCAGGGCCGCCTTGTCCAGGTTGGCGCCTTGGAACGGCTGGACGTGCCTGGAAACCGTGCTTTCCTGGCGCCAGGCACCGGCGTCATCCACGTGCAACAACACCGCCGCCACTTCCAGCAGCGCGTCGGTTCCCGGATTGAATCCGCCGGTTTCCACATCGACGACAACGGGCAGGTAACCACGGAATCGGCTTGCCTCCGGGGCTCCCTTCCCGGAAGTCATGATTGCGCCAGCCGCCAGCGGCAGGTTTGACCGGCCCGCAGCGGGACCACCGAATCATCGCCGAATGCCAGCGATTCGGGCACGCGCCAATCAGCGCGCTCCAGGGTGATGGTGCCGGAGTTCGGCGGCAGCCGGTAGAAGCGGGCGCCATTGATGGACGTAAACTGTTCCAGGCAATCAAGCGCGCCGGCATCGTCCAGCAGCTCAGCATAGAACTCCAGCGCACCACAGGCGGAATATATGCCGGCGCAGCCGCAGTCATGTTCCTTCGCACTGCGCCCATGCGGCGCGCTGTCGGTGCCGGCGAACAGGCGCGGGTGTCCCGCTGCCACCGCCTCCATCAGCGCCCGCCGGTGGCGTTCGCGCTTGAGTACGGGCAGGCAATAGAGGTGCGGCTGCAATCCACCGGCAAACAGCGCATTCCGATTGTACATCAGGTGCTGGGGAGTGATTGTGGCGGCCAGGGTATCGGGGCCGCTGCGCACGAACTCCAGCGCTTGCAGGGTGCTGATATGCTCGAACACCACTCTCAAGGTTGGGAACCGGCGCAACAAGGGCTCCAGCACGGCGTCGATAAATGCCGTTTCCCGATCGAAAACGTCGATTTCCGGATCCGTTGCCTCACCGTGAACGAGCAGCGGCAAATCCACTTCCGCCATGGCTTCCAGCACCGGGTACACACTCTCGATGGATGTGACACCCCGCTCCGAATGGGTGGTCGCACCGGCCGGGTACAGCTTGACACCCAGCACGTGCTCGCTCGCGGCCGCCAGCGTTATCTCCTCACGAGACGTGTCGGCGGTCAGGTACAGGGCCATGAGGGGATTGAAATTGCCGGCCTCGCCCAGACAGGACAGTATCCGGTTTCGGTAGTCCAGTGCCTGCCTGACAGTAACCACGGGGGGCTGGAGATTGGGCATAATAACGGCTCGCGCGAACCTGTCAGCGCTGTGCCGTACGACGCTCACAAGCTCGGCGCCGTCCCGCAAGTGCAGGTGGAAGTCGTCAGGGCGAATCAGGGTGAGCGTGGTCATTTACAACAGGAGCGTATCATTGAACCGATTGGGCGCAGAACTTATCACAGGCAGCGGCTTTTGTCCGAATGGGTAAGCCACTGATCTGGGCAGGCGTGGTGCTGGTGGCGCTCGGATTGCTGCTGTCGGCGAACCCGGCGCTGTTTCACTGGTTCGGGCGGCTGCCGGGCGATATCCACATCAAGGGCGAGCACGGCGAACTGTTTATTCCGGTGACGTCCATGTTGATATTGAGCGTAGCGGCAACGATCCTGTTCAATCTGTTCTTTCGCAGGTAGCCTCCTGACGGAGACGCTCTACCGCTCCATCCGCCACGGCATCCGGCCATATCGCACTGAAAGGGACATGGAATATCGTCAACTTGGAACAACCGGCATCAAGGTAAGTTGCCTGTGCCTCGGCACGATGACCTGGGGACAGCAGAACTCGGAGTCGCAGGCACACGAGCAACTGAATGTTGCGGTGGATCACGGCATTAACTTCATCGACACAGCGGAAATGTACCCGGTGCCGCCCCAGGCCGAGACCCAGGGCAGGACCGAGGAATATATCGGCAGCTGGCTCCGCGCCGGCGGCCAACGGGACAGATTGATCCTGGCCACCAAGGTATCGGGGCCGGCGCCATGGATTGATTACATTCGCCCCGGAAAGGTCACCCTGGATCGGCGCAACATCGAAGCCGCCCTGGAGGCCAGCCTGAAGCGTCTGGGCACCGATTATGTAGACCTGTACCAGGTTCACTGGCCCGCGCGCGATACCAACTTCTTCGGGCGCCTCGGCTATTACCATGCCCCGGAACATGATGATGTCCCCATTGAAGAAACCCTGGAAGTAATGGCGGATCTCGTTCGTGCCGGTAAGGCGCGCCACATTGGTATTTCCAATGAAACGCCGTGGGGCATTTCCCGCTGGCTTCAGTGCGCGGAGCGAAACAACCTGCCGCGCATCGCCGCTATTCAGAATCCCTACAACCTGCTGAACCGGACGTTCGAGATCGGCCTGGCGGAATTCGTACAGCGCGAGCTGGTCGGAATGCTGGCGTACTCACCCCTGGCTTTCGGCGTGCTCAGCGGCAAGTATCTGGAGAGTGTGGCTCCCGCCGGCGCGCGCCTGACCCTGTTCGGAGGACGCTATCAACGTTACTCCAACGAACGCGGAATCGAAGCCACCCGGCATTATGTGGCGCTGGCGCGGGAACACGGCCTGGAACCGGCCGCGATGGCGCTTGCATTTGTACGATCCCGGCCGTTCGTCACCAGTGCCATAATCGGGGCGACATCCAAGGACCAGCTACGCGCCAATATCGACTCGGCTTCGCTGGACCTGTCCAAGGACCTGTTACGTCAAATGGAAAAGATTCATACTGCTTTTCCAAACCCGTGTCCGTGATGCGTCGGCGCGGCCATAACCGGAACTAATTGATATCACTATGGAACTGAGCCCCTTGACCGCCATCTCCCCCGTCGATGGACGCTACGCCGGCAAGACCCTGGAGTTGCGTCCGATATTCAGTGAGTTCGGTCTGATCCGGAACCGGGTGATCGTGGAAATCCGCTGGCTGCAGGCCATCGCCGCCCATGCCGGAATCGCGGAAGTGCCGGCCTTCGATGCGGACGCCACGGATCTGCTGGACAGCCTGATCCGGAACTTCGATGAGGGTCAGGCCAGACAGGTCAAGCAAATCGAATCGCAGACAAACCACGACGTTAAGGCCGTCGAGTATTACCTGAGAGAACGCACCGCATCCAACAAAGAGATCGCCGCCGCCGCCGGTTTCCTGCATTTCGGCTGCACATCCGAAGACATAAACAACCTGAGCTACGCCCTGATGCTGCGTGACGGCCGCGACCTGCTTGTCACCGCCCTCGATGACCTGATCGGGGCGCTGCTGGAACTGGCTCGCCGACACGCGGCAGAACCGATGCTCTCGCGTACCCATG
>CAZNWR010000227.1:0-5228 GCA_964576645.1 uncultured Enterobacteriaceae bacterium | reverse complement strand
GCAATGTACCATGCAGTTCGCGCATTTGGGAGTGCGTCCCGTTCCGTACTGTTCCCACTCCGTTTCCTGCATTAATTCATCATAGGTGCGCGCGTAGCCTTCGCCCACAAGCAGGTAGCAGGGTTTCTGCCAACCGAAAATGTTACGGGTGGGATTACCCCAGGGCGTGCATTCATAGGTCTGGTTGCCCGCCAGAAAATCCAGATATAAGGATGACTGGTTGAAGCGCCAACGGCGGCCCTTCCCGAGTTTGAATACGTCACGGAACAACTGCTTGCTTTCCTTGCGGCGCAGAAACACATCCTGGCGTGGTGCACGCTCATAGTTGTATCCCGGCGAGATGGTTACGCCTTCCACCCCGAGTTCCATGGCCGTATCCATGAACTCAGCAATCTCCGCCGCATTCTCTCCCTGGAACAACGTGCAGTTAATGGTTACCCGGAATCCGCGGGAGCGCGCTTTGCGTATGACTTCGATGCACTTGTCATAAACGCCCTGGCGGCACACGGATGCATCATGCCGATTGCGGTTGCCGTCGAGATGTATGGAAAAAGTAAGATAAGGCGACGGCGCATAATCATCCATGCGCTTTTCCAGCAACAGCGCATTGGTGCACAGGTAGACGAACCGCTTTTTGCGCATCAAGCCCTTTACGATGCGCGGCATGTCCTTGTGAATCAGTGGTTCGCCGCCTGCGATCGATACCACCGGAACGCCGCATTCGTCGACGGCATTCATGCAGTCTTCATAGCTGAGGCGCTTGTTAAGTATCTCGTCCGGATAATCGATCTTGCCGCAACCGGAGCACGCAAGGTTGCAGCGGAACAGCGGTTCCAGCATCAGAACCAGGGAATAGCGCCGCTCGCCTCTGAGTTTCTTGCCGAGTATGTACTTGGCGATTTTGTATTGTTGGAGTAATGGTACAGCCATTAAGGCAACCCCGTCATTGTGGTTGGTGGTTAAATTTCTGCCGCGTCATCTTCAACTAAAACACTCTAAAAATTAACAAGATAAATCAATTGAGTCAAAATGTACAGAGGGCGGCCCCGTGCGCCTTGCCGGCGCCTGATGTTGCGAATAGGCATCGCCGACCGCCTGCGCTGATTGCAAGCGCGAAGGCGCATGCTCATAATGACTTTTTCTTTGCCGGAAGGTTCATGTCCGAGATTCTTCGCACCCCTATACTGGATTCGATCAAATATCCTGCGGACCTGCGACGCCTGCCCGAGTCTGAGTTGCAGCCGCTGGCCGCGGAAATCCGGGAATTCCTGCTGGATCAACTGAGTAAATGCGGTGGGCATTTCGCCGCCAGTCTCGGTGCGGTCGAACTCACTGTGGCACTCCATTACGTTTTCAACACGCCCGATGATCGGCTTGTCTGGGACGTCGGCCACCAGGCATACGTCCACAAGATCCTTACGGGGCGGCGCGATCGCCTTCAAACTATTCGCCAATGGGACGGGCTGGCGCCCTTTCCCAGGCGCGATGAAAGTGAATACGACGCCTTCGGTGTCGGTCATTCCAGTACCTCCATCAGCGCAGCCCTGGGTATGGCGCTGGCGGCCAGACAGACCGGCGCTTCACGCAGGGCCGTGGCCATCATAGGTGATGGAGGTATGACCGCGGGACTGGCGTTTGAAGCGCTTAATCATGCCGGTGACACGGGTACCGATTTACTGGTCATACTCAACGACAACGACATGTCCATTTCGCCCAATGTCGGGGCCATGTCGAACCGCTTCGCCCAGATCCTGGCCGGCAAGCTTTACAAAACGGTCAGGGAGCAGGGCAAAAAGGTACTGTCAAAGATGCCGTCGGCCTGGGAATTTGCGCGCCGTGCCGAGGAGCATATAAAGGGCCTGATTGTACCGGGGACCCTGTTCGAGGAATTGGGATTCAACTATATCGGTCCGGTGGACGGCCACGATCTGCCGGGATTGGTGGAGACCATCCGCAACATCAAGGAGCTCGAGGGACCGCAATTCCTGCATATCATCACCAGGAAGGGCAAGGGATACGCGCCGGCCGAGGAAGACCCCGTCAAGTACCATGCCGTTACGCCGTTCGATCCGAAGCAGGGCATGGTGCCCTCCGGCAAGCCTTCAAAGCCGAAGTATTCAAACGTCTTCGGACAGTGGATCTGCGACATGGCCGAGCAGGACGAGCGACTGGTTGCCATCACGCCCGCGATGCGCGAAGGATCCGGCCTGGTCAAGTTTGAAAAACTCTATCCGGAACGCTACTTCGACGTCGGCATAGCGGAGCAGCACAGTGTCGCAGTTGCGGCGGGCATGGCCTGCGACGGCATAAAGCCGGTTGTGGCCATTTACTCCACCTTTCTGCAACGGGCATATGATCAACTCATACACGATGTAGTCGTCCAGGATCTGCCGGTGTTGTTTGCAATCGATCGTGCCGGGCTCGTAGGCGGGGACGGCCCCACCCATAACGGTGCCTATGATCTGTCCTATTTGCGCTGTCTTCCCGACATGGTGGTGATGGCACCGGCAGATGAAAACGAGTGCCGTCAGATGCTGTACACCGGTTTCATGTTACAGCAGCCCGCCGCGGTACGTTATCCGCGGGGAACGGGACCCGGAGTTGAGATACGCAAGGAAATGACGGCGATTCCCCTGGGTAAATCCGAATTGCGACGCCGTGGCAGCCGCATCGCCATTCTGGCATTCGGCAGCATGCTGGAACCGGCACTTGCAGTGGGGGAAGACCTGGACGCTACCGTGGTCAATATGCGCTTTGTGAAGCCTATCGATGAAGCGGCTATCCTGCGCCTGGCAGGCGAACACGATCTGCTTGTCACGGTTGAAGAGAACGTAGTGCAGGGCGGTGCGGGCAGTGCAGTTAATGAGGTGTTGGCAGCAAACGGAGCGGCGCAACTTGCCTTCAACCACGGTATCCCGGACCGGCTTATTCAGCACGGCGAACGTGATGACATGCTGCGGGATGCCGGGCTTACTCACGAGGGACTGCTGAAATTTGTTCGCGAACGCATGGCAGTACTGGGCGTCGACGATACTGCGAAAAGCGCCTGACCCGTCCCCCGACCTTCACTAAACGCGCCGCCGACCGGCGCCGTACCGCTGCAAATAGCTGACATTCCGTCCATTTTGTGCGCTGTCACCCTGTCAGCTTGCTATGCCGGCTGCGTTGTTTGCAGTACCATTGCAATATAAGCAATTGATTTTCTGAGAATTGAGACTGCCGTTCACACTGCCGTCATGAGCACGTTGATCCCGGACAAGATAGGCAAGTACGAAGTCCACCGCCAGATCGGGCGCGGAAGCATGGGAATCGTGTTTCAGGGCTATGATCCCTTCGCCGATCGCCAGGTGGCCATCAAGGTTGCACTGGCGGATTCCTTAAAGGACAAGGAGTCCGGTGCACGCTACCGCAAGATGTTCTTTAACGAGGCGCACACCGCCGGTCTGCTCAAACATCCGAACATCCTGACCATTCTGGATGCCGGGGTCGACGGTGACGAATGTTATATCGTCATGGAACTGGTGGAGGGCGGGGATACGTTGAAGACCTACTGCCGGCCGGACAACCTGCTTCCCATCAACCTGGCGGTCGAGGTTATTTTCAAGTGCGCGAAGGCTCTCGATTACGCACACCGGCAAGGTGTCATTCACAGGGACATCAAGCCCACCAACATACTGATCAAGGAGGACAAGGATGTGAAGATCGGCGATTTCAGTATCGCCCACCTGGTGACTTCGGACACCACGCATACCATGCCAATGGGGTTTGTGGGGTCGCCCCGGTATATGTCTCCGGAGCAGGTGCAGGAAGACAGTATTACCAACCAGACGGATCTGTTTTCCCTTGGGATAGTGATGTACGAAATGTTGACCGGCAAACATCCGTTCGCCACCGACAGCTTTTCCCGGTTGATCCATAAAATTATCAACGAAAGACCGCCTCCCCTTCGCACTTATCGTTCCGAAATCCCCGAAATCCTGGAGAAAATTATCTATCACGCACTACAGAAGAACCCGGAACGGCGCTACAGAATGGGATTGAACATGGCTGCGGATTTGAGTCTTGCTTTCGATTATCTGGACAAGCCGCAGCAGGATATTGAGTTCGAGGAGCGCTTCAACGCTGTCCAGAAACTTTCGTTTTTTGAGCAGTTCAGCGAGGCGGAAATCTGGGAAATCGTGCGCGCGTCGGTATGGCAGCAGTTCGATGAAGGCTCGGAGATTATTACCCAGGGTGATGTGGACGATTCCTTCTTCATCCTCGTTTCCGGCACCGTCGAGGTCCAGAAAGACGGTCACACTATAGGCGTGCTTGGCCAGGGCGACTGTTTCGGGGAGATGGGCTACCTGTCGAAAACTGAGCGGTCGGCGTCGATCATTGCCCGCGACCGGGTGTACTTGATGAAAATTAATTCCACGCTCATTGAGCAGGTGTCGGTGGACTGCCAGCTTCGCTTCAGCAAGGTATTCCTGCGCACGCTGGTGCGGCGCCTGTCGAACACTACCAGCAGCATGGTGACTTCTCAGTCCTAAAATAGGGGACAGACCCCAATTTCCTAGGAATAGAAATTGGGGTCTGTCCCCTATTTTATTTTAGGCACAGGTCGAGCAGGGCGCTGGTGGAGGAATCGTGTTTCCCGCGGGATTCGCCGGCCAGTTCCTTTGCGATGCCCTTGGCGAGTTCCTTGCCCAGTTCCACGCCCCACTGGTCGAACGCGTTGATGTCCCAGATCACGGACTGCACGAATGTACGGTGTTCGTACAGGGCCAGTAGCATGCCCAGCATGCGGGGTGTCAGGTCGTCATAAAGAAACGTCGAGCTCGGCTGATTGCCCGGGCAGTCCCGGTATGGCTCGTTTGCTACTGTGCGTCCCAGCATCAGGGCCTCGCTTTGAGCCAGGCAATTGGCGAGCAGGTCCCGGTGGTGGTCTGCGTTGTAGGAAGCATGCAGGCCTGCGAGAAAATCAAGCGGGACGAGGTGGGTGCCTTGATGCAAAAGCTGGAAAAACGCATGTTGGGCATTAGTGCCCACGGAGCCCCACACGATGGGCGCCGAGTGTGCTATGCCGGCGCTGCCGGCTCGCGTCACCCGTTTGCCGTTGCTTTCCATCACAAGCTGGGACAGGTACTCGGGAAGCAGACGCAGGCGTTCGTCGTAGGGCACGATGCCCAGCGTTTCTGCGCCGAACCAGCCCGCATACCAGGCGTCCAACAGCCCGAGCACGACGG
>CAZNWR010000226.1:0-5276 GCA_964576645.1 uncultured Enterobacteriaceae bacterium | reverse complement strand
GTCCTACCTGGCGCGGCCCCGGTTCCTGTCGCTGCTGGCCGCGATCCTGAGCGGGTTCATGATGGTGAAGCTGCGGCTGGCGTTCGCCGTTGCCTATTCTGTGGGGTTGTTCCTCCTGCTGGCCTATCAACTGGCACTGGCGCTGTTGAAGCCGCCGCGCCTGGTCGACAGTCCCGCCGGCCTGCCGTCGCCTGGGCAAATCCTCGCGCACTGCGTCCTCGCCCCGGTGCTGGTCATGACCCTCGCAACAGGAACAAGAACACTGGAAAAACGTTACCACGAGTTGCCGAACCACGCGGAAACCGGCTTTTTCGTACTGGCCGCCTGGGCGCCGCTGCTGCTGGAGGAGCGCATCCCGTTCGGACCCGATCTGCCCCATCTCACCGCCGGCATGCGCTGCAAGCTTGGGAACCTGGGCTGGCGAAACGGCCAGCGCTGGACCAGGGGCTGCCTCATCGATCGGTTGCGCCACGGATTCCCCAACGTCAAGCTGGCCGATCACTACGCCCTCAAAGCCTCCAAGTATCTTCTTGAGCACGACCCCCGCGGCGTAGTCCGGGTTGCGCGCGCCACCTACCGCCACTATTTCCGGATCCATGCGATGCACATGGCGGTTCTGCGCCACCGCGCGCTGATGTTCCCGCGCACGCGGAGGTTCCGGGCACTGATGTGGAGCGCATACGGCATCAAGGTGGCGCCCTACCCGGACCGGTCCTGGGTCGTGGGAAAATACTTCGCCGCCGGCATACCCTGGTACATGGTGCTGGCGGCTTTCCCGCTGCTGCTGGTGGTCATCCCCCTGGCGCCCGTCAGGAAAATGCCCGCGCTGATCTTCATTTACTGCATATACCTGGCGCACCTGCTGGTTATCGCTACCTTCGGTACACAAGCCAGCGTCCGCTATCTCCAGCCCCTGGCCTGGCTGATGATACTGTTTGTCTGCGCCTGGTGCGGCGCGGTAGCGCCGCGGGTAAGGCCCGAATCACTTGGCGCTGTGCGGGGGATTCAGTACATCAGCGGGCTTCTCCGGAAACCCGGTGACCCCCATTGACCGATCGAATTGGTAGTCCCGGTGACGCTTGAACTGCTGAAACTCGAAGGCACGAATCCGACCTCCATCAATTGCGGCCGCACTTCCCGGGACCCGGCAGGCTTCGGCCCCGAGTTTATGCAGCTCGGAACATTTATCCCGATGTTCCGAGGCGAGATTGACGTGCTCGGCAGGATCCCGGTCCAGGTCGAAAAGTTGCTCACGGTCACCATTCGCCAGATAGATATATTTCCATCCGGCCGTGCGCACCATGACCTTGAAGTCCGGCGTCCCGGGGGAACCGAACATGCCGATAACCTCGGACCTGGGCGCGGCGTCCCCGCGCAGGATCCCAAGAACATCAATGCCGTCTCTCAGTTCCGCCTGGCCGGCGGCGCTGGTCGCGATACCGAAGAGATCCGTGAGACATACCAGTTCATCGCGCCGCGCGTCCCGCGGCAGCACGTCGGGCCAGCTGAGCAGGAACGGTACCCGGCAGGACTCTTCGAAGAAATTCGACTTCTGCCAAGCGTGATGGTCACCGAGGTTTTCGCCGTGATCCGCAAAGAAGCAGATGAGCGTGTTGTCTGCGTCTGACCTGGCCTCAATACAATCGAGTACGCGCCCCAGGCAATCGTCGATGTAGGAAATTTCTCCGTAGTATCGCGCCTTGAGGATGCGTGCCAGTGGATCATTAATATCCTCAGCCCAGGCCTGCCAGTTAACCAAGGGTATCGAAGCGTCCAGGTGGTCGGCTTCGATGTCTCCCTTGACCGGACTCGGCATCCGATCAGGGTCGTACAGTCGATTGAACGGAACCGGCGGCGCGAATGGCGGATGGGGCCCGATAAAGGAAACCATGCCGAACCATGGGCCCCGGTCCTGCGCGGAAATCTGCTCCACCGCCCGATCCGCCGCCCATCGCTCGACGGTCGCTTCGGCCGGCATGGGACTGCGCTGGGGGATGTAATACATCTCCGTACGTTCCCCCATGAGGTTCTCGCAATCGTAGGCAGGGTAATTGCGCTTAAGCCATGCCGCGTAGTCATCGAGCTGGCGGCGTATCGGTGAGCCGTATTGCTCCTCGCTGTGCAAATGGACGTCGTAGCCCAGATCCATATCCCGCGGCCAGGTATGAAACTTCCCGATGCCGAACGTACGGTATCCGCCCCGGCGCAGGGTCCGGGCAAGGAATTCACCGCAGCGCTCCTCGACACCCGCCATCAATTCAACAATGTCACGCCCTGGATTGTTCCTGAAGAAAAGCGTCGTTCCCGGTTCCCGGCCCGTGCGGATGGTATGTCGAGCCGCAATGCAGACCGGACAGGTACTGTAGGCATTTGAGAACGTGACGCCACGCCGCACCAGTCGATCCAGATTAGGAGTGTAGATGTGCGGGTTACCCAGCGCCGAGACGGTGTCGAACCGCTGTTGATCCGTCATGACAAACAGAATGTTTGGCCTGCTGTCCGGCTTGGATCTCAATCTGATACTGAACATGTCTTTATCATGCGGAGGCGGCTCAAACGGCGCGGGTGTCAGGCGCCGGACGTGGCCCTTTTCCTGGAGTCTTGCGAATTACACCTGACACCGCCAACTGTCAAGGCGCCCCTCGACCGGATATGCCGCCCCGCGTGTCACCGTCCTTGAGCGAAATAGCCGGCAACGGCTTCCGCCACGCGATCGATCGCGCTGAAGCCCTGATAAATGGGAAGGCGAAGCAGACGCGCGGCGTCGCGCGTCGTAAATCTGTCGTCACCGGAAAACCGGCCATAACGCCGGCCGGCAGGCGAGCTGTGCAGCGGAACGAAATGAGAAAGCGCGCTGATGTCCCTGGCCGCTAAATGATCAATCATTCGTGCGCGCTCGTCTCCGTCTGCCAGCTTTATCCAGAACAAATGCCCGTTATGCCCCATTACATCCCGTAACTCAGGCAGTTCAATGCGCCCGGCATCGCGCAGCGGCGCCAATGCGGTGTAGTAGTGCTCCCACGTTTTGACACGCTGGGAAGTGACCCCCTCCCCGGCTTCCAGTTGCGCCAACAGGAACGCCGCGTTGACATCGCTCAAGGCGTAAGACGAGCCGATGTCCAGCCAGGTGTACTCCTTCACGTTACCGCGCATCAGTTCCATCCTGTTGGTTCCCATTTCCAGAAGCGTCTCGGCCCGCCGGACGAATTTCTCATCGTTCACGACCAGGGCGCCGCCTTTCCCGCAGTGCAGGTTTTTCGACTGGTGAAAACTGATGCACGAAAATGTGGACCAGGAACCCGCAGGGCGATCCCGGTATTGGCTGAACATGGCCTGGGCCGCGTCCTCGATGAGGATCAGCGAATGACTGTCGGCCACTTCATGAAGCGCGTGCATATCGCAAGGGACCCCTCCGTAGTGCACCGCCACGATCGCCCTGGTACGCGGTGTGACCGCCTGCTCCACGGCCGCTGGATCCAGGTTCATCGTGCCGGGCCTGACGTCCACGAACACGAGTCTGGCGCCGGCACGAACGAATCCGCTCCCGGTGGAACAGAAGGAAAACGAAGGCAGAATCACCTCATCCCCCGGTGCCAGGTCGCACAGGGCGGCCGCCATCTCCAGCGCGGCCGTGCACGATGTGGTCAACAGCACGCGCGGACACGCAAAGTGATTCTCGAGCCAGTCACTGCAGCGGCTCGCCATGGGACCGTCGCCGGAAAACACGCCGCTGTCAAAGACCTCCTGGAGGTAGCGACCCTCCGCGCCGGTCATGGTGGGGCGGTTAAACGGGATGCGCGTCGACTGTTCAGGCATTGCGAGTATCCAGCCGCCTTCAGAGCCGGTAGCCGATTTTCCGTGCCGTGTCCGAGACCCGGTCCCGGATGACCTTCTTGTCTTCCGCCGTCATCCAGTACCTGTGCGTGCTCGGGCCGGAACGGACTTTGAGTTCGCGCCACATTTTCTTCTTGACCGGGACCTGCAGGTGACGGCACAGAGCTTCGATGGTCTGATCGGCTTTATCGCCGCCCGCGACCAAGTCCTCGTAACGTATAAGCATCGCGGGCAGGCTGTCCTCCCCAAGGATTTCCATGAAGTCCTCGCAGTTGTCGTTCCAGATGTCCACCGGCCGGTATGGGTCCTTGAAATTCTTGAAAAACGGCATGCCCTTCACGGAGCGGTACATGTTCAGCGGGTGGCGTATCAGGAACACGAACCTTGCCCCGGGGAATAATTCGAACAGAACCCTCGACGCAAACCCCGCGCGCGGTGCAACGTCCTTGAAACCCCACCGCTTGTACTTCGTGTTGGCAAGATCCCTCGTGTAGAGATCCAGGAACAGCGCGCGGAACGCCACCGACACCGACCGCTCGCTCGGGTAAACCGTCGGTATCCATTCCCCGACGCCGATCCTTTTTACCTTGCGGGCGTCCTGTAGGGATTTGCCGCTGTTGCGGATGAGCCTGCGGTAGAGCGCGGCGGCATCCGGCACGAAATGGGGCTCGCCCCATAGAAAGATTTCGCCGGAGGCGTTGACGATCCGTTGCAGCAGCGTACTACCGGTACGGTGGGTGGCGGCAAACAGAAATACCGGGGATTCATAGTCCGCTTCCCCGGTCCTCCGATTCGACAGCGACGGGATCAGGTCGGTAATAGCCATTCTGAAGTTCTCTCCCCCTGGATCGGTCTTCCCCGGTTGACAGACTATCTGGCGGGCCAAGCCGGCGCCATTCACATCATGCTGCGCGACTCCCCCAACGGGGCCGCCGGTTCAGCCCCGATCTCCGCGTTCGTTGCCGGCGCATGCTGGCAACCGCTCAGCGTCTGAAGCAGCCTTGCTATCACGTACTGGCCGTGCTCGGCGGAAAGGTTTGCCTCAAAGTGCTTCAATCCCTGCTCCGAGATACGGATCCAGCATTCTTGATCTGAATACAGTTCCACGCAGGCTTGTGCAAATTCCGCGGCGTCCTCGGCGACCCGCACGTTCAGGCGATCCTTCAGCCCCATGCCCTCCACCGCCACCGGCGTCGCCACGCAGGGCAGCCCGTAGCCGAGCGCCCGCCCGACTTTGCCCTTGACACCGGCCCCGTAGCGCAACGGCGCCACCATCACGCGGCAGGTATTCAGGTAGCGGGCAAGGTCAGGCACATAACCCACAATCTCCACACCGGGAACCTTCAGGCCGCTGATGCTCTCGGGCATCTGGCTGCCCACCACCAGGAACGAAGCCTCCGGCAACTGTTGGTGGACCCGGGGCCAAATACTTTCAACAAAAT
>CAZNWR010000225.1:0-5283 GCA_964576645.1 uncultured Enterobacteriaceae bacterium | reverse complement strand
GTGGTGATGGGCCTCGGCATCGCATCGCTGTTGTCCATGTTTTTCGGCTGGTTCGGCACGGTCATCCGCGAGAGCCTGGCCGGCGCCTACAACAAGCAGGTGGATGTCAGCTTCCGCTGGGGCATGGCCTGGTTTATCTTCTCCGAGGTCATGTTCTTCGCCGCGTTCTTCGGCGCGCTGTTCTATTCCCGCGAGTTTTCCATACCCTGGCTTGGCGGCCACGGCTGGCGCTGGGAAAGCCACAATTTTTTATGGCCGCACTTCGCCGCGAGCTGGCCCATGAGCGTCATGCCCGATCCCAGCCAGTACAACCAGTACAAGTCGGTGATGCCGCCCTGGGGCATTCCGGCCATCAACACCCTGATCCTGCTGTCCAGCGGTGCCACCGTGACTTTCGCCCACTGGGCCCTGAAAAAGAACAACCAGCGCGGGCTGCGCTTCTGGCTGTTCGTCACCTTCACGCTGGGGTTCTGCTTCCTCGGCCTGCAGGCCCACGAGTACATGCATGCCTACTCGGAACTGGGTCTGACCCTGCATTCCGGGATCTACGGCACTACGTTTTTCATACTCACCGGTTTCCACGGGCTGCACGTCACCATCGGCGCCACCATGCTGGTGGTGATATGGGTGCGTGCGATGAAGGGGCACTTCACGCCGGACCACCACTTCGCGTTCGAAGGCGTGGCCTGGTATTGGCATTTCGTCGACGTGGTATGGCTGTTCCTGTTCGTCTTCGTCTACTGGCTGTAAATACAAGCCACAGCCGTTCCAGGGAAAGGCGTTGCCGGGGCAGCGCCTTTTCCGTTTATGGCGCCGTCTGCGCGGGGGCGGCCTTGTCGTGTTGGGACGGGTATATGCCGTGCGGGCGGATCATGCCGGTGGCGAAGCCCACGATGAGCAGGGCGAACAACAGCAGCGACAGGACGATGCGCACCGTCAGGGATGTGACGGTACGCTGGGTGCTGCCCTTGTCCTGCACCAGGAACACCATCCCCAGGGTCAGGGAAATGAAGATGGCGAACAGCAAGATCATGACGGCGATCTTGAATACAAACGCAATAGTCATTGCAGGAACTCGCGCGGGTTGAGAGGTCTCATCGGAATTGAACAAATCATTTTACCAGTTTAACAGCCCGCTGCGCCGCAGGCGCTGAGCACCCATGCGCATAGGACCCTGGGACTACAATCCGACGCTGTGGCCGACGCTGGGCGCCATCGTCCTGGTGCCGTTGCTGGCGGCGCTGGGCAACTGGCAGCTTCACCGCGCCCGCGAGAACGAAGTGTTGCACCAGCAGGTGTTGGCGCGCAGCCGCGGCACGCCCCTGGACCTGGCGGCGGCGGGGAGCCGTCGTCTCGACATGAAGTACATGACCTGGCGGCGCGTGCTGCTGCGCGGCCACTACGATCCGGCGCAGCAATACCTGCTTGATAACCAGATGCACAACGACCAGTTCGGCTACGATGTGTTCACGCCGTTCGTGCTGGCGGGCGGACACACCCGGGTGCTGGTCAACCGCGGCTGGGTGCGGGGTTTCTTCGATCGCAGCAAGATCCCGCACTGGGATACGCCGGCCGGCGAGGTGCGGCTCGTGGGTTTGGCTAAAGCCCCGTACCGCACCGGAATGCTGCTCGGCCACAAGCAGATCCACGAGGTCCAGCCCGGCATATACCGGATCGAAACCGTGCAGCTTGAGGACATTGCCGGCGCCCACGGCTGGGACCTGCTGCCCTACGTGGTGCGCCTGGAACCGCCGGCGCCGCCGGGATGGGTGCGGGATTGGCCGGTCATCGGCAGCCGCGCGGCCAAAAACATGGGTTATGCGTTCCAGTGGTTCGCCATGGCCGCGACGGTGGTGATCATTTACCTGATCCTCAATGTGAAGCGCCGCGGGCGGGCAGCATGACAGCGCAGAAGAAAGGCGGCCGCTGGACCCTGGCTCTGCTGATAGCGGTTTTCGTGGTGCCCTACCTGGCGGCCTGGCTCCTGTTCAACTACGCCACGTTCTGGCGCGATGGCGGCGCCGACCGGCACGGGCAACTGATCCGGCCGCTGCGCATGCTGCCCAACCTGGCTTTGATCGATCCCTCCGGCAGCGTGCGCGGCGCGCGCCTGCACGGCAAGTGGACCCTGGTGTACCTGGTGCGCGGCACCTGTGACAGCGCCTGCGCCGAGAACCTGTACCGCATGCGTCAACTGCGCCTGACCGTGGGACAGGACGCCCCGCGCGTACAGCGGCTGCTGGTGGTATACGGCGCCGACCCCGGCGCATTACTTTCACCGTCCCAGTTGCACGATTACGCGGGTCAACTGGTGGTGAGCGGCGCCTTGCTGCATGAAAGTACGCCGGCGAAGCGGTTCCGGCTCGGGGCCGATGACCGGCCCTTTGCGGCACATCGCCTGTACCTGGTGGATCCGCTCGGCAATCTGATGATGGCTTACGCTCCCGATACGAGGCCGCGCGGTATTACCGACGATCTGAAACGTCTGCTCAAATACTCTTATATCGGATGATGACTGTTTCACGCTGGTTTTTCCCGGTATCCGTCGCCGCCCTGCTGCTGGCGTATTGCGTGGTGGTCATGGGCGCCTTCGTGCGCCTGTCCGACGCGGGGCTGGGCTGCCCCGACTGGCCCGGCTGCTACGGGCAGATGGTGGTGCCGGAGCAGCAGCAGGCCATCGCCCGCGTCGACGCAGCGCATCCCAACCGGCCGCTGCAGCCGGCCAAGGCCTGGAAGGAAATGATCCACCGCTACGCCGCCGGCACCCTGGGATTGCTGATCCTGGCGCTGGCGCTGATGGCGCTGGCGCGGCGCCGCGCGGCCGGCCAGCCGGTGACGGTGCCGGTGGTGCTGTTGGGGCTGGTGATCTTCCAGGCCCTGTTAGGGATGTGGACCGTGACCTGGCAGCTCAAACCCATTGTCGTCACCGCCCACCTGCTGGGCGGCATGACCATCTTGGGCCTGTTGTTCTGGCTGGTGCACGGCCAGCGCCTGCGCGGCAGCCCGACCGGCGTCGCGGGGAAGCTGTTGCCCTGGGCCGGCGTCGCGCTGGCGGTGCTGGCGGTGCAGATCTTCCTGGGCGGCTGGACCAGCGCCAATTACGCGGCGCTCATCTGCCCGGATTTCCCCACCTGCCGCGGCGGCGCCTGGTGGCCGCCCACGAATTTCAGCGAGGCCTTCACTTTTACCCGTTCCATCGGCATTGACTACCAGGGCGGGGTGATGGATGCCGCCGGGCGTACCGCCGTGCAACTGAGCCACCGCATCGGGGCGCTGGTCACGGCACTGGTACTCGGCGTGGTGGCGTTGCGGGCGCTGTTGTCCGGGGACCGGCGCGCGCGCCTCAACGGCATCGTGATCCTGCTGCTGCTGTGCGCGCAGATCTCCCTCGGGATCGGCAATGTCTTGCTGCGCTTGCCCCTGCCTGTCGCTGTGGCGCACAACGGCACCGCCGCGTTATTATTACTGAGCGTGGTGGCGCTGCTTCAGTACGCCGCCTTCAGCAGGAAGCAGGAGATCCCCCCTTGATGAACCAGGAACTGTCGTTTTCCGCCCAGCAGTGCTGGCGCGAGTATCTTGCCCTGTGCAAGCCCACCATCGTGGCGCTCATCGTGTTCACGGCGGTGGTGGGCATGTTCCTGGCGACGCCCTCGGCGGTGCCGTGGCAGGCGCTGTTGTTCGGCTCGGTCGGCATCGGCCTCGCCGCCGCTTCCGCCGCCGCCATCAATCACGTGGTAGACCAGCGCGTCGACTCCATCATGTCGCGCACGCGACGCCGGCCGCTGCCCCGGGGCAACATCTCGGCCCCGTCGGCGATCCTGTTTGCCTGCCTGCTGGGCGTGGTGTCCATGACCCTGCTCGTGTTTTTCGTGAACGTGCTGACGGCCATGTTGACCCTGTTCTCGCTGATCGGTTACGGCTTCGTCTACTCCATGTTTCTCAAGCGCGCCACACCCCAGAACATCGTTATCGGCGGGGCGGCGGGCGCCGCGCCGCCGGTGCTGGGCTGGACCGCGGTGACGGGCCACCTGGATCCGCACGCGCTGCTGTTGTTTCTCATCATCTTCGCGTGGACGCCGCCGCACTTCTGGTCGCTGGCCATTTACCGGCGCAAGGATTACGCCAACGCGGACATTCCCATGTTGCCGGTCACTCACGGACTGGGATTCACGCGCCTGCACATATTGCTCTATACCGTCGTGCTGTTCATCGTGTCGCTGTTCCCCTATCTCACTTACATGAGCGGACCGCTTTACCTCCTGGGAGCGGTCTGCCTGGGTTCGGGATTCCTCTACCTCGCCGCGCGCATGCAACGTGATCACAGTGATCGCCTGGCGATCCGGACCTTCAGCTATTCCATCATTTACCTGATGGCGCTGTTTGCGTTCTTGCTTACCGATCACTACGTTCCCCTGCTACTCAAGATAACGGGCCTTGCCTGATCTCACCGGCACCAGCGATCAGCGCGATCTGCCACGCTGGTTCTGGCTTTGGATGCCGCTGGTTTTTCTGATCATCATCTACGTGGGCCGCGGCTGCTGCGGCTGGGAATTCTACAAGCGCTGGGACATGAGCGAGCACGGCTTCGTAGAGCTGATGACGCCCATCATGCTGATCCCGGGCATCATCTGCGGCCGGCGCGCCTGGAAGCTGCGCCGCCGGTTGCCGCGGCCGTGGCTGGGCATGTGGGTGCTGATGGTGACCCTGGGATCGTTTTACTTCGCCGGTGAGGAAGTGGATTGGGGCCAGACGATTTTCGAATGGCGTACACCGCATTTCTTCGAAGAGCACAATAAGCAGGACGAAACCAACCTGCATAACATGAGCAGTTGGTTTAATGAGAAACCGCGGCTGCTGTTGTCGATCTGGGTATTGATCGGCGGCATTATTCTGCCGTTGAGACGATCCGTGACGGGACTGCGCTACGCGCCGGAGGAGTGGCGTTACTGGTTCTGGCCAGCGTCATTCTGCCTGCCGGTGGGCCTGCTGAGTATTCTCATACGCATGCCCGAGCACGCGCAGAATTGGTTTAATGCCCCGGCGCTGCCGCTGGCGCTACGCTATAGCGAGGTGCAGGAGCTTTATTTTGCGTATTTCCTTTCCCTGTACCTGATGACCACCTGGCTGCGCCTGCGCGACGCGCCTGACCCCTCTCCCTGACCCTCTCCCGCAAGGGGAGAGGGGACCTGCTATTCAGGTCTGTGCGAAGTAAATCACCCCTTTCCCTGACCCTCTCCCAAAGGGAGAGGGAACCTGCTATTTAGATCTATGGAAATTATGCCC
>CAZNWR010000224.1:0-5317 GCA_964576645.1 uncultured Enterobacteriaceae bacterium | reverse complement strand
CCTGGTCAATCACGTGCGCGGTTTCGTCCGATACCGCCTTGTGCTGTGTAACCGAGTGGCCGAGAAACACCTCGCCCTCCTCTTCGCTGTATGTCAGCGGGCCGAGCCGCTCCGACAGCCCCCACTTGGTAACCATGTTACGCGCCAACTCCGTCGCGCGCTGAATGTCATTGGAGGCGCCGGTGGTAACCTTGTCCACACCGAATACGAGCTGTTCCGCGATACGCCCGCCGAAAAGGCTGCAGATCTGACTCTCCAGGAACGACTTGCTGTAACTGAGCCGATCCTCTTCCGGCAGGAACATGGTGAGTCCCAGCGCTCTGCCGCGCGGAATGATGGTGACCTTATACACCGGATCGTGCGAGGGCATGAGTCGGCCGACGATTGCGTGCCCTGATTCGTGATAGGCGGTCAGAGTCTTTTCTTCATCGCTCATCACCATGGAACGGCGTTCGGCACCCATCATCACTTTGTCCTTGGCCCGCTCAAAGTCCTGCATATCAACGAGCTTTTTATTCGCCCGTGCCGCGAACAGAGCCGCTTCATTTACCAGGTTGGCAAGATCGGCGCCTGAAAAACCAGGCGTGCCACGGGCAATGATATTGGCGTTGACGTTCTCACCCATTGCCACCTTGCGCATATGCACCTTCAGGATTTGCTCACGGCCGCGAATATCCGGCAACGGCACCACCACTTGGCGGTCAAAGCGCCCCGGCCGGAGCAGCGCCGGATCCAGCACATCCGGCCTGTTGGTCGCCGCAATGACGATAATCCCTTCGTTGCCTTCGAAGCCGTCCATTTCCACCAGCAACTGATTCAATGTCTGTTCACGCTCATCGTGGCCGCCGCCGAGGCCGGCGCCGCGATGACGGCCGACCGCATCGATCTCATCAATAAATATGATGCACGGCGCGTGCTTTTTGGCCTGTTCAAACATATCGCGGACACGCGAGGCGCCCACGCCGACGAACATTTCCACAAAATCCGACCCCGAAATGGTGAAGAACGGTACCTTGGCCTCACCGGCTATAGCCTTTGCCAGAAGGGTCTTGCCGGTTCCCGGATTGCCGACCATAAGAACGCCGGACGGAATCTTGCCCCCCAGTTTCTGAAACTTGCCGGGATCGCGCAGGAATTCCACCAGTTCCGCAACCTCCTCCTTGGCTTCTTCCACTCCCGCTACGTCACTGAACGTGACCTTCACCTGATCCTCGCCGAGGAGACGTGCGCGGCTCTTGCCGAACGACAAGGCACCGCGCCCGCTGCCGCCGCCCTGCATCTGACGCATGAAGTAGATCCAGATCCCGAGCAGCAGGAGAATGGGGAACCAGGAAATAAACGCATGCGCCCAGAACGAATTCTTGTTGGGTTCGGCGCCGCTGATTTGAACGTGGTTGTTCAGCAGTGTGCCGATCAGCGCTTCGTTGCTGGTCTCCGGGCTGTATGTCCTGAATTGATTGCCGTCGGACATGCGGCCGTGAAGGGTATTCCCTTCGATAACGACCGATTCCACCCGGCCGCTCTTGACGTCATTGATGAACTGGGAATAGGGGATATTGCCGGACGCGGCGGGTGCGCCGAAATTGCGAAAGACCATCATCAGCACCAGGGCGATGATGATCCACAACACCAGATTTTTGGCCATATCGTTCAAACTTTCGATCCTCGCGGGTTCCGCCGGTATTCCGTCTGCAAGTTCCTGTTTCGAGTCGCCTTTTGCCCCGGAGACGCGCTGAAACTATACCGCATAGCTTCGTGCCAGAACATAAAATTCCCGGGACGCATCCCTGGACGCCCGTGGTTTCCGAACCATAACTTTATGAAAATGCTGTTTAATTTCATTTCGGAACAGGTCAACACCGGCGCCCTGAAAAAGCTTGAGCAGCAAATCACCGCCGGGACGCAGGGTACGCCTGGAAAAATCGTACGCGAGTTCCGCCAGATCCAGGCTGCGGGCCTGATCAGTCGCCCGAATACCACTTAAGTTGGGGGCGAGATCCGATATTACAAGGTCGACCTGTGCACCGGACAGAACTTCCAGGCAGGCGTTCAAGGTGGCTGTCTGCGAGAAATCTCCGTGAATCACATCTACACCTTTGATGGGCTCAAGCTCCAGAATATCCACGGCGATCACTCTGCCACGGGGACCGACACGGCGCTCTGCGTATTGCGACCAGCTCCCGGGCGCGGCGCCCAGATCCACGACAATCTGGCCGGGATGGAACAACCGGTCGCGCTGGTCGATCTCCTGCAGTTTGAACGCGGCACGAGACCGGTATTCCGAGTCACGCGCTTCGCGGACAAACGGATCTCTGTGTTGACGATTCAGCCAGCGGCGGCTACTTGCCGACTTGGACATGTGACAAAGGCTTCCGCGTCAGTCGGCTTGCACGCAAACCCGGTGTCGCCGGGGCGCCATTGTCAAAGGTATTTCACCTCGAGGATCTCGTATTCCATAAGTCCGCCGGGCGCCTCCACGTGCACTTCCTCGCCTTCCTCTTTTCCAATCAGGGCCCGGGCGATGGGCGAGGAGACGGAGACCAGTCCCATGGCGATATCCGCCTCTTCTTCACCGACTATCTGGTAAGTGACCTCGACATCATTGTCCACCGCCTTCAACATAACCGTCGCGCCGAATACGACACGGCCGCCCGCCTTCAGGGATGAAACATCAATTATCTGCGCTTCAGCCAGCAGCGATTCCAGGGTGGCAATACGACCCTCGACAAACCCCTGCTGTTCCCGTGCCGCATGATATTCAGCGTTCTCGCTCAAATCGCCATGCGCCCGGGCCTCGGCGATAGCCCGGATGATCCGCGGGCGCTCGCGCGTTTTCAGTTCAGAAAGCTGGCCGCGCAAACGCTCGGCGCCCTTCGACGTCAGTGGACGCTTGGCCATTTAACACCTCCTGCGTGAAGTGCCTGGAGACTATACACCTGGTTATCGTCTAGATGCCGCAACGCATTTACCGTCGCCTTCGCGCCGGCCATGGTGGTCGTATAAAAAACTTTGTGCTGCAGAGCGGTTCTCCTGATGGAATATGAATCCGCTATCGCCTTTTTCCCCTCTGTCGTGTTCACTATCAGGGCAATTTCATCATTCTTCAGCATATCCACAATGTGCGGTTGCCCCTCCCGGACCTTGTTTACGCCAAGGCATTCCAGTCCCGCTTCGCGCAGGGCGGCTGCTGTGCCGTGGCTGGCGCACAAGCTGAAACCCAGGGCCGCGAAATCGCGGGCCACGGCCTTTCCCTGCTCCTTATCCGCATCGCGTACGCTGATGAATACCAGGCCCTGCCTGGGTATCTCACTGCCCGCCGCCAATTGCGCCTTGGCAAATGCGGTGCCGAAACTCGAACCTATTCCCATGACTTCGCCCGTGGATTTCATCTCCGGCCCGAGCAGGGGATCCACGCCGGGCAGCTTGATAAAGGGAAACACCGCTTCCTTTACAGAATAATAGCCGGGATTAGGGATGGATGTGATACCGAGTTCCGACAGGCTTACCCCGATCATGCAATCCGCCGCCACGCGCGCCAGGGGCACACCCGTCGCCTTGGATACAAACGGCACTGTCCTGGATGCGCGGGGGTTCACTTCCAGTACGTAGACCTCATTTCGCTGGATTGCAAACTGTACATTCATGAGCCCCACCACGTTCATCCCGCGGGCCATCACCTCAACCTGCTTCGACAGCTCCGACTGCATTTCCGCCGACAGGCTGAAGGGTGGCAGCGAGCACGCCGAATCCCCCGAATGGACGCCCGCCTGCTCGATATGTTCCATAATGCCGCCCACGACCACATCGCGGCCATCCGATACGGCATCGACATCCACCTCGATGGCATCGTCAAGAAACCGATCCAGCAGCACGGGCGATTCGTTGGAAACCGCAACCGCCTTGGTCATATAGTTGTGCAGGTCGTCTTCGTTGTAAACGATCTCCATGGCGCGTCCGCCCAGTACGTACGACGGCCTGACCACCAGCGGATATCCGATCTGTTCCGCATAGCGCACCGCGTCCTCGACATTGCGCGCGGTACGGTTTGGCGGCTGCTTGAGGTGCAGTTTCTGAAGTAACTGCTGGAAGCGCTCGCGATCCTCCGCAAGATCTATTGAATCCGGCGTGGTACCGATTATGGGCGCACCGGCAGCTTCGAGATCGCGTGCCAGCTTCAAGGGCGTCTGCCCGCCGTACTGAACGATAACGCCGACCGGCTGTTCCAGGCGAACGATTTCCAGAACATCTTCGAGGGTCAGCGGCTCGAAAAACAGGCGGTCGGAAGTGTCGTAATCCGTGGATACGGTTTCAGGATTGCAATTGACCATGATGGTTTCGAAGCCGCGATCACGCATCGCCAGAGCCGCCTGCACGCAGCAATAGTCGAATTCGATTCCCTGGCCGATCCGGTTCGGCCCGCCTCCCAGTATCATGATCTTCCTGCGGTCACTCGGCGCGGCTTCACACTCATCCTCATATGTCGAATACATGTAGGCAGTCGTTGCAGCGAACTCTGCGGCGCATGAATCCACGCGCTTGTATACCGGTTTGAGGCCGAATTTTTGTCGTAAAGCGCGCACCTCGGACTCGGTACCGCCAAGCAGGTGCGCCAGCCTGGCATCGGAAAACCCCTTGCGCTTCAGCTCACGCAGCCGCTCCTGGTCCAGTTGGGCCGTGGTTTTACCCCGCACGGAATTTTCCTCCGTGACCAGATCCTGTATCTGCGCCAGAAACCAGGGATCGATAGAGGAACATTTGTATACCTCATCCAGCGACATACCGCTCCGAAACGCGTCCGCCACGTACAGGATCCTTTCCGAGCGCGGCACGCGCAGTTCCTTGCGTATCAAATCCAGGGATTCCTCGGAGCGTTCCGTGACCCGTTCGTCCAGACCGGTCAGGCCGGTTTCCAGTCCCCGTAGCGCCTTCTGCAGCGACTCCTGGAAAGTGCGGCCGATGGCCATGACCTCACCGACGGATTTCATCTGCGTGGTCAGGCGGTCATCGACCTGGGAAAACTTTTCAAAATTGAAGCGCGGCACCTTGGTCACCACGTAATCCAGTGTCGGCTCAAAGGACGCCGGCGTTACCCCGCCGGTTATTTCATTTCCCAGTTCATTAAGCGTGTATCCAACCGCCAGCTTCGCCGCCACCTTGGCAATGGGGAAACCCGTCGCCTTGGAAGCCAGGGCCGACGAACGCGAGACACGCGGATTCATTTCAATAACCAGCAATTCCCCGTCTTCAGGATTAACGGCGAACTGAACGTTGGAGCCGCCTGTGTCAACGCCGATTTCCCGGAGCACCGCGATCGAAG
>CAZNWR010000223.1:0-5373 GCA_964576645.1 uncultured Enterobacteriaceae bacterium | reverse complement strand
CCAGGCTTCCGGCCAGGTGGCACCCAAAACGCCTGCGCCGACTTCGCCATCTTCCACCGGGCCCGCGCCATCCCCGGCGCCGGCACAGAACGCCGGGGGCAAGCAGGTCACCGCGCCCGCCGGTTCGGCCCCGACTGCCGCCGGCAAGCGCATCCAGGTAAGCACCGACGTATTCGATATCCAGATCGGGACCACCGGCGCCGGCATTCGCAAGGTATCGTTACCCAAGTACCCGGTCGCCTATAACAAACCGAACCAGCCGTTCGTGCTTCTGAACGACAAGGGTCCGGAAAAATATTTTACCGAGGGCGGCCTGCAGAGCGATCAGCCCGCACCCGGCCACGCCGCCCGCTTCAGCACACCCAAAAACCGGTATGTTATGGGGCCCGGCGAGAACACCCTGGCAGTTCCGTTTACCTGGGAGCAGGACGGGATCCGGATCACCAAGACGTTTCACTTCACCCGCGGCAGCTACGTGGTGAAGGTGGATTACCAGGTGCATAACGGCGGCAACGCGCCCTGGCAGGGCCACGCCTACCTGCAGGTGCGGCGCTCCGAGAAAGGCGGCCCCAAGAGTCATGTGCTGCACACTTACACCGGCGGCGTTTTCTCAACGCCCGACAAGCGCTACGACAAGATTTCCTTCAAGGACATGAAGGAACACGCCCTGTCGCGCAGCGTCACCAACGGTTGGGTGGCGATGACGCAGCATTATTTTCTGACTGCCGTGTTGCCGGTAAACCGGAAAGCGCCTTACCACTACTACACCAGCAAGTTGTCGGACGATCAGTTCAGCATCGGCGCCATGACGCCCGCCTTGAAGGTGGCGCCGGGCGCCAGCGGCACGGTTTCTGAAAAGCTGTACATCGGGCCGACGCTGCAGGATGTGCTGGCGCGCACGGCGCCGGGTCTCGAGTTGACGGTTGATTACGGCACCCTGTGGTTCATCGCCAAACCGCTGTTCTGGTGCCTCAAGTATCTTCGCGAGCTTCTGGGTAACTGGGGTTGGGCGATCATCGCGGTGACCATTCTGCTGAAGGCGGTGTTCTACAAATTGTCCGCTGCCGGCTACCGGTCCATGGCCAACATGCGCCGGGTGCAGCCGCGCATCGCCTCGCTGCGGGAACGCTACAAGGACGATAAGCAGCGCCTTAACCAGGCCATGATGCAGATCTACAAGGAGGAGAAAATCAATCCGTTCGGCGGCTGTCTGCCCATCGCCGTGCAGATCCCGGTGTTTCTTTCCCTGTATTACGTGTTGCTGGAGAGCGTCGAGTTGCGCCAGGCCAGTTTCATATTCTGGTTGCATGATCTTTCCACGCCTGATCCGTATTGGGTGTTGCCGATCATCATGGGCATCACCATGCTGGTGCAGCAGAAGCTGAACCCGGCTCCGGTCGACCCGGTGCAGCAGAAGGTAATGATGATCATGCCGTTCGCGTTTGCGATCTTTTTCGGCTTCTTTCCTTCCGGACTGGTTTTGTACTGGGTGGTCAACAACATTCTGTCCATCGCCCAGCAGTGGGCTATCACGCGCAGCCTGGTCCCGGCGCCTCGGCAAGGCAAGAGCTGAGAAACAAAGGGGGCCGACCGCGGTTTTGCCGGTGAGGGCGTGGTCTGTCGCATGCCTCAAGTGACTGAAACCATCGCGGCCGTCGCCACGCCGGCGGGCAGGGGCGGCATCGGCGTTGTGCGCGTGTCGGGACCCGGCGCGGCGGAAGTAGCGCGCGGCCTGGGCGGCAGCCTGCCGCCGCCGCGCATGGCCGTATTGCGGGCGTTCATGGATGCCGGGGGCCGCCCCATAGACGAAGGCCTCATGCTGTATTTCCCCGCGCCCCGTTCCTACACCGGAGAAGACGTGCTGGAATTGCACGGGCACGGCGGACCGGTGGTGATGCAGATGCTGTTGCAAAGGGTGCTGGAACTGGGGGCGCGCCCGGCACGGCCGGGAGAGTTCAGCGAGCGGGCGTTCCTCAACGGCAAGCTGGATCTGGTACAGGCCGAGGCGGTCGCCGACCTGATCGATAGCAGCTCGGCGCGCGCCGCGCGCAGTGCACTGCGATCCTTACAGGGAAATTTTTCCGAAGCCCTGCGTTCGCTGATGGCGTCGCTGACTGAAACGCGTGCCCTGGCCGAAGCCTGGCTGGACTTTGCCGACGATGAACTGGGCCGCGCGCCGGATGCCGCCCTGGAGTCCCGCCTGCGCCGGCATCTTGAGGCGATCGACAGCGTGTTGCGGCAGGCCCGCTCCGGCCAGGCGTTAAGGGAGGGCGTGCGGGTGGTCATCGCCGGTCCACCCAATGCCGGTAAGTCATCGCTGTTGAACCGGCTTGCCGGGGAGCAGCGGGCCATCGTCACGGATATCCCGGGCACCACCCGCGACACTCTGGAAGGGAGCGCCGTGGTTGACGGCATCGTGTTCAACCTGGTGGACACGGCTGGCTTGCGGGACAGCGCCGATGAGATAGAGCAGGAAGGAATGCGCCGCGCACGCGCGGCGTTCGGATCCGCTGATCTGATCCTGCTGCTGGTGGAACCCTCGACGCCGGAAGACAGTGTGCGGACACTGCTGGACGAAGGGGGTAGCGCCGCTGTCGTGTTGGTGCGTAACAAGATCGATCTGATCGGCGGCACGCCGGGCAGAACAGCGTTGCAGGGTACACGGGCGGAGCTGCGCCTGTCGGTGCGGACCGGTGAAGGGATCGACCTGCTGCTCCAGGTGTTGCGGGAAACGGCCGGGGCTGAAGCCCTGGACGATGGCGTGTTCCTGGCGCGCAGCCGGCACCTGGCGGGACTGGAACAGGCCAGGGACTGCCTGGCACAAGCGCTGCGGGAGAACCGCGGCGCCGTGATCCCGCTTGAGCTGTTGGCGGAAAATCTGCGGGGAGCGCAGAACGCGTTGGGGGCGATCTGTGGCGAGGTGACGGCGGAGGATGTTCTGGATGAAATCTTTTCCCGATTCTGTATCGGTAAATAGGCGTTGACGGCCTCGTGACCGGCCGTCAGCAACGCATCCTGTTCGTGTCCCTGAGCAATATCGGGGACGCGGTGATGACCACGCCGGTGCTGGCGGCACTGCACGCGCACTGGCCGGGAGCGGTGGTCGACATCGTCGCCGATGAGCGCTCCAGCGTGTTGTTTGAATACTGTCCCTGGCGCGGCCGCATTGTGCACAAGCATAAGGACCGGCTGCTGCGCGGCGTGCCGGACGTAGTGCGGCGGCTGTGGGGTACCCGTTACGATGTGTTGGTGGACCTGCGCACCGATGCCCTGCCCTGGCTGCTGCGGGCGCGCAAGCGCTATGCCCACTGGGGTGCCCGCCCCTACGGGCCGCACGCCGTGGAGCGGCACATGGGGGTCATCGCGGCACTGCACGGCAAAGCTCCCCTGCCGGCGACGCAGGTCTGGACAGGTGAGGACGCCGAAGAGAAAGCGGCGGCGCTGGTGGCCGCGTTGCCGGGATCGCGCTGGCTGGTTCTGGGGCCGGGGGCGCGCTGGCCGCACAAGGTGTGGCCGGCGGAATATTTCAGTGAAATGGTGCGGCTGCTGGAGCCGGAATTCGATGCGGTGATCCTGCTCGGGAACGAGGCGGATGCACAGTATGCGGGACAGATAGCCGCGCGCTCGGCGCTGGCGTGCCGCGACTGGAGCGGGCGCACCAGCCTGTTGGAGGCGGCCGCGATCATGAAGCAGGCCAGCGTCTTCGTGGGCAACGATTCGGGTTTGGGCCACCTGGCGGCGGCCGCCGGCATTCCCACCCTGACGCTGTTCGGGCCCGGTGAACCGGAGCGCTACCATCCCTGGGGCCCGCGGGCTGCGTGGCTTCGGGGCGAAGGCGGCGACATGCGCCGCCTGGAACCGGCCGCGGTGGCCCGGCGCCAGCTGCAGCATCTCGAGGCCACCGGCAACCAGCGGCGAGGTCAACATGCGCGTTTGTGAGGTCATGCTGGCGCGCGGCTTCGGCGGCGCGGAGCGTTACTTCGTGGATACCTGCCGCTACCTGGCCGGCGCCGGGCACCAGGTGCTGGCGGTATGCGACCCGCGCGCCCGCGCCCGTCCGCTGCTGGAGAATATTCACGGCCTGCAGCCGGCTTTCGTGTCGACCCTGGGGAGCTGGGATCCGCTGGCGGCGGCGAGGCTGCGCCGGCTGCTGGCCGGGTGGGAGCCGGACGTGGTGCAGCCGCACCTGGCGCGCGGCGCGCACCTGGCCGGCGGCGCGGCCCATGCCATCGGCAAGCGGGTGTTGATCACCACCCACAACTACGTGGATCTCAAGTACTACCGCCACGTGGACTGTTTTCTTCCGGCTACCACGGACCAGGCGCGCTACCTGCGGGCACACGGTGTGTCCGTGGATCAGATTCACGTGGTGCCGCACTTCTCCACCCTTGAACCGGTGACAACGCCATCCGTGTCAGGCGCCGGCAGGTGTTTGGGCGCGCTCGGCCGCATGGTGCCCAAGAAGGGATTCGATATTTTGTTGCAGGCATTGGCCGAGGCGCGGCGCACACTGCCTGATCTGCGCCTGCTGCTGGGCGGTGACGGCCCGGTGCGCGCGGACCTGGAACGGCAGGCCCGTTTTCTGGGCCTGGAGGATGCCGTGGAGTTTGCCGGCTGGCAGGGAGACGCGGCGGCCTTTCTTGAGCGGCTGGACGGGTTCGTGCTGCCGTCCCTGGAAGAACCCTTCGGGATCGTGGTGCTGGAGGCCATGGCTCGCGGCGTGCCCCTGGTGTCGACCACGACGCCGGGGCCGCGGGAGATCCTGGACGAAACTTGCGCCTGGCTGGTGGCGCCGGGGGATGCGCCGGCGCTGGCGGCGGCACTGGTTGCGGCAATGTCGGATCCGGAACAGCGGCGGCGGCGGGCCGCGGCGGCATTGGAACGGTTCCGGGAACGTTATACGCCCGCGGCCGTCATGCCGCGGATTGTGAGCCTGCTGCAGCGCCTCGCTGAAAAATAAGCACTCTCGCCAGGACGCCAGTCATTCCGGATTATTCCTGAACGGCAAAGTTGTGTCCGGGCGGGTGACAGCGGGTATGGCCCATCGCGCGCAGCTTGCGGGCACGAAGGCCGTGGCCGCTGGCAGGACCCGCCCGCCACCGGCTTCGTTCTTTCTTGAATAATCCCGGCTAGGAGACGAGATCCTCGGCCCTGAGACGTTCCATCACCTGGTCGGTGGAGATGCCCGACAAACTGGCCGGCACGAAAGGACCTTCCGGCGGCTGCAGGCTGATCACGCGTTGTGCCTGGCCGAAGGCGTGGGTGCGGCGCCAGTCGGTCGGTCCGAACAGGGCGTAGACGGGGATCCCGGCTGCGGCCAGTGCATGCATGGGTCCGGAATCGTTGACCACCGCGAAGCGCGCGTGCCGGGCC
>CAZNWR010000222.1:0-5406 GCA_964576645.1 uncultured Enterobacteriaceae bacterium | reverse complement strand
GCCCGGCGGAAACACCATGGCTCTCTCCTGCTCCCGCCATCTTGTTGTCCGCGCCGCGGCTTAACCTGTAGCGGAATTCGGAACACCCGTTTGGGAAGCCCTGGCCGTTGATCGCGTTATTCTTTCAGCGGCGGGATAACTGAATAGACTTCCTCCAGGGTAGTCAGGCCTTCGGCGATTTTCTGTGCTCCGCTGAGCCGCAGCGGCCGCATTTTCTGGGCAACCGCGGCCTCCTGGAATTCCTGAGTGCCGGCATTGGCGTTGATGAGTTTTCTGATTGCGCGGTCCACCACCAGTATCTCGTAGATACCGATGCGGCCCCGGTACCCCGTATGACGGCATTCGTCGCAGCCGACCGCATGGAAGACTTTTGCCGGCGGTCGCACCTTCAGGTCACCCACCAGGCCCTGCCAGGGACCCAGCGGCACTTCGCCGGATTTCTTGCAGTGTGGACAAAGTGTCCTGACCAGGCGCTGGGCCAGCACCCCCAGGAGCGTTGCGCCAATGAGATACGGCTGGACGCCCAGGTCGATGAGTCTTGTCAACGTCGCCGTGGCGTCGTTGGTATGCAAACTGGAGAGGACAAGGTGTCCTGTCAGGGCTGCCTGGATGGCCACTTCGGCGGTTTCGCGATCCCGTATCTCACCAACCATGATGATGTCAGGGTCCTGCCGCAGCAGCGTTCTGACGCCGTTGGCGAAGGTGACGTCAATGAGAGGCTGGACCTGCATCTGGTTGAACTGGGCGTCCACCATCTCAATCGGATCTTCTATCGAGCAGATATTGAGTTCCGGACTGGCGAGTTGCTTGAGGGCCGAATAGAGGGTGGTGGTCTTGCCCGAACCGGTAGGGCCCGTGACCAGGATCATGCCATGGGGAGCCTCGGCCATTTGCATCCAGCATTCCTGGTCGTAGCGCGAAAAGCCGAGCTCTTTGAACGACTTCATCAGCATTTCCGGGTCAAAGATTCGCAACACCAGCTTTTCGCCAAAGGTGGTGGGCATGGTGGACAGCCGCATTTCCACTTCGCTGCCCGCCGGAGTACGTGTCTTTACGCGGCCGTCCTGCGGCCGCCGCTTGTCGGTCACGTCCATTCTGCCCAGAGACTTCAGCCGGCTGGTTATGGCGCCCATCAGCAAGATGGGGAACTCGTGTACCAGATGTAATACTCCGTCTATGCGGAACCGGACCTTGCCCTTGTCGCGGCGTGGTTCAAGGTGTATGTCGCTGGCGCGTTGTTCGAAGGCAAACTGCAAAAGCCAGTCAACCAGGCTGATGATGTGCCTGTCGTTGGCATCCGGCTCGCCGACCTTGCCCACATCGATCAATTGCTCGAAGTTTGAAATCGAACTGAGCGTTTGCTTTTTCGAGTCCGACACCGCGCCCATGATGGTGCGGCTGACCCCGTAGAATTCGACAAGGTATCTGTCCAGATCCTTGGGATTGACGATGACGCGGACGATCTTGAGATTGGTAATCCGCGCAAGTTCATCAATCCAGTTATCAACATACGGCTCACAGGTCGCCACGGTAAGTTCGGAGCCCGAAACGCCCAGGGGCAGTATCTTCAGCTTTGATGCATAGGCCTGGGACACGAGACTGGTGACCTTGCTGACATCAACCTTCAATGGATCGATGCGCAGGTAGGGTTGTCCTGACTTTCGCGCGAGCCACCGGGTAAGCTGGTCCAGGGTCAACGGGTAGGAGGGGGATGTCGCGCTTGACCAGTTCTGCTCCGAAATGACAATCAGGGGGTGCCGGCTATCACCGGTCCCCTTTATCTGCGCCTTGAGCTGGGCTGCTTGCTGTTTGGTAATGACCTTGTCACGCAGCAGGCCGGCCAATACGCCCTCCACCGACAGGTGGCCTTTTGCCTCCGGAGACACCGTGCTTTTCACGACGGAATCTCGGCGAAATGCCCGGGAGTGACCGGCGCCGCGGTTCCTCCGGAACAAGAAAGTCCGGCGGCAGTCTGATAACATGTGATGATTCTGGTCATGCGGGCACGTGTTGTCCCAGGCCGATGATTGAGGAGTTTGCGCATGCAATTGAAGTTCATAACCGCTCTGCTGTGTGCCGGTGTGATGGGAACCGCGGTTGCCGCTGATAATAGCAAAAGCCTTGGCGATTCGCTCAAGCACGACTTTCCGGACGCGCAAATTACGAGTATTGAGCAGTCGCCGATCCCGGGTTTATATCGCGTCATGTTAGGTGCCGAAGTGATATATGCATCAGCGGATGGCCGTTACATTGTCAAAGGGGATCTCTACGATCTGAAAGAGCGCAAGAATCTCAGTGAGCAGCAGCGTATACAGGTTCGTAAAAAGATCCTCAGCCAGATTCCAGAGAATGAGATGATCGAGTTTGCACCGCCCAAGCCCAAGCATTTCATTTACGTATTTACCGATGTGACGTGTCCCTATTGCCGAAAACTGCATCAGGATGTGCCGGAGCTGAACAAGCTTGGCATCGGCGTCCGCTATCTCGCCTTTCCGCGCGCCGGAATAGGGTCCCCGGCATTCAAGGAAATGGAGGCGGTCTGGTGCTCAGCTGATCCGCAGAAGGCCATAACCCTTACCGAGGCCTATGCGGGACGTACGGTAAAGAGCTCGCCCTGTAAGAATCCGGTTGCGAAGGAATACAAGCTGGGGGAGAGAATGGGTGTACATGGAACGCCGGCGATTTTTCTCGAGGACGGTACGGAGCTCTACGGCTACGCGACGCCCGCGGAATTGCAAAAGGCGGTGCAGGCGGAGGACTGATTTTCGCGTCTGCCTGCAATATCTTCGAAGTCAGTTGCGTAAACCTTTCAAGGACTGAATGACGGCAACAGTGCGGTTGCCGTGGCTGTTGACGTGCACCACCTTTACCGGCAGATATTTCAAGCGAATTGCGCACCAAAGTGTCGTTTTACGGGTGCTGTTGCGCCGGTAGCGCACCACCTTGAGCGTGTCCAGTTTCCCCAGTGGCGTATCGATCTTTTCCTGCCCACGTGATTCGAATCTGTAGGTCTTGATTTTTCCACCGTCGGCAATAGCGTATGAAAGAGAGCGCTTGCCCGCCTCCAGGTCATGCATGATGGCAAACTGGTACAGCAGTTTATCCATGACGTCGGGTTGCGTCGGCATTTTCCAGGAGTCGCCGTTAACGGTGTTCGTTATACGATTCTTGTCCCAGTCGAAATTCACCGTGACCTTGCGCTCCTTGCCGCCTCCTGTACGTGTGTAGAGATACCGGAGCGGTTTCAATATGCCGCTGTCAACCTCCCAGGTGCTTTGTTCAATGACATGATCGTTTCTGAACAGGGAAATCAGCCCGGTGGGGTGCGTGTCCGAGCGAAACAGAAATTTCCCATCGTGCAGATGCGTCAACGTACGCTGCATATCGGCGACCTTGGCTCCCTTGATATAAAGGGCGTAGTCCGCGTCGAACTGCACCTGGGTCCCGTCCGTGGCGGAAGCCGAGAGCGGGCCGAGCAGCAACAGCATGGCCAGTAAACCTGATATCCGGCGCCTCATTTTTGCCTTAACATACTGAATTATGTGCTAAAATCGACCACTTAGCAGGTGTTTTGAAGATTTGCCTTGAGGATACTTGAGAATGCTCCAGGAATACCAGCCCAACAGCTCGGCCCGGATACTGGTCGTGGGCGACGTCATTCTGGACCGCTACGTTTTCGGCGCCGTCGCCCGGATCTCTCCGGAGGCGCCCGTCCCGGTGGTCAAGATCGACGCGTCTGAAGAGCGGGCCGGCGGGGCGGCAAACGTAGCGGTCAATATTAGGGCGCTGGGTATAGAGACGCAACTTCTCGGCCTGGTTGGGGCAGATGAGGCCGCCGAAGCGCTTGCCGGGTATATACGGCAGGCCGGTGTCCAGTGCAGGTTTCAAACGATCCCGAATTATCCCACCGTGACAAAAACCAGGGTGGTGAGTCAGCACCAACAGCTGCTGCGGCTGGACCATGAATCGGCTTCAGCAGCAATTGACGCGCCGGCACTGAGACGCGACTTTGGTGAAGCGCTGCGGATGGCGGATTGCGTGGTCATGTCGGATTACGCCAAGGGTTGCCTGCAACAGGCGCCGGATCTTATCGCGGCGGCGGTCAGTGCGTCCGTTCCGGTTTTTGTCGACCCCAAGGGAAGTGATTTCAGTCGTTATCGCGGGGCAACCGTTTTGACCCCCAATTCGAAGGAATTTGAAGCTGTCGCCGGAACATGCCGAACCGATCGTGATATCGAACAGGCGGGGTTCAGAATGTGCGGTGACCTGGGTCTGTCGGCGTTGCTCGTTACCCGCGGTGAGCACGGGGCGACGCTGGTGGACGCGGAGCAAGGAAAATGTACTCACCTTCCCGCCAAGGTTCACGAAGTCTTCGATGTAACCGGCGCCGGAGATACGTTCATAGCGGCTCTGGCCGCGGCACGCGTATCAGGTTATGGCATGACGGAAGCCGCGGCGATTGCGGTCGCCGCAGCCGGCATCACCGTGGAAAAGCTGGGCACCGCGACGGTGACCGCGGCCGAGTTGAATTCCCGGCTCAACCCCGGATTCAGCATTCCCAAAGGTATCGTTTCACGCGCGAACCTTATTGCCGCTGTTGAGCATGCCCGGAACCAGGGCAAGAGAATTGTTATGACAAACGGCTGTTTTGACCTGCTTCACGCCGGGCACGTGCAATATCTCCAGCAAGCGCGTGCCCTGGGCGACTGTCTGGTGGTGGCGATCAATGACGACGATTCGGTTCGCCGATTGAAGGGTTCGGGCAGGCCGATAAATCCGGTACAGCGGCGCATGGAAGTGATAGCGGCATTGTCCGCGGTAGACTGGGTAACGGCGTTTTCGGACGACACTCCCAGTGAACTGGTGGAGCAGGTGAGCCCGGATCTTCTGGTCAAGGGCGGAGACTATGAGCCCGATCAAATCGCCGGGGCCGGTTACGTGCGCGGATCCGGAGGTGAGGTTACGGTTTTGCCGGTTGAGCCGGGTTGTTCCACGAGCGCCATCATAGACATCATCCGCCGCGGTTGATGAGCAAGTCGAAACTCATTGTCGTAACCGGCGGGGCGGGCTTCATCGGCAGCAACCTGGTCAAGGGCCTGAATGAACAGGGCCATGATCATATTCTCGTAGTGGACGAGATGACCGAGGCGCGCAAGTTTTCGCATCTTGCCGGTCTCGATATTCACGATTATATGGACAAAAGCGAATTTCACCGGCGGCTTGTGGATTCGCACTCGGGCCCGTCCCTCGCGGATGAAATATCCGTCGTGTTTCATCAGGGGGCGTGTTCGGACACCATGGAGCGGGACGGTTCGTTCATGCTGCGTAACAATTACTCGTACTCGAAGGACTTGCTAGGCTTTTGCGCGGCCCGGGATGCCCGGTTTATTTATGCCTCGAGCGCTT
>CAZNWR010000221.1:4228-5412 GCA_964576645.1 uncultured Enterobacteriaceae bacterium | reverse complement strand
CGGGTCCGCGCGCAGCGATATGGGTCTCTAATCGCGGAGTGCGGACCCGGAATCCTCGTCTTGAGTGAGTTCAGCAAGAGTGGGAGCGCATGCGCCGCCATTACGCCCTGACCCTGGATGCCTGGGCCGAGCGCTTTGACCGCCATTGGGATGATATCCAACAGCTGGAGCCGAAAAAATTCGACGAGACATTCCGCCGCAAATGGCGCACGTACCTTTACTCGTGCGCCGAGATGTTCCGCTCAAGACAGAGCCGTACCCACCTGTTCCAGGTACTGGTGTCGCGCGGCAACATCGGCTACGAGCAACCCATGAGCCGGGCACACCTGTACCGGCGGAACGGCGATTGACGGCCTCGCAGGAAGCATGCGTACATAAGTGGCCGGGGAAATCCTTCGGACCTGACTTCTGAACCATGTTTAGGTGACAGTTGACTGACTACGCGGAAAAGAAACGGGAGCTGCAGTCGGCATTGACAAGGCTGGGACCCGCGGCGATCGGGCTGCGCAAACGCACCTCAAATCTTTTCCGCGCCCGCGACACTTCGCCCCACCCCCGTATCAACCTGGACACATTCAACCGTGTCATCAGCGTCGATGCCCGCGCCGGCCGCATCGAAGCCGAGGGCATGGCCACCTACGCGGACATTGTGGACGCCGCCCTCGCCCGAGGCTGCATGCCGGCGGTGGTGCCCCAACTCCGGTCCATCACCATCGGCGGCGCGGCGGCGGGTGTCGGCATCGAATCAACGTCATTCCGGCATGGCCTGGTTCACCACGCACTGCTGGAACTGGAAGTGCTCACCGGAGACGGCCGTATCCTGCGCTGCACACCGGATAACGAAAACAGCGACTTGTTCTTCGGCTTTCCCAACTCCTACGGCACCGTGGGCTACGCCCTGCGAGTGGTTTGCCGGGCGCGGCCGGTAAAACCTTACGTGCAGATCACGCACACGGATTGCCGTGAACCGGTGCGATTCTTCGATGCTATCGCGAGACTGTGCGAGTCGGACGTGGATTTCCTGGACGGCACCGTTTTCAATCACCGCCAGACGGGTTTCCTGGGGTGTCACATTGATCAGTAATTCAGCACTCATATGCGGTTCCGGCAAGGACAATCACAGTGTTGATAATTTCGGGATTAAAAATACTGCTCAGGTCATAGATATTTTAGGATTGATGGGT
>CAZNWR010000221.1:0-4218 GCA_964576645.1 uncultured Enterobacteriaceae bacterium | reverse complement strand
CGCGGCGGACGAACTTTATATCACCAGCGGTCGGTTCACGGATAAGGCACCCTATTTGAGCGACTACACTTACGAACGCATTTATTACCGCTCCATACGCGAACGGGAGGAGGATTACCTGCGCACCGCCGATTTCCTCTGGCGCTGGGACACGGACTGGTTCTGGTGTTCAAAAAACGTATTCGCGCAGAATCCGCTGATCCGCCGCCTGTACGGACGCCGCCGCCTCAACTCCATTGCTTACCAGCGCATCATGCGCCTTAACAGCCGCCTGGGGATCACTCGGACTCTGGACCGGCTGCGCGGACTGCACGGTGAGTCGGTGATCCAGGATATCGATATTCCCATCGACCGCGCGCCGGAATTTCTCGAATTTTTATTGAAGAACATCGGCATCCTGCCCATCTGGATCTGTCCCATTATGACGCGGGTTCCCGCCGATCGGTTCCCGCTCTATCCGATGAATCCAGGCAAACCGTATATCAACTTCGGCTTCTGGGACGTGATCCGCACACCAACGCCCCATGATCGCGGCCACTTCACCCGGCTGGTGGAGAGGAAAACCATTGAACTTGGCGGCATCAAGTCACTCTACTCCGACAGTTACTTCCCGGAAGAGGAATTCCGGCAACAATACGGTGGAGAGGTATATCGGCGCTTGAAGCAGAAGTACGATCCTGATGGCACTTTTCCGGGTATGTATGAGAAATGCGTGGGGCGGAGGTGGTGATACGCCAGCATGATTACCATTACTCGTCATGCCGGACGACGGAGAACGTCATCCTGGGAGCGGAGCGACCAGGACCCAGTCAATTTTTGAAGTCCGCGCAGTGGACACACTAAGCAACAGCCGGCGGAGGCAGTTCCGGCATCCAGTCAATACAATGTGTGCGCTTTGCGCACTCGTCAGTCCACTGGATTCTGGCTTTCGCCAGAATGACGATATTAAACAGGCGGACTGAGTGGATTCCCAGAAATGACGAATAAGCTCCGCATCGCTGTCGTCAATGCCGGCGCCGCCACCATCAAGGTCTCCATGCTGGAAGGTGTACCGGGATCACTGGAAACCACGTTTCACACGGAATTATTGTGGCCCTCCGGCACGGACCGCAACGCAACCATCCGCGAAGCGCTGTCTGGCCTGCCCGGACGCCCGGACGCCGTGGGACACCGCGTCGTACATGGCGGATCCGTTCACCAGCCGCTTGTACCCATCGATGCCGACATAGAACGGCTCATCGAAAAATTTGTTCCCCACGCACCGCTGCACAATCCGGCCGCGCTGGCGGGGATCCGAGCCGGGCGTGAACTCTATCCCGACGCACCCGCATTCGCCGCTTTCGACACGGCATTTCACAGCGACCGTCCCGCGGCCTCCATGCAATACGGTCTGCCATCGGCACTGATGGAATCACTCGATATTCGCCGATATGGATTTCACGGCACCGCTCACGCGGCGTTGGTTCAGGCAACGGCAAACCTTGAAGGCATCCCGGTGGACCAGGTCAGCGCCGTGACCCTGCAACTCGGCGCCGGCTGCTCCGCCTGCGCAGTGGAATCAGGACGTTCCGTCGAGACTTCCATGGGCTATACGCCGCTGGAAGGCATTGTGATGCTCACCCGCTGCGGTGACATCGATCCCGCTATCGTGGTGGAGTTGATCCGCAACGGAGATCCGCCGGACAAGGTCGAGGCGTTATTGAGCCGGCAATCCGGCCTGCTGGGTTTATCTGGTAAAGACGATATGCGCGATATTCTCGCGGCGGAGGAACAGGGAGACGAACGCGCACGCCTGGCACTGGAAGTATTCGTTCACCGTATTGTCATGATCGTGGGCGCGTATTTCACGCTGCTGCAGGGACGCGGGGCGCTGGTATTCGGCGGCGGCATCGGCACCCACTCGCAGGCGATTCGACGGCGGGTCGCAGCGGGGCTGAAGGCTTGGAACTTGGAGATAGAAGGGAAATTGAACGCGTCCGTCTCAGAAGGTCGGATATCAACGCAGGCGAGCCGGCCGGTATATGTATTCACCACCCGCGAGGAAGAATACATCGCTGAACAGGTCGCGCGGGTGCTCCGTCACACTCCCTGACATCTTCCGTTGGGAAGAAGCCAATCAATTGGCAAACACGCTATCGATTCGCTCAAGCAGTTCGTCGGCATCCACCGGTTTGCTGAGCAAATGACAGTTTTCAACACCCTGCAACGTCTCGCGCGCGGCAAATGACGTGTCCCCGCTTACCAGGATTGCCGGAACACACCTTTGCGCGGTGTCCCGAACCGACTGAATAGCGTCCAAGCCGTTGTCACCGCCATCCAGACGAAAATCGCAGAGTATTAACCCGGGCATGCTGCTGCCGTTCAACAATTTTGAGCACGCCATTTCAATGCCTGTAGCAACGACCACGTCGAACCCGAGGACTTCCAGCAGCATGGCGGTGGCATCGGCCACCTCCTGATCGTCATCGATGACGAGAACCGTGCCGGTCCGGTACGCGTCCTGGGTGGCTTTCACGGCCGTAAACGGCCGCGCCAGATTCTCCGACCGGCCCGGGGGCACCCTGACGACGAAGCATGTTCCCGAATTTACTGAAGACTCGATTTCCACCGGGAGATTCAACAAGGCTGCCAATCGGCGCACGATTGAAAGTCCCAATCCGAGACCCTCACGGGACCGCCCCGGCGGCGGCCGGATCTGGTAGAACTCCTCGAAAATCATTCCCAACTCTTCCTCGGGAATGCCGATCCCGCTGTCGGCGACTTCGATGCAAATCCCGTCCTGCACAATGAAGCAGCGCAGCCGCACCCAACCCTGCCCGGTATAGCGGATGGCGTTGGTCACGAGATTTTCAACGATCTGCGAGAACAGTGTAGGGTCGGAGCGCACCACGCAGTCGCAGCATTCGACCGTGAAGTCCAGACCCTTGTCCGCTGCCGCTCCGGCATATTCAGACTCCAAGCGCTCGAAGACCTCGCGTATTTCGAAGTCGGAGATATCAGGTTTGACGGAACCGGCCTCCAGCTTGCTGATGTCCAGCAAAGAATTGAGCAGGTTGGCCATGGATGCCAGCGCCTGGTCCTGGCGCGCCAGGGCCTCTGCGGCCGGTGTGCCGGGGGACACCGCGCGGCCAAGCACGGCGCTCAGCATGCTCAGGGTCTGCAGCGGCTGTCTGAGGTCGTGGCTTGCCGCCGCCAGAAACACGCTCTTGGCGCGATTGGCCCGTTCCGCCTCCCGTCGTGCATCGATGAGTTCCTGTTCCACTGCCTTGCGCTTGGTCACATCTCGTATTGCACTGGATATAAACGAACCATCCCCGATCTGGACCGGCCTCAGGCTGATTTCCGCTGGAAACTCTGAACCGTCCCGGCGCCGCGCGAAAAGTTCGAGCCCGGCCCCCATGGGGCGGGCTTTCGGCTCGCGGGAATAACCGGCGCGGTGCACGGGATGGCGGTGGCGGAATCGCTCCGGCAACAACATTTCCACCGAACGACCCACCAGTTCAGAACGACAGTAGCCGAACAGCGTCTCGACCTGGCTGTTGACGAAGGCAATGAGCCCGTCCGAGTCCACCACCACTATGGCATCCGGGGCGGCATCGAGAAACGCCCTTATGTGCCGGTGACTGATTCGCGTCATAATTTATAGCGTGCCCCGGTAGCGTCTCGTTCCTGGAGATATGGTCCCGGCGAGAAGGTGCCGACTCAGTGACAACCACGCCCGGCCCCCGAGGCAAAGGAGGCATTGCCCGGAGACCGGACGTGCTACGATATAGTCGTCGATTACTAGTTAATATTGTCCGGCCCCCGTTTAGACATCGGGGAATCCCCCATTCGGAGATGGTGGAATCCACTAGTCTTAAGGGGCGAGCATATTTCAGCCTGATAACTAAGGCTTATGGCGCGAGCGAAAAAGGGACGTAAAACCGCCAGCGTAAAGAAAGCCGGGCCGGCCGCGGCAGCTACCGGCAATAAGCGCCGCGGGGCAAAGAAGCGGCCTGCCCCCGGCACCGCAAAGAAAAAGCGACAAGCCGCGGCCGCTTCCCCCTCCGGCCCGGCGCCGACCGCCCCCAAATCCCGGCGCGGCGCCAGTAATTTCCCCATCGTCGCCATCGGCGCTTCGGCCGGCGGCCTGGACGCGCTGAAGCGGTTTCTGGCGGCCATGCCGGCCGACAGCGGCCTGGCGCTGGTACTCATTCCGCACCTGGATCCCACCCACGA
>CAZNWR010000220.1:0-5414 GCA_964576645.1 uncultured Enterobacteriaceae bacterium | reverse complement strand
AAGAAGAAGGCAACAAAGAAGAAGGCTAAGAAGAAGGCCACAAAGAAAAAGGCCACAAAGAAAAAGGCCAAGAAGCGTTCCAAAAAAAAATAATCCGTCGTCAAGCCCCGCCCTCAGCCTAGAAAGGCGCAGGCAAAAAGCCAGGGCGGAAATCAAGGCTAGACGAGAGAAACGCCGGTCGCTGGCGAGGAAACTCGTGGCGCAGGCAAAGATCTAGCGGGCTTTGCCACGGCGCTTTCTCCCCGGAATTGAAGGCCCCGTTTTCAACGGGGCCTTTTTTATTTCTCTGAAAATAAACGACTTTTCACCGCTCCGTCCAGGCACGTAATCTGCTGACAGATGGCGGGAAAATCCAAACGCAAACAACCTCGCCGCACGCCCCCACGGGCAAGCCGCTCACCGTACCGATGGCGTGCGGCGCAGGTGATGATCCTGTTGGGCTGCGCAATGGCGGCCTATGTCATGTGGCTCGATTATGTGATCCAGTCCCGGTTTGAAGGAAGGCGCTGGGCGCTTCCGGCGCGCGTCTATGCCCGGCCTATGGAAGTCTTTGCAGGGGCTCGCTTGTCGCCGGCGGGACTGGAACGGGAACTGATCGATACCGGCTATCACAGTAGCCGAAATCTGAGTGGACCCGGCGAGTACGTTCGTCACGACGGCAGCGTTGATGTATTCAGCCGGCCGTTCGATTTCTGGGACGGCAGGCGCCCATCCCGCAGAATTCAAGTTGCTTTCAATTCAAACGGAGTCGCGGGAGTTACCGACCTGGACACGTCGGAGCCGGTCGGGATTTTCCGCATGGACCCGGAGCTCATTGGCAAGATTTATCCGGTGCGTAAGCAGGACAGGGTGCTGGTGCGATTGCGCGACGTGCCGCCGGTTCTCGTGAATGGGCTGGTGGCCGTTGAGGATCGCCACTTCTTTACGCACCCGGGTGTCGATGTAAAGGGAATGCTGCGTGCCCTCTGGGTGGACATCAGGCAGCACCGCCTGGCGGAGGGCGGCAGCACCCTTACCCAGCAGCTCGTAAAAAATTACTTTCTGGAAAACAAGCGAACGTTCTCTAGGAAAATCAACGAGATAATCATGGCTCTCCTGCTGGAGAGGCATTACACCAAGAAGGAGATTCTGGACGCCTACCTTAACGAAGTGTATCTGGGTCAGCATGGTGCGACGGGCATTCGCGGGTTCGGCACCGCATCGGAATTTTACTTCCGGCGACCGCTGCCGGAGTTGCGCGTTGACCAGATTGCGCTGCTGATTGGGCTGGTCCGTGGCGCCTCTTATTATGATCCGCGCCGGCATCCCCGGCGCGCGCTGGGACGGCGCAACCTGGTTCTGGATCTGATGTGTAAACGGGGTGTCCTGTCCTGTAGAGATGCGGATGCGGCCAGGCGCCGGCCACTGGACGTTGCTCCAACTCCTTTATGGACCCAGGCAAAATTCCCGACTTTCATCGACCTGGTGCATCGAGAACTGCTGCAGCTTTACCGGTCCGAGGACCTGAGGACCGAAGGTCTCAGAATATTCACCACCATCGATCCCCAATTACAGGAAAGGATAGCCGCCGACGTCCGATCCACCGTCGCCCGCCTTGAGCGGGAGCGCCACTTGCGCTCCGGAACGTTGCAGACCGGCCTGGTGGTGGTAAACCCCAGCGACGGTGAGGTTGTTGCCGCACTCGGTGGACGCACCGATCAGTATGGAGACTTCGACCGGGCCCTGGATGCCCGGCGCCCCATCGGCTCGCTGGTAAAACCGTTCATTTACCTGACGGCGCTTGCACGGCCCGGGCGGTTCAATCTGCTCAGCCCTCTGGACGATTCGGCATTGTCCGTTCGGCAGCCCGACGGCAAGGTATGGGCGCCGGAAAACTATGACAGGCGGACCCACGGACAGGTACCACTCCTGGAAGCGTTGGCGAACTCCTATAACATCGCCACCGTTCGGCTCGGCCTTGGACTGGGTCTGAATAAGGTCATACAAACCCTGCACGCGGCAGGCTACACGGAAACGATCCCTGACTACCCGGCCACCCTGCTGGGTGCCATAGACGCCTCCCCCCTTGAGATCGCACAGATGTACCAGGTCCTGGCCAACGGCGGTTTCAGAATAGAGCTGAACGGCGTCCGCGATGTTCTCGACCAACAGGGGCATGCGCTGAAACGACACGATCTGGAACTCAGCCAGGCGCTGGATCCCAAGGCCACGTTCCTGACTGATTTTCTACTGACCAAGGTCGTTGAACTGGGCACTGCCCGCGAGTTGTCCACCGTATTTGCGGACCGGTTGCCCCTTGCCGGCAAGACCGGAACCACAAATGATCTGAGGGACAGCTGGTTCACCGGTTTCGGTGACTCGTTGTTGGCTGCCGTGTGGCTGGGACGCGATGACAATCGTCCGGCGAAATTTACCGGCGCCACCGGGGCCATGCGGATCTGGAGTGCGGTGATGAGAGCGGCGCGAATACAGCCGCTGACCATGCCGGCGCCTGCGGGAATCGGGTGGGATCGAGACGTGGATGTGAAATTCGACGGGCACTGCATGACGCTGCCGGCGGTGCCGTTTACGCAACCTTACCGTCCCGCCGATTCCCTGTCCTGTTAGCTTTTCAGCAGAGATCTCTACAGCAATGGAAATGGAATTAAATCAGTTTCTCGCAAAGACGCCAGGGCGCCAGGAACGCCAAGGGAAACAGCAGACGGTATGACTTCAGTTTTCTTGGCGCCCTTTGCGATCTTGGCGAGAGCCCTCTTTGGTTCGCGCTCGTCTGGCGTAGGATGGAACATATGGCCCACGACCTGATTCCTGCATTTGCCGGCCGGTGTTCGGCGGGTCGTCGGCGCGGTCGTACTGCGCATTTCGGTCTGTCCGCGGCGGTGCTCGCGGTGTGTTTGTGCCTGTCCGCCTGTTCATCATTCAACCCGGCCCGGCCCGGTGGCGAGGCGACAGTGGAGGAGCCAGGCGCCGGGACGACGTCAATCAGCGGAACGGCGTCCGCGCCGCCGGCTCATGCCGGTAATTCCGCAATCATCGCGCTTGTACATGAATCGGACAGCGATCTGGCGGCCGGGAAAAAGGAGTTGGCCGCCGCGGCGTTGGAGCGCGCATTGCGATTGACGCCGGCGGATGCCGCCCTGTGGCATCGGCTGGCCAGGATCAGGCAGGAACAGGGGCGCTGGCGCCAGTCCATCGAGCTTGCCCAAAAATCAAATTCCCTGGCCGCCGGGGACCGGATCCTGCAGGCCGGGAATTGGCTGTTGATTGCCCGGGCGCAGTCCATCCTGGGAAACGGCGCGGCGGCGGAGGCGGCGCGGCGCCAGGCGGCCGCGCTGCGAGATCAGCGGCCACCCCGGTAAAACCGCTGGTTTGGGAAATTATTCGGAAACCGATTCCGTGATGTACCGCCAGGCCCGTTCCGGGCTTTCCTGGTCCGCGATACCCGCCTTGCGCTTTAATTGCAGCATGAATTCCGCGGCGGAGGGCAGCGTCTCCCATACACTCGGCAGAAACGTACTGCGGCGCGCGCCGCGCTCGATGATGAGACCGTCGACACCGGGACGCAGCCGCGCGATCAGCTCTCGCTCATTCTCAAACAACAGGGGCTCGGCTGCGCTGAGGATGGATACGCTGACCGTAAGTGAGGAAAATTCCTGCACGTTGAGCGGCGGGAATCGGGGGTCCTGGAAGGCGGCTGCGAAGGCATGGCGGGCGACGCCGACGATGAGAGGTTCCCGCGCTTCCAGTGAGCCGATGCAGCCCCGTAACATGCCGTTCCTGGTCAGGGTAACGAAAACGCCCGCATGCCGGCGCAGCGGATCCGGGAAATTGCCGGGATCCGGCAGCAGCGGTGTTCCGTTCTGCAGACCCCGCCGGATGGAGTCGCGCGCCGCGCCCAGCAGGTGCCGCGCGTCGTCATGTTGCGGTGTATCCGAATCCGCGAACACGCCAAAAGCCGCGTAGCCGACAACCCGGTCACGCGGACCCGCGGTGTCGCCGGAATTGCGCAGATCCAGCAGCCGGACCTTGAATTTCCGCGCATCGGCAAGTTTCAGCAGACCCCGAATCGGCATGCAGCCGCAGGCTTCCTGCGGGCCGATATCTTCCAGTTGCAGCCCCTCGATAGCCCGGCAGGTGGCCGTATCGAGCTGTCGCGCGGTGTCGTAATCATGGTAGTGGCTCAGATCGGAGCTGATAACGACCAGGGTTTCGTCTCCGCCCCAGAGTTCATGCAACACCTGGGCGACCTCGGCAGGGGACGCGTCACCGACCACCAGCGGCACCAGTCGGAATTCAGCGAGGCAGGTTTGCAGGAACGGCAGATGCACTTCCAGACTGTGCTCCTGCGCATGCGCCGCGTCCATGACGGATACCTGGGGCAGACCGCGCACCCGGGCAGCGGCCTCCACGTCGATTTCCACCGGACCCAGCGGCGTGTCAAAGCGGTGCGCCGACGAAAGGGCCAGGCCCTTGAGATACACCCGGTGAGCCGGGCCCAGCAGCACCACGCGTCGGATTCGATCCCGCGCCGCTGCAAGATTCGCATAAGCGCTGGCAGCGACTGACCCGGAATAGACATAGCCGGCGTGCGGGACGATCAGGGCCTTTGGCACCGGACCGCGCGCCCGGGCTCCCGCCAGCATGGAGCGCACCGCCCCGGACAGGACCGCGGGGTCATCCGGATAGAAATGACCGGCAACCGCCGCGGGGCGGGTTCGGCCCGTCGGTCCGGTCAGGCGGATATTACTGTTGATTATTGACAGAAGAGCCTCCACATTTGGGGTCATGGGCGTACCCAGAAACATGGGGACGCTCTGGTAAATTATAAAGTGGAGAGGATGTTTCTGCAGTGACGGAACTGCAACCGGACAATTTTACGGTCGATACGCGCTACTGGCACACGCTTGAAGACGGGCGTGTCCAGTGCGACGTCTGCCCGCGTGCCTGCAAACTCCACGAGGGTCAGCGGGGGCTTTGTTTCGTCCGCGCCAGGCTTGCCGACAGGATCGTGCTTACCACCTATGGCCGGTCCAGCGGATTCTGCGTGGACCCGATTGAAAAGAAGCCCCTGAATCATTTTCTGCCCGGTACGCCGGTGCTGTCATTCGGCACCGCGGGCTGCAACCTGGCGTGCAAGTTCTGCCAGAACTGGGACATCAGCAAGTCGCGGGAGATGGATACCCTTGCCGACGCCGCCAGTCCCGAAGATCTGGCCGCCGCCGCGGCGCAACTGGGGTGCCGCTCCATTGCATTTACCTACAACGACCCCGTGATTTTCATGGAGTATGCGGTCGACGTGGCCGCCGCCTGCCGTGACGCCGGGATCAGGTCGGTGGCGGTGACCGCCGGCTACATGTGCGACGAGCCCAGGCGGGAATTCTACCGCCACATGGATGCGGCCAATGTGGATCTGA
>CAZNWR010000219.1:0-5419 GCA_964576645.1 uncultured Enterobacteriaceae bacterium | reverse complement strand
TTCCCATGGGTTCCGGGTCGCCTTACCGCATTGATCTGTTCGACGATGAAATCGACAGTATCAGGATTTTCGATCCTGAGTCGCAGCGGTCAACAACGGTGGTTGAACGCGTTGATGTGCTGCCGGCCAGAGAGGTCGCGCTGACGGATGCTGGAATCGCCAGGTTCCGTGCCGGTTGGCGCAGCCGGTTTGCCGGTAATCCGAGTGATTCTCCAATATACCGGGACGTGAGCAATTCGCTGGCGCCGGCCGGGATTGAGTACTATCTACCGCTCTTCTACGAGGCGACACAGTCGCTGTTCGATTATGTCGCCAGCGACGCCTGTGTCGTGCTGGACGATGGTGCGCGTGAGGCTGTCGACCAGTTCTGGACGGACGTGCAGGGGCGCTACGAGCAGTTCCGGCATGACAGGGAGCGCCCGCTGTTGCCGCCCGCGGAAATGTTCTTTCCGCCGGAGCAATTTTTCGGGTTTGCAGGGCGTTACCCGCAGGTGCATGTTTCCGGCCTGGCCACCGGAACCGGGCGGAGCGGCACCGTGCCCTACGCCACGCAGGCGCCGCTGCAGTTGCCGGTGGATGCGCGGGCCCGTGAACCGCTGGGCGCCTTCAAGCGATTCCTGCAACAGTTTCAGGGGGCAGTACTGCTGGTGGCTGAATCGGCCGGTCGGCGGGAAACCATCCTCGATCTTCTGACCAGGCACGGGCTGCGTCCCGCGCCGGTTTCAGGGTGGCGCGACTTTGTGGACAAGCGGCCGCCGCTGGCGTTGACCATCGGTGCGTTGGAACAGGGCGCCTTACTCGATTTGCCGCGTGTGGCGGTCATAGCCGAATCCCAGCTTTTCGGAGAGCGGGCCGCGCAGCGGCGACTGCGCAGACGCTACCGCCCGGACAGCGACGCGATCATCCGCAACCTGACGGAATTGACCCTGGGTGCGCCCGTTGTGCACGAACAGCACGGGGTCGGACGCTACCGCGGACTGGTAACTCTGACGGTAGGTGAGATCCCCGGTGAGTTTCTGTGTCTGGAGTATGAACAGGGCGACAAGCTTTATGTGCCGGTCGCGTCGCTGGAGCTGGTAAGCCGCTATACCGGTGTCGATCCGGAGCATGCGCCGCTGCATCGGCTGGGCAGCGGACAGTGGCAGAAGACGCGCCGGCGCGCCGCGCAACGCGCTTTTGACGTTGCCGCGGAACTGCTCGAACTGCACGCGCGGCGTGCCGCCAGGCCGGGCATCAGCTTCACGCTGGATGACGACGCCTATTATGCTTTCGTGCAGGGCTTCCCGTTTGAGGAAACCCCGGGCCAGATGGATGCCATAAACGATGTTATCAGTGATATGCGCAATGGCAGGCCAATGGACAGGCTGATCTGCGGCGATGCCGGGTTTGGCAAAACGGAAGTCGCAATGCGCGCCTCGTTTCTGGCGGTGCATAACAATCGCCAGGTGGCGTTGCTGGTGCCGACTACGCTGCTTGCGCAACAACATATCCAGAATTTTCAGGATCGGTTTGCCGACTGGCCCGTGCGTATCGAAGTATTGTCCAGATTTATACCCGCGCGGCAACAGGAGGAAATTGTTGCGGACCTGGCGGCGGGCAAGGTTGACATCGTCATTGGCACCCACAAGCTTCTGCAGAAAAGCATAAAGTTTGCGCGTCTGGGGCTCGTTATCATCGATGAGGAGCATCGTTTCGGCGTGCGCCAAAAGGAACAGTTGAAAAACCTGCGTGCAGAGGTGGATGTGCTCACGCTTACCGCCACGCCCATTCCCAGGACCTTGAACATGGCGCTGTCCGACCTGCGTGATCTGTCCATCATCTCAACGCCGCCGTCACGGCGTCTCTCGGTGAAGACGTTTGTCCGAGAGTGGAATGATGCTCTTATACAGGAAGCATTGCTGCGCGAGATAAAGCGCGGCGGCCAGGTCTATTTCCTGCATAACGAAGTGCAGACAATTGAAGAAAAAGCGCGCCAGCTGGAGGCGATGGTGCCGCAGGCTTCTGTCCGCGTGGCCCACGGGCAAATGCCGGAACGGGATCTGGAGCGGGTGATGCTGGACTTCTATCATCGCCGATTCAGTGTGCTGGTGTGTACCACGATAATCGAGACGGGTATCGACGTTCCTACCGCCAATACGATCATCATCAACCGGTCCGACAAGTTCGGACTGGCACAGCTTTATCAATTGCGCGGCCGGGTGGGGCGCTCCCATCATCGGGCCTATGCCTACCTGCTGGTACCCCACAGGGGCGCGCTCTCCAGGGATGCGGTCAAGCGCCTCGAGGCGATCGAGTCCCTGGAAGACCTCGGGATAGGGTTCACCCTGGCCACTCACGACCTGGAAATCCGTGGCGCGGGTGAAATTCTGGGCGAGGATCAAAGCGGACAGATCCAGGAAATCGGATATTCCATGTACATGGACCTTCTGGCCCGGGCCGTGCAGACCCTCAAGCGCGGCGGCAAGGTGCAGTTGGACCAGGCGCAGGAACATGGGACCGAAATCGATTTGCATGCTCCGGCGCTGATCCCCTCAGACTACCTGCCGGACGTGCATGAGCGCCTGATAATGTACAAGCGCCTGGCCGGCGCCGCGAGCAACGATGAACTGACCTCGCTGGTGGAAGAGATGATCGACCGGTTTGGTCCTATTCCGGAGTCTCTCAGGAACCTGGTCCGGCTCACCGGGCTGAAGCAGCGGGCACGGGCCCTGGGCGTGCAGAAGGTGGATCTGGGCCGGAACGGGGGCCGTGTTCATTTCGTGGAACAGCCGCGCATCGACCCGGCGCGTGTAATTCAACTGGTGCAGTCGCGGCCCGAGACGTTTCACCTGGATGGCCGTGATAAACTGCGTATCAGTCGAGACCTGCCGGAACCGGACTCACGTTTCGACGCGTTAACCGAGCTGTTTGACCAGATTCAATCCAGGGACGCCGCGTAAGGTGCCGGTTCGCGTTCAACTGCCGAAGTTACACCGGCGGAAACACGTCATTTTGACGCCATCCATCCGGAGGATGACTTGAGCAGAAAAATCTTGCTGTACGCCCTGGCTTTGACGGCCCTGATGGCATCGGGCATTGCAACGGTGCAGGCCAGTTGGTACCAAGTCGAGGTTATTGTGTTCGCCTATACCAACCCGGATTCCCACGGCGAACGGTGGTATCAGAACCCCGGTTTGCCCGATTTGCAGAATTCTATCGAGTTGATTACCAGCGCGGCGGATCCTGTCGTGCCTGCCGGAACGAAGAACCGGGACAAATCGGGAAAGGCCCGCCAACCTTTGCGCATCCCTTACCGGGAACTCCCCCCCAGCCGCTACCGTCTGGACGGCGTGGAGCACATACTCAAGGTCTCCCGTGATTACAAGCCGTTGCTGCATGTCGCCTGGCAGCAGCCGGGACAGGAATCGAAGGATGCGCGCGCTGTGCATCTGGAAGTGACCCGCCCCGCCGCCGGACCTACCGCAAAGGGTAACGCCGGTATGACTGTCGCGCCGCCTGAGGATTTGCTGGACGGTATTATCCGGCTGCGTGTTTCCCGGTTTCTGCACATGGATGTGGACATGGCCTACTTTCCGGAAGATCCGTCGGTTCTGGCGACTGCGCCGGATGCTATGCAGGCGCAGGGACAAGCCGGCGTTGTTCCGCCGCATGCGGATTACGTGCGCATGACACAGAGCCGCAAGATCAAACTCAACGAACTTAATTATTTCGATCATCCCCTGTTCGGCGTTCTGCTTCAGGTCAGCCGCCTGCAGACCGATCAGGATCAGGATGCGAATCAGTAGCCCCGCTTAGTCTCGCCTGGTTTTAGGCCCACTGAACGCGCCGGGGTGGGCCTGTTCCGCTTTTGCTTCGCGCCGCCATTCTGCGGAACTGCGGCAAGCCGGACATTCGCTCCGCTTAATCTCGCCGTACATCCGTGTACGACTCGAATCAGTTCCGCGCGCTGTCTACATCCTGTATCGCGCGCTCCACATGACCCTTCACGAACGCCCGGCTTGCCTCAGCACAGCATCCGGGCGGGTGACAGCGGGTACGGCCATTTGCGCGCAGCTTGCGAGCACAAAGGCCGTGCCGGCTGGCAGGACCGGGCGGCCCGAACAGAAGGCTGACGTTACAGGCGGGGCAGGGCGGTTTGCAGGAGCTTGATGACGGCGGAGGTGGTGATTGCCAGGTTCTCGGCGATCATGGTCTCGGTGATGGGACCGTCGGCGCGGCCAGCGGCGCGGTTGACCACCATGCAGATGGAGACGTAGGCCAGTTCCAGTTCGCGCGCCAGCGCCGCCTCCGGCATGCCTGTCATTCCGACAATATCGCAACCATCCCGTTCCATGCGGTTAATCTCGGCGGCGCTTTCCAGCCTGGGACCTTGGGTCGCGCCGTAAGTGCCGCCCGCATGAATGTCGGTGCCCGAATGCCGGGCGGATTCCAGCAGCAGGCGATGCAGATCTTCGTCGTAGGGATGAGTGAAATCCACGTGGGTGACGTGCTCCAGATCGCGATCGAAAAACGTATGATCCCGCGACCAGGTGTAATCTATTATCTGGTCCGGTATCACCAGTTGGCCCGAATGCATATTGCTGTTGATCCCGCCCACCGCATTTACCGCGATGATTGTTGTGATCCCTGACTCCTTCAACGCCCAGCAGTTCGCGCGATAGTTCACTCGATGCGGAGGAATGGTATGCGGGTTGCCGTGCCTGGCCAGAAAACAGACCTCCACGCCTGCAAACCGGCCTGTCACGAGTGGCGCGGAAGGTTCTCCGAACGGCGTCGGGAGGGTTTGCCTGCCGGATTCGGCAAACCCGTCGAGTTGCAGCAGTCCCGTGCCGCCGATAATGGCCGTTTTCCTCATGCCTCTGATAACCGTTTCCCACCGGTCCAGTCACGGGCGAACTGCCAGGCGCTGCGGCCGCTACGGGAACCGCGTTCCAGCGCCCATTGCAGGGCCGCCTCCCGTACCGTGTCAGCGTCAGAGTCCGGCGCACCGAGCTTCGCCAGCCAGTAGTCAACGATCTGCAGGTACTGATCCTGGTTAAACGGGTGGAACGAGAGCCACAATCCGAAACGCTCCGACAGGGAGATTTTCTCTTCGATGGCCTCGTTGAGGTGTAATTCGCCGTTCACCATGCGGCTGTCACGGTTTTCCCGCATGAATTCCGGAACCAGGTGACGCCGATTGGAAGTTGCGTAAATGAGTACGTTGTCCGGCAAGCTGCCCGCGGCGCCGTCCAGCGCTGCCTTAAGCGTGTTGAAGCTGGGATCGCCGGGTTCAAACGAAAGGTCATCGCAATATACAAGGTATTGGCCGCTGCCGGCGCCGAGGGAATCGCACACGCGAAAGAGATCCACCAGGAATTCCCTGGGGATCTCAACCAGCCGTAGCCCGGCCGCACGGTGCGCGTTGAAAACCGCCTTG
>CAZNWR010000218.1:0-5420 GCA_964576645.1 uncultured Enterobacteriaceae bacterium | reverse complement strand
GCCAGGGCGTGAGCGCCTTCTTGACGTTCTCCCGCGCCCGGAACAGCAGTGACTTCACCGCCGGCAGCTTCAGGCCGAGCACCGCCCCGACCTCCTCGTAGGACAGACCCTGGAAGCGGTTCAGCAGCAGCGCGGTGCGCTGGCGGGACACGTCATCGTGGACGACTATTCGATTCTGGGCGGGTTCACCGGGGTGCACCAGTTCTGCCGCCTCGGGTCGTACAGTTTTTCCGCCATCGGATCCGTCATAGTCAAGGATGTTCCGCCGTTCATCCTGGTGTCCGGAAACACGGCCCGCCCGGCCGGTCTGAATCGTGAGGGCCTCAAGCGGCACAATTTTTCCGCGGAAGAAGTGGAGCACCTGAGAAAGGCCTACAAGCTTGTGTATCGCGACGGTCTGCTTCTCAGGGACGCCGTGGAGCGGCTTGCGCCGCTGGCCAGGGAATGCGGTCGCGTTGCGGAGTTTGCCCGGTTTATCGAGCAGTCCACCCGGGGCATTGTCCGCTGAGGAGCGGGCGTCTCGGGTGCTAGCTCCCGGTTCGATGCAGACCCTGGGAATTGTCGCCGGCGAGCCCTCGGGAGACTATCTGGGCGCGACGCTGGTGCAGGTATTGAAACGGCTGCCGCTCCAGATCGAAGTCGAAGGCGTGGCCGGCCCCAGGTTGCAAGAGGCGGGTTGCCGATGCCTGTTTCCCATGGACAGGCTCGCAGTCATGGGACTGATGGAAGTGCTGGGAAGCTATCCCCAGCTTCGAGCGACACGAACTTCTCTGGTAAAGCATTTTCGCCGGCGCCGCCCGGATCTGTTCATCGGCGTGGATTCCCCGGATTTCAATCTGGATTTGGAGCTGGCGCTCCGGCAGGAGGGGATCCGCACCATTCATTATGTCAGTCCCAGCGTCTGGGCCTGGCGCCGCAACCGCCTGGCAAAGATCGCGCGTGCGGCGGATCTGGTGCTGACCCTGTTCCCGTTCGAGGAGGACTTCTATCGGGAACATGGCATCGCGGCTCGCTGCGTCGGGCATCCGATGGCCGACGCGATTGGTTTGCGCCCTGACCGGGCGGCTGCACGCAGGCGTCTGGGCCTGGACCAGGACGGCACCATGGTCGCCATTATGCCGGGCAGCCGGCGCGCGGAAATCGAACGCCTGTTGCCTCCATTCCTGCTGGCCGCGGAATGGTGCCGCCGGCAGCGCCCGGATATTCAGTTTTTGAGCAGTCTGCTGACGGATCAGGCGGCCGATCGCTGCAACCAGATCCGATCCGCCATGGGGTTGCCTGACCTGGCCGTTTCCGTATGGCGTGACCGGTCACGGGACGTGCTCGAAGCAGCCGATCTGGCCCTGGTGGCGTCCGGGACGGTGACCTTGGAAGCCATGCTCCTGAAGTGTCCCATGGTGGTTGGCTACCGGTTGAATCCACTTACCTGGGCCGTTTTGCGGCGCATGGTGAAGGTGAAATTCGTCAGCCTTCCCAATCTCCTGGCGCAGGAATCCCTTGTTCCTGAATGCCTGCAGGCCGAATGTCGGCCCGACCGGTTGGGGCGCGAACTGCTCCGGTGGCTGGACCAACCGGAACGCGCGGCGGCGGTTGCGGCCCGGTTCGAACAACTCCATCGCGGGCTGCGTCGGGATGGCGGCAACGCAGCCGCGTCGGCGGTGGCGGAAATACTGGGTCGACCGTGGTCGGGCTGACGGCCGGCGTCGACGAGGCCGGAGCGGGGCCGTTGGCGGGTCCGGTAGTCGCGGCGGCGGTGATTTTGCCCGAGGGTTACGAGCTTCCGGGCCTGACGGACAGTAAGTTGCTGTCCGACCGGCAACGTCGGCGCCATGCGCTCGAAATCCGGGAACACGCGCTTGCGTGGGCGATCGGGCGCGTGGACAATGAACAAATTGACAAACTTGATATCCTCCGCGCCCGGCTTTTGGCGATGCAGCACGCCGTCGCCGCACTGGTGCCGCGCCCGGAGCTGGTGCTGGTGGACGGAAACCGGTGTCCGGACCTGGACTGCCGGGCGGAGGCCATCATCAAGGGAGATTTGACCGTTCCCCAGATAAGCGCGGCATCCATCCTGGCCAAAGTGTTTCGTGATGATGAAATGATTGCGCTGGACGGCACCTACCCGGGATACGGCTTCGCCCGTCACAAGGGGTATGGCACCAGGATGCATCTCGAAGCCCTTGCACGGCTTGGAGCATGCCCCGTACACCGCAGAACGTTTGCACCGGTACGTCGGGTTATCGATGTGCGCGGGCAAAACTGATGTATCGATATGCCCGATAGCTTTGTACATCTTCATGTCCACAGCGAGTATTCCCTGGTTGACGGACTGATTCGGATCCCGGCCTTGACCGGGGCCGTGGCGGACGCGGGAATGCCCGCCGTCGCGGTGACCGAACAATGCAACCTGTTCTCGCTGGTTAAGTTCTACCGCAGCGCCTGTGAGCGCGGCATCAAGCCCATTGTCGGCGCCGAACTTCGCATTTGCGACGATCCTGCAAATCAGGAGGCCTACTCACTGGTCCTACTGTGCCAGAACCTGGATGGATACCGGAACCTGACGCGCCTCATCACCCGTAGTTATTCCGAGGGCCAGTCCCATGGCGTACCGTACGTGCAACGGCAGTGGGTGCAGAATGCCAATGACGGTCTGATCGCACTGTCCTGCGCCGGCTCGGGCGACGTGGGGCAGGCGCTGGTCAATGGCAACATGGACCTGGCGAAGACACGCCTGGCCGAGTGGCTGAAGCTTTTCCCTGACAGGTTTTACCTGGAATTGCAGCGAACGGCGAGAGCCAATGAGGATCGCCATGTCGGCGGGGCAGTACAGCTTGCCGAAGCCTTTTCCGTCCCTGCCGTTGCGACAAACGATGTGCGGTTTCTTCGCGACGACGATTTCGAAGCCCACGAAGCGCGCGTGTGCATTCAACAGGGACGCGCGCTGGCCGATCCGAGACGGCCGCGCGCTTACAGCCGCGAGCAGTATCTCAAGAGCCCGGAGCAGATGCGGGAACTGTTCCGGGACTTGCCGGAAGCCATCGAAAATTCCGTCATGGTGGCGCGCCGCTGCAACCTGGAACTTACGCTGGGACAGGCTTTCCTTCCCGACTTTCCGGTGCCGGATGGTTATGACCAGAATTCCTGGCTGCGCCGGGAAGCGGCGCAGGGCCTGCAACGGCTGTTCGAGAGTCCCGCATTCGGCAACGTACCCGATACGCATCGCGCGGCTTACGGGAAGCGGCTGGAAAGCGAGCTCGACGTGGTGACTAACATGGGTTTTGCCGGTTACTTCCTGATCGTCGCGGATTTCATCCGCTGGGCCAAGCAACGTGACATTCCGGTGGGGCCGGGTCGCGGTTCCGGCGCCGGCTCTCTGGTTGCCTACGCGCTGGATATCACGGAGCTGGATCCGATGCGTTACGAACTGCTGTTCGAGCGCTTTCTCAACCCGGAACGCGTTTCCCTTCCCGATTTTGACGTGGACTTCTGCATGGATCGCCGGGATGAGGTCATCGATTACGTTGCCGGCCGATACGGCCGCGACCGCGTATCCCAGATCATTACCTATGGCACCATGGCCGCCAAGGCGGTGGTGCGCGACGTGGGAAGAGTGCTGGGGCATCCCTACGGATACGTGGACAAGGTGGCAAAGTTGATCCCGTTTGACTTGAACATGACCCTGGAGCGTGCCCTGGACGAGGAGGAAATGCTGCGGCAGCGGTACGAACAGGAAGAAGAGGTGCGGCTGCTGATCGACCTGGCGCGCAAGCTTGAGGGCCTGGCGCGCAACGCCGGCAAGCATGCCGGCGGTATTGTCATTGCGCCCAAACCCCTGACCGACTATATGCCGCTGTACTGCGAGCAGGGTGGCAATGTTACGTCCACGCAATTCGACATGGGTGACGTCGAGGCCATCGGCCTGGTCAAGTTCGACTTTCTCGGGCTGCGCACCCTCACCATTATTGACAGAGCGGTAAAGGACATTAATCGCATACGGGCCGCCGCCGGACAGCAACCGATTAACATCCGAAGCCTGCCCCTGGACGATGCGGAAACGTTCCGGCTGATTCAACGCACCGAGACCATGGCAATTTTTCAATTGGAGTCCGACGGCATGCGCAAGTTGATTAAGCGCCTGCACCCGGACAGCTTTGACGACCTTATTGCGTTGAACGCCCTGTTCCGGCCCGGGCCCCTGCAATCCGGCATGGTCGAAGACTTTGTCGCGCGCAAACAGGGGGCGCGGGTGCGATATCCGCACCCGGCCCTCGAGGAAATCCTGAAGCCCACCTACGGCGTGATCCTGTACCAGGAACAGGTCATGCAGATTGCCCAGGTGCTGGCGGGATACACACTGGGAGCTGCGGATCTGCTACGGCGGGCGATGGGGAAGAAGAAACCGGAGGAGATGGCAAAGCAGCGCGCCGTATTCGTGGAGGGTGCGGTCGCCAGGGGTGCAACGCCGGCGGTTGCGAGCAGCATTTTCGATCTCATGGAAAAATTCGCGGGCTACGGTTTCAACAAGTCACACTCGGCGGCATATGCGTTGCTGGCCTACCAGACCGCCTGGCTGAAGGCCCACTACCCGGCTGCATTCATGGCGTCCGTGCTTTCTTCGGACATGGATAACACGGACAAGATCGTGGCTCTGCGCGAAGAAGTCAGGCGTATCGGCCTTAAGCTCCTGCCCCCGTCCATCAACGAAAGCGTCTACAAGTTCACCGTGGTCGATGAAAAGACCATCCTTTTCGGCCTGGGCGCGATCAAGGGAGTGGGCGCCTCCGCCATTGACGCCATTTTGCAGGAACGGGACCAGAACGGCGTGTTTTCCGACCTGTTTGAATTTCTGAGGCGGGTTGATGCAAGGCGCGTGAACCGCCGCGCCATGGAATCCCTTATCCGTTCCGGTGCGGCGGATGCCCTGGGCCCGGGCCGCGCGGTGCTGATGGCGAGCCTGGACCGGGCCATGCAATTCGCGGAACAGTGCACGACGAATTCCACCACCGGCCAGGATGACCTTTTCGGGCTCGCCGCCGGCGGTGCCGCTGCTACGGAAGATGCGGTGGAAGGTGCGCAGTTTGTCGCGGCGGAGGACTGGTCCGACGAGGAGCGCCTGGCGGGCGAGCGCGAAACCCTGGGGTTTTACCTGCGTGGTCATCCCATCATCCGCTACCAGGCCGAGTTGGCCGCCATGGGCTGCGTGCCGCTGCGCGAGCTCAGGCTGGGTCGGGTAAAGGTGGCGGGCTACGTCAACAAGTTGAGAGTTCGATCCGGCAACCGCGGGAAAATGGGCGAGGTGCTCATCGACGATCGTACCGCGCGGATCCATATGACGCTGTATTCGGAAACATTCCAGCAGTACCGGAGCCTGGTTATCAAGGATCACCTCGTGATTGTCGAGGGGGAGGTGAAGGAGGATG
>CAZNWR010000217.1:2808-5421 GCA_964576645.1 uncultured Enterobacteriaceae bacterium | reverse complement strand
GCGGCCTGGGAATTACCGAGGAAGGTCAGGTCCTTGCCGGCCATGAAGTCGGTGTTGGACACATCCAGAGTGGACGCCAGGAAGCTGTTGGTGTCGATGACCGCGCCGGGCCCCACCAGGATGCCGTTCTGGTTGACCAGCAGGACGGTGCCGTTGGCTTTCAGGGTGCCATAGATGGCCGACGGGTCGTTGGAGATGACGCGGTTGAGAACGGCGGAAAGACTGTCCGGCTGCAGGAAGTTGGTGACTTCACCGGAACCGATGGAAAAATTCTGCCAGTTGATGACCGCGGTGCGGCTGCCCTGGGTGATGGTCAGCGTGGATCCGTCGGCGGAAATGCTCGCCTGGCCCGCCGCCACCTGGCCGCCGCTGGGATTGGCCAGGGACGTTACCGGCGTCAACGCCAGTACGGCGGCGAACGCAAGTACGCTTGCGAAAAATCGCTTCAGTTGCCCACGACGGCTCGTCACAGTGCCGCTTCCCTCATCGTTAAAATGACAGATCCAGCCGCTGTCCTTTCCATGACGAGCACGGCGCAACCCCGCAAACCCAAAGCACAATCGTTGTGCCCAATGTTGTTGTTCAAATGTTTCGCCCCTAGTATCCAGCCGTTCTTGAATCAGTACACTGACCTGCGTCAATGTCTCAAGGGTTTGTTATATCGCGCTAGATTTCAAAATTTTACGCGACCTGAACGAGACCCGCAAACACTATAATGGGACAGGTGCCCCAATTGGGGATAATGCAACAACCGGGCCATATTGATGATTGTGCATTGCAACCATGACAGGCAAATGACGTTCGAGCCCGCGCGCGGCCAGGGATCGAAGCACATGCTACACCCCTTTTGTCTTATGAGATCCCTTCCATGACCACCGGCATCAGCTACGATCCCCGCTTTCTGGACCATGACACGGGCCCCAGGCATCCGGAGAATTCCAAGCGCCTGGTCGTTACCCTGGAGCATCTGAACGCGCAGCCATGGTACGGAGACCTGGCGCAGGTCGTTTCCACCCCCGCCGACCCGGCGCGGGTGGAGACTGTACACAAACGCGGCTACCTGGACCGCGTGCAGAAGACCTGCCGCGCCGGCGCCCCCATTGTCGATTCCATGGATGTCAACGTGTGTCCGGCGTCGTTCGACATCGCGCTGCTGGCCGCCGGCGCGCCCCTGAGCCTGGCCGACGAAATTTTCCAGGGAAGGATCGATAACGGACTGGCGCTGGTGCGCCCGCCCGGACACCACGCGGAAAACGATATGGCCTTGGGGTTCTGCCTGTTTAACAACGTGGCGGTGCTGGCGCGCTACGTGCAGCGCGAATACGGTATAGACAAGGTGCTGATCCTGGATTGGGACGTGCACCACGGCAACGGCACCCAGCATATGTTCGAGGAAGATCCTTCCGTTTTCTATATCAGCACCCACCAGTACCCCTACTATCCCGGCAGCGGCGCGTATTCGGAAACCGGTCTTGGCCACGGCCACGGGGCGACGCTCAACTGTCCGCTGCCCGCCGGCAGCGGCGACCGGGATTATGAGACCGCGTTCCGGGAAAAGATCCTGCCGGCGGCGGAACGCTTCAAACCGGAATTCATCATTATCTCCGCCGGCTTCGACGCCCATGCGCGCGATCCGCTGGCGCACATGGAGTTGACCACGGCATTTTACGCCTGGATGACCGAACGCATGATGGAACTGGCGGAGAAACACGCGGGCGGGCGCATCGTCTCCGTGTTGGAAGGCGGCTACGATCCGGAGGCGCTGTCCCAATGCGTAGCCATCCATCTGCACACCCTGCTCGGACATAAGGCGCCGTAGAGAAGCATCAAAATCTCTCGCAAAGACGCCAAGAACGCCAAGAAACCCGGGGACAATCTACATTTTGATGTTTCTTGGCGCCTTGGCGAGAGCCATGTTTGGTTTTGACCAGCCGGCTCCATTATTGAAAATTCATTCTGGATTCAAAATTGACTTGATGCAGTGAACGTTTATTTGAAGACCCTCGGCTGCCGCTTGAACGAGGCGGAACTGGAACGCTGGGCCGCGGAGTTCGAACACGCCGGCTGCGCCATCGTGAACGAACCGGAGAACGCGGAACTGGTGGTAATCAACACCTGCGCCGTGACGCGCGAGGCGGTGCGCAAGTCGCGCCAGTGGATGCGCCGCTCACGACGTGCCAACCCGAACGCAAAACTGATCCTCAGCGGCTGTTATGTCAGCCTCAATGGTCATGCCACCGGGGAAATCGACGGCATTGACCTGGTGGTACAGAACCGAAACAAGGATCGGCTGGTGCCCCTGGTACTGGCGCAGCTGCGTGACAACTCCCCGCTTCACTACGGTGGTCCCGCGCCCTCCGGTGCCTCCCTGCTCATGCGCGGCCGCCAGCGCGCCTTCGTCAAGGTGCAGGACGGCTGCCGGCACCGCTGCACCTTCTGCGTGGTCACCCTGGCGCGCGGCGCGGAACGCAGTCGCGCCGCCGTGGACCTTATCGATGACAGCAACCGGCTGCTCGGAATTATTACGGTTGATGACGTACTTGACATCGTCGAGGCCGAAAGCACCCAAGACTTCCAACGTATTTCAGCGGTACTGCCTTTTGAAGAAGAATA
>CAZNWR010000217.1:0-2798 GCA_964576645.1 uncultured Enterobacteriaceae bacterium | reverse complement strand
GAACGCAGTCGCGCCGCCGTGGACATTATCGATGACATCAACCGGCTGCACGCCGCCGGCATCCAGGAGGCCGTGCTCACCGGCGTGCACCTGGGCGGCTACGGAAGCGACCTGGGCGCCAGTCTCAACCAGTTGCTGAAACAGGTGCTGGAAGAGACCGATATCCCCAGGATCCGGCTTGGCTCCCTGGAGCCGTGGGACGGTCATGACGACCTGCTCGACCGGTTCGAGGACCGGCGCCTGATGCCGCACCTGCACCTGCCGCTGCAAAGCGGCAGCGACACCGTACTAAGGCGCATGGGACGCCGCTGCAGCAGCAACCGCTTCGCCGAACTGGTGCGGCGCGCGCGGGCGCGCATTCCGGATCTGAATATCAGCACCGATGTCATCGCCGGCTTCCCCGGAGAAACCGAGGCGCAATGGCAAGAAACCCTCGCGTTCGTGGAACGCGTGGGCTTTTCCCACGTGCATGTATTTCCGTTTTCGAACCGTGCGGGAACGGCCGCGGCGCGGATGTCCGGCCAGATCGATGAGGCGGTTCGGCGGCGGCGCTGCCGAATCCTGCAGCAGCGCATGCAGCAACTCAAGCGGCGCCTTCTGAATCAGTGGGTGGGGCGCCGCGCCGCGGTGCTGCTGGAGGGCGACGGCGGATCCGGCGTGACTCGCGGTTACACGCACAACTACCTGATGGCCAGATTCAGGCACATGCCCGCCGGCGCCGCACCCGGCGCCATCGTGCAGGCGCGTTTGACTTCCGTGGCGCCCGGCGGCGACTGCCTGCTGGCCGAGCCGGCATAGCGCAGGACTGGTCATTCCGGGGCAACAGAGTCGGCATCAGCCGGCGGCGGCAGCCCCGGAATCCAGTACGATTAATGCGCCCGCAAAGCGGGCACTTTCATTGACTGGTTCCCGGGCGCGAAGCGCCCGGGAAGACTTAAGGAATATGACAGGGGGCCGTGCACGCGCTTCGATCACTGATGCACGATCCCGATCACTTGAGTTTGCCTGTGTTGGTCTTTTTCAGCTCCTGCTCTATCTGGGCCAGGTCGTCCAGCGCACCCTGTACCTTGGCGCGCTCCTCGGATATTTCCTCCACGCTGGAAAACGCGCCCAGCAAGGGCGGATGCTTCAACAGCTTGTAACCGTTCAGAAGTTTGTCTTCGATGGCGTCGGCCTGTTGTCTCGGTAACTTGAGGCCCCACACGTCGGTTCGCACCAGCCCCAGTTTCCGGTTTAGCTTGTCACGATCCTCTTTCAGTTCCGCGTAGGCCGCCTCAATTCTTTTCTGCTTTTCATCCGCACGCCTCTGGGCGGCCACCTGCGCGGCACGCTCGGACGCCGCGGCGCGCGCCGCCGCGGCCTTGGCCGTTTGAGTTTGCCTGGGGCCGGCCGACTGGCGCGGCACCCAAACGAAATAGAGGCCGGCGAATACGACGATCGCAAGCAGGCCAATGGAAATTTTTGTCTTCATAGGGGTTCGGGTATCGCTGTTGGTTGCAACCTCAGGGGCCGAGCGCGTGCGTCGACCCTTAATCAACTCCACGTCGACAATATGGACCGGCAAAGTCGGCGGCCGTTCGCTGCCGTCGAGCGCGAGAGGCCTGGCCCGGCACCGCTATCGCCGCTGCGCAGACCCCGCCCGAGGGAGAGTTCATAACTAATTGATTCATAGATCTTTTATTGTTCCAGTTTCGACCAAACTCATTTTTTACATTATAAATTTATCCTAACCACTCGATTTTAAAAGAGATCTAACTTGATTTCACCGGATCCGTGTACTAAACCTTCTAGGGTCTGGCTCCGGGGATCTCCCATACCATGAACGGTCAAGCTATCAGCCGTTTCGTTCGCAAGCCGGTTAAAAGCCGGTCTGCGCCGTGGCAATTCAGGTTCGACGCCTCCTCCTCGCCGACCCCGGTACGCGACGCGCAGACCGGCTTTGTTCAACATCCCCAGGGCGCCCCGCTGGAATTCCGTCGCATCCGCTTCGCTGACCAACGCGGCTGTGCCCTGGATTCCAGCGATTTCGGGCTGCTGTTCGAATCGGACCGCTACGTTGCGCCCGGCAGTATCATCGAGGTGAATATTCCCCTGCGCAACGGCCAGGAAACCTTTCGCGGCAAGGTGGTGATGGTACGCCACTACGGCGGCCACTATGAGATCGGGCTGTGGCTGCGGGATCGCGCCGACGCCAGTCGCGTGCGCATCGTCGAACAGGTGTGCCATATCGAGGCCTACCTGCGGCGGCGCAAGTTCGAGGACGGTCCCTACATCCTGAACCGCGAGCGCATCGCCCAGGAATGGATCACCAAGTACGCCGCCGGTGTGCCGCCGGTGTAGCAGGCGCCTGAACAAGGGGCGCCTTCGGCGCAGATTTAATCGACTGGATTCCGGCCATAGGCCGGAATGACAGGCCTTCCTCATCAAGGGGCGCCTTCGGCGCAGATTCGATCGAATGGATTCCGGCCGTAAGCCGGAATGACATGACTTCGTCTTTCCGGATGCATCTGCATCCGGAATCCAGTCAGTTGAAGGTGTCCGCCTCGCGGACACTTTATTCACTGGATTTCAGCATTTGCCGGAATGACAAAGCCGGCTCCCGGGACGACGGATCTTACAGCTAGTGCTCCGATCCGTTCTGACCTCTCTCCTCCGCCTCATCTTCCCGCCGGAACTGCTCGTCCACCTCCAGCCACATGACATTGATGATGCCGAAGGCACAGGCCAGCAGCACACCGAGGATCCAGGTGAAGTACCACATCGCTAATACACCGAATGTGAATCACGGCGGATGTCTT
>CAZNWR010000216.1:0-5518 GCA_964576645.1 uncultured Enterobacteriaceae bacterium | reverse complement strand
CCCCGCCGGGTCCTGCAACTGACCGCCTTCGCTGAGGATGGCCTGGTCCAGCAGGATGCCGCACCAGTCCCGAAAGCGCCCGTCGTCCGCGGTGGCCTCCAGCCGCCGCACCACGGGATGATCGGGATTTATCTCCAGCACCGGCTTGACGCGGTCAATCTGCTGCCCGGACATTTCGAGGATTTTCTCCAGGTGCCTGCCGAGGTCTTGCTCAGTCGCCACCAGGCAGGCCGGTGACGAGGTCAACCTGCGCGTAACCCTGACCTCCTTTACCTTGTCGCCCACTGCCTCCTTGATTCGTTTGACCAGATCTTGGTGCCCTTCCTCAACCGGCTTTTCTTCTCCGGCCGCCTGCTCGGGTCCGCCGCCCAATTCATTCAGATCGAGCTCACCCTTGCTTACGGATTGAAGCGGTTTACCTTCGAACTCGGTCAGATGGGCAGCCACCCATTCGTCGATGGGATCGGTCAGCAGCAGCACTTCTATACCCAGCTTGCGGAATACCTCAAGGTGTGGACTGTTACGGGCGGTTGCAGGATTTTCCGCCGTAATAAAGAAAATCTTCTTCTGCCCTTCCTTCATGCGGGCGACGTAATCGGCGAGAGAAACCGACTGATCCGGCGAATCGTCGGCAGTAGACGCGAACCGAAACAGGCGCACCAGATCGTCCTGCTTGTCCTGGGAGTCGATAATCCCCTCCTTCAGGACCCGCCCGAATTCCTTCCAGAACCGCTGGTACTTGTCAGGTTCCTTTTCCGCGGTTTCCGCCAGCATTTCCAGTACCCGGCGCGTGCAGCCGGAACGGATAGAATCGATTACCTTGTTGTGCTGGAGAATTTCCCGCGACACGTTCAGCGGCAGGTCGTCGGAATCGACCACACCGCGTACAAAACGCAGATAAGGGGGCAGCAGTTGCTCGGCGTCGTCCATAATAAAAACCCGGCGGACGTAAAGTTTGATCCCATGTTGCTGCTGCCGGTCCCACAGATCGAACGGCGCGCGTGCGGGTACGTAAAGCAGGCTCGTGTATTCGAGCTTACCTTCCATCTTATTGTGGGAGAATATGAGTGGATCCTCGAAATCGTGGGCCACGTGCTTGTAAAATTCCTTGTACTCGTCCTCCTGGATCTCCTTTTTCGGCCGCGCCCATAGAGCTGTAGCGCTGTTCACCGTCTCTTCGCCTTTGTCTTCGCCCTCAGCATCCATGACGATGGGAATGGAAATGTGGTCAGAATACCTGCGTATGATCCCGCGCAGCCGGGCGCCATCCAGGAATTCCTCCTCGCCGTCGCGAAGATACAAGGTCACCCGGGTTCCGCGTCGAGGCCGATCGACGGTCTCCACCGTGTAGTCGCTCTGTCCGTCGGATGTCCAGCGCACGCCCTCTCCCCTGGGCAGCCCGGCACGCCGGCTTGAGACCTCGACCTTGCCCGCCACGATAAAGGACGAATAGAAGCCGACCCCGAACTGTCCGATGAGGCGGGTATCCCGGGCCTGGTCGCCGGTCAGCGCCTTGAAGAATTCAGTGGTCCCGGACTTGGCGATCGTGCCCAGGTGCTCGATGACTTCCTGCCGCGACATGCCGATGCCGTTGTCGATGACGCTGATGGTCTTTTGTTCCTTGCTGTATTCGACGCGGATGCGGAGATCTGGCTCGTTTTCGAACAGACTATCGTCCTTCAGGGCTTCGAAACGCAGCTTGTCCGCGGCATCGGAAGCATTGGAAATAAGCTCGCGCAGAAAAATTTCCTTATTGCTGTACAAGGAATGGATCATGAGGTCCAGCAACTGCCGAACTTCAGCCTGAAAACCGAGCGTCTCCGTCTTGTTGTCCACACTCATCCTTCGTAAATCCTCTCTGTCTGTCTGATTTTCCGATGCCGGCCCGCGTTATTCATGTGGCGGTACGCGGACCGGATTTCAAGCCCGCGCACCCGCGCGGCGCATGCTGTCCCTGCCAACGAATGGTAATTGCGTTGCCGGTGGCCTGCCGCCATAATCCCCAGGATACTTTTCCCGGGGAGCCCGGCGAGTTGCAGCATCAGATACCCCCCGCGCGTCCGGCTGCGAGCCTGCGACGCCGCAGTTGGCGCGGTGTCCACAGGATAAGCCTCCTGCCTCACGTGCTGGTATGTCTGGCCCTTAACGGGTGTGCTTCCCAGACCGTACGGCCGCCCGCGCCGCAACAGCTCGATACACACAATCTCAGCCAGCAAGCGGCAAAAGCCTACCAGGCGAACGAATGGGTCACGGCGGCAAAGCTCTATGGCCGCCTTGCGCGCGCGGATTCCGCCAACCCCGAATACTGGTACCGCCTGGGCAACGCGCTGGTGCGTCTGAACAAAGCCGACGCAGCAGTGGCCGCCTACCGGCAGGCGCTGTCGCAGGATCCCGACGATACCAGGATTTGGCATAATCTGGGGATCGTGCGGCTGCACCAGGCAACCGAGGCTTTCGTGGAATTGCAGCAAAAGGCGGGCGGTAACGATCCCCTCAAGGCACGCGCGGAGCAAATGGTGCAAGCCATAGAGCAGGTACTGCAAAGCCAAGTCGGCAAACCGGGGAATTAGATCGTGCTCCGGGAAGAGCCGGTCAACGGGGGCCGCAAATTCGGCAGGAGCCACCTGGAGGCGCTGAGTCAAAACACCCGCACCATCCCCGGGGAAATGAATTGAGCGCGCACGCCGAAATCGGCCAGGGGCACACGCCCGTCATGCAGCAATATCTGGGTTTCAAGGCCCAACACCCGGACAAGCTGCTGTTCTTCCGCATGGGCGATTTCTACGAACTCTTCTACGAAGATGCGCGCCGCGCCGCCCGCTTGCTGGATATCGCCCTGACCCGGCGCGGCCAGTCCGCCGGCGAACCGATCCCCATGGCCGGCGTCCCGGTGCATGCGGTGGACGGTTATCTGGCAAAGCTGGTAAGACTCGGAGAACCGGTGGTCATCTGCGAACAGATCGGCGACCCGGCCAAATCCAAAGGCCCGGTCGAGCGCCGCGTCGTGCGCATACTCACACCCGGCACGGTCACCGACGAAGCATTGCTGGATGAACGCAGCGACGCCCTGCTGGTGGCCGTACACGGGAACAACGGCCGATACGGCATCGCCTGCCTGAATTTCTCAAGCGGCGAGTTCCTGATCATGCGCGTGGAAGGTACCGACAGCCTGTACGCCGAGCTGAAACGTATTGCACCGGCTGAGATCCTGGTCAGTGACGACGATGCCTCTGCGGGCATGGACCTGCGCCAGTTTTGCCGACGGGTTACGCCGGTTCCGGGATGGTATTTCGAGCCTGCGGCGGCGCAACAACTTATCGCAGACCAGTATGGGGATCTGGAACTGGCCGGATACAGGGGAACCGGCGGCGCGGACGCGGCCCTGGCCTGTGCCGGCTGTGTACTGCGCTATGCGGGGGACACCCAGTGCGCCGCGCTGATTCACCTGCAACCCATGCGCCTGGATCAACCGCGTGAATGCATCATCCTGGACGCCGCCAGCCGCCGCAATCTGGAGCTGGACACCGACCTGTCCGGCAAACGGGAACACAGCCTGTTACAGGTCATGGACGCAACCGCCAATCACATGGGCGCACGCCTGCTCCGGCGCTGGATTCAGCGGCCGATCCGCGATACGAAAACGTTGGGCCTGCGTCATGACGCGGTGGAATGCCTGGTCGCCGACCGGGCGTACATCAGGATCGCCGAATCACTGCGCGCCGTCGGCGATCTGGAACGCATACTGGCAAGGGTCGCGCTTACGTCCGCCCGCCCACGGGACCTGGCGCAATTGCGCGGATCGCTGGACCAACTGCCCGCCCTGCGCGGCGTTCTGCAATGCGTGCACAGCCCGCGCCTGGAAACGCTGCTGGAATCGATCCAGGAATTTCCGGACTTGGCCGAGTTTTTGCACTCGGCGATTGCCGATCCACCGCCCCAGACCCTTCGCGACGGCGGGGTCATCGCCGATGGCTTCGATACGGCCCTGGACGAACTCAGACAGCTGGGCAGCGACGCGGGCCGGTACCTGGCGGAGCTGGAGGCCCGGGAGAAAGAACGCACGGGGATCGCCAACCTGAAGGTGGGATACAACCGGGTCCACGGGTACTACATTGAGGTCAGCCGCCAGTACAGCCCCGACGTACCCCCCGATTACCACCGGCGCCAGACTCTGAAGGCCACCGAACGCTTTATCATCGAAGAGCTGAAGTCATTCGAAGACAAAGTACTCAGCGCCCGCGAAAAAGCGCTGGCGCTGGAAAAACAGCTGTTTGAAGGAATCCTTTCACGCGTATGCGAGGATCTGCAACCGTTGCAGGCCTGTGCCGCGTCACTGGCGGAACTGGATGTTCTGGCCGCGTTTGCGGAGCGCGCGGAAACCCTGCAACTGAGCCGTCCGCGATTCTCCGAGGAACCCGGCGTCGATATCCGCGACGGGCGCCACCCGGTAGTCGAACAAATCCAGGTGGAACCGTTTATACCCAACAATACGATACTCTCCGATGAGCGCCGCATGCTGATCGTCACTGGGCCGAACATGGGCGGCAAATCCACGTACATGCGGCAAACTGCGCTTATCGTCATCCTCGCCCACATCGGCAGCTTCGTTCCGGCGCGTAGCGCGGTTCTGGGACCCATGGACCGGATTTTCACACGCATCGGCGCCGCCGACGACCTGGCGGGAGGCCGTTCAACTTTCATGGTGGAAATGACCGAAACCGCGAACATTCTGAATAACGCCACCGACCACAGTCTGGTGCTCGTGGACGAGGTCGGTCGCGGCACCAGCACATTCGACGGACTTGCCCTGGCATGGGCAAGTGCGGTTCACCTGGCGCAGGTAACCCGTGCTTTTACCATGTTCGCCACCCACTTCTTCGAACTGACCGCGCTTCCGGAACATGCGCCGGGAATCGTGAACGTGCACATCGACGCCGCCGAACACGGTGACCGCATCGTGTTCCTGCATGCCGTCAAGGAAGGACCCGCAAATCGCAGCTATGGACTGCAGGTTGCCCAGCTCGCCGGCGTACCGGATGAAGTCATTGTGCAAGCCAGGCAACGGCTGCAGGAGCTGGCATCCAACGCGGCCGACCTCGGAAGTTCCACCGCACAACAGACCGATCTGTTCACCCACCACGACCGCCTTGCACAGGCACTGCTCGAGATTGACCCGGAGAACCTCACACCTCTGCAGGCCCTCGAACTGCTGTTCAAGTTGCGAGCCATGGCCGAGTAACAATCCATCGTGAGGCAAGCGGACACGGAGTTATGAGCTGGCGGCGCGCCATCCTGATCGCCTTGTTTGATCTGCGCTATTCGCTCTTCCGGATCAGGGGGTTGCTGTTTTTCATTCCTTTCGCATTTCTCTGGTACATGACCATCCGCTCGGTCAGCGGCGATGTCTCAGCCTGGCTTCAGGGCCCGGAGGGACAGGCACTGACGGGGACCATGTTCAACGTTGAAACCGCACGGCGGCATTTTCTTGAACAACCCCCGCTTCTTTCCATATACCTGC
>CAZNWR010000215.1:0-5522 GCA_964576645.1 uncultured Enterobacteriaceae bacterium | reverse complement strand
GCAATGGTGGATCCCGGGTCCGCACGCAGCGATATGGGTCTCTAATCGCGGAGCGCGGACCCGGAATTCACGCCCCCCTGATCCAAGACCCTGATATTCAAAATATTGCGGGGGCTTGGAGATCCCGGCGTCAGGAATGTTTGCTTCCCCCCCGCTGCCGATTCGTGACCGGATTTTTTTGGGATAAACTTAGAAGTATGAAGGCGTCCCTCCAACTCAAGCTGAGCCAGAGCCTGGCCATGACCCCGCAGTTGCAACAGGCAATACGCCTGTTGCAACTCTCCAGCCTCGAACTGCAGACTGAAATCCAGGACGCCCTGGAGTCCAACATGATGCTGGAGTTGGACGAGGAAGACACGGAATCCCCGGCCGCCAGCCAATCCGGCGATGCCGATGCGGCGCGGCAAGAAACTGAACTGGGCCCGGAACTGGCTGAAGGCGACATCCCGCCCGACCTGCCGGTGGACAGCGCGTGGGATGACATCTATGAGGGCGCGATCAGCTACACTCGGGGCGGCGTCGGCCAATCCGAATACAGCGGCCTGGAAGACCAGGACAGCGCCGAGAAAAGCCTGCGCGAACACCTGCAATGGCAACTGAACGTCGCCTCCTGCAGTGATACGGACAGAGCCATCGGCACCGCCATCATCGACGCCATTGACGACGATGGCTACCTCACCTGCGGCCTTGACGAGATTCGTGAATCCGTGACTGGAGAGACCGTAGAGCCGGAAGAGGTGGAAGCCATGCTCAGGCGCATCCAGGCCTTGGAACCCTCCGGGGTAGCCGCGCGCGATCTCGGAGAGTGCCTCCTGCTGCAGTTGGCGCAGCAGCCCGCCGATACGCAGTGGCTGAACGAGGCCAAGGAAATGGTGATCCGTCATCTGCAACTTCTGGCCGCCCACGATTATCCCCAGTTGCTGCGGCGCATGAAGCTGAAGCGCGACGAGTTGCAGCAGGTGATCGAGCTGATCCAGTCGCTGGATCCCCGGCCCGGCGCGCGCATCCAGCAGGCGCGTACCGAGTACATCGTGCCCGACGTCTACGTGCGCAAGGAAAGTGGCGCCTGGAAGGTGGAACTGAACAGTGAAGCCTTGCCCCGGCTGCGCATCAACAGCAGCTACCTGAATATGGTCCGGCGTGCCGACAACAGCGCTGAAAATGCCTCGCTGAAGAACCACTTGCAGGAGGCGCGCTGGTTCATCAAAAGCCTGCAGAGCCGTGCCGAAACCCTGTTGCGCGTAGCAAGCGCCATCGTGGAACGTCAGCGCGCGTTTCTGGAATTCGGCGAGGAAGCCATGAAACCGCTGGTGTTGAATGACATCGCGGAATCGCTCGGCATGCACGAATCCACCATTTCGCGCGTAACGACACGCAAATACATGCATACACCCCGTGGTATTTTCGAACTCAAATATTTCTTTTCCAGCCACGTCATGACCGAAGCAGGCGGCGCCTGTTCATCGACGGCGATCCGCGCACTGATCCGCAAACTGATCGGCGCGGAACTACCGCAGAAGCCGCTGAGCGACAGCAAGATAGCGCTGCTGCTGGGTGACCAGGGTATCCGTGTCGCGCGGCGCACGGTGGCCAAGTACCGCGAGGCCATGGCGATACCGCCGTCCAACGAACGCAAGCGACTGGGCTGAACGAAGATCCGGCCGACGCGGCACGGGCGGCAGGTCCGCCCCCAACTTAAATCAACTCATTCAACGATCTGGAGTCGACAATGCAGATACAGATAACCGGACAGCACCTGGACATCACCCCGGCCCTGCGGTCCTATATCGAAGAGAAATTGACGCGCCTGGAAAGACACTTCGATCACATGACCACCGTGCACGTGGTCTTGACCGTCGAGAAGGAACGCCAGAAGGCCGAGGCCACCTTGCAGGCGAACCGGGCCAGCCTGTTCGCCGACGCGGAACATGAAGATATGTACGCGGCCGTGGACGGGATGGTGGACAAGCTCGACCGCCAGTTGAAAAAGCACAAGGAAAAACTGACCGATCATCACCGCGGCGAGGCGGGTCGAAAAGGCCGCGAAGCGACCTGAGGGTCAGGCGCCGGGGCAGGCGATCCCCTTTTTAGAGAGCATCCGTGACCAAAATTGCAACAGATGCACGCAGACTTATCGTGGTCAGCGGCCTGTCCGGCGCCGGCAAATCGGTGGTGCTCAATACGCTCGAAGACCTGGACTTCTACTGCATAGACAATCTGCCGGTTAGCCTGCTCGGCCATCTCGCCCGCCAGTTCGAAGACGCCGGCGGCGAGCTGCCGGCGCAACTGGCCGTGGGCATCGACGCGCGCAATCCGGAAAGCGTGCTGTCCAGGCTGCCGGAAAGCCTGCAAAGACTCTGCGGCGAAGGCGTGCCCACGGAGGTGGTATTCATGGAGGCCAACAACGACGTGCTTACCAAGCGCTTCAGTGAAACCCGGCGCAAGCACCCGCTATCTTCCGGGGCGCTGTCCCTGTCCGATGCCATCGACCGGGAACGGCTCCTGTTGAGCGCCTTGGCGGATATCGCGGACCTGCGCATAGATACGAGCCATACCGCGGTTCACGAACTGCGCGACATGGTGCGCGAGCGGATCGCCCGGCGCCCGGCCGCCGCCCTGTCCATGCAGTTCATTTCGTTCGGCTATAAGCACGGGACGCCGCGCGATGCTGATTTCGTTTTCGACGTGCGCTGCCTGCCCAACCCGCACTGGCGCAAGGAACTGCGCAAGTTCTCGGGCAGGGAAAAACCCGTGGTGGATTATCTCCAGGCGCAACCCGCCGTGACGGAAATGCTGGAAGACATGACACAATTTCTCGAACGCTGGATCCCGCGCTTCGAAGCCGAAAATCGCAGTTACCTTTGTATAGCGATCGGGTGCACCGGCGGCCATCACCGATCCGTGTTCCTGGTCGAGCGCCTCGCGGAGCATTTCCGCGCCGCCGGCAAACAACTGATCATCAAACACCGGGACTTATGACATGAGCGTTGGACTTCTGATAATCGGGCACGACGGCGTCGGCCCCGCGCTGCTGGGCACGGCGACGCTCGTTCTCGGAGGCGATTGTCCGCTGGAGGCAAAGGTCATTTCGGCCACGCGTGAAAGTGAACCTGAAGAGATGCTGGAACACATGAAACTGCTAATCGAGGAGCTGGACGAGGGGGACGGCGTGTTGGTCCTGACCGACCTGCTCGGCTCAACCCCGACAAATATCGCGCAGCGCCTGCTGCCCGCGTCCGGCATACGCATCGTCGCGGGCGTTAATCTGGGCATGCTGCTCAACGTGCTCAATTATCCGTCTCTTGGCCTCGCCGACCTGGTCGGCAAGGCCGTGGAAGGCGGCCGCGGCGGCGTCCTGGAAGTGGGGGCCGGCTGAATTGGTCACCCGCTCCGTAACCCTGGTCAACAAGCTCGGCCTGCACGCGCGCGCCGCGGCCAGTTTCGTTAAGCTGGCCTCGGCCTTTGATTGTGAAATAAACGTCGCGTACAACGGCAAGAAAGTCAGCGGCAAAAGCATCATGGGCATGATGATGCTGGCCGCGGCAAAGGACAGCGCCCTGGAAATTTCCGCCGCCGGGCCGGAAGAGGACAAGGCGGTGGCTGATCTCGAGGCCCTGGTCGCGCACCGCTTCGGAGAGCCTGAATGACATTGGTGGTGCACGGCCTGGGCGTGTCGCGCGGCATAGCGGTCGGGCGCGTGCATGTCATCGAACGCGATCGGCTCGACATCCCTGAATACGAAGTGCCGGATGAGCGTATCGAGGCGGAGGTGGAGCGCCTGCGGCACGCGGTGCTCAAGGCCCAGCAACAGTTGCGGGCAATACGTGAGCATATTCCGGCCACGGCGGGTCCGGACATCCCGGCGTTCATAGATACCTATCTGCTCATGCTGGACGATGCCGCACTGGTCAGCGAACCGGTTCGCCTGATCCGCGAGAAGAAATACAACGCCGAGCGTGCGCTGGAGCTGCAACGCGACGCGCTGGTGACCATATTCGACGAGATGGAGGACTCTTATCTGCGTACGCGCAGAGACGACATCGTCCACGTGGTCAACCGCATCCAGCGCGTTCTTCTGAAACAAACGCCGCTGCGGCACGAGGAGCCCGGCAACCGCCTGAACGGCTACGTGGTGCTGGCGGACGATTTGACGCCGGCGGACACGGTGCTCATGCAGCATCATGGCATTGTCGGTTTTGCCACCGAGTACGGCGGACCCACTTCCCACACCGCCATCCTGGCGCGCAGTCTCGGCATTCCGGCCATCGTCGGCCTGCACCATGCGCGCCGTTACGTCCGTAACGAGGAACTGGTGATAGTCGACGGCGGCGGCGGCGTCCTGTTCGCCGATCCCGATGAAGGCAGCCTCGATTATTACCGCCGCCAGCGAGAGGAAAGCCGCCGCTACTACCGGTCGCTGCAGAAACTCAAGGGCGAACCCGCCACCACCATCGACGGGTCGGATATCGAGCTGCAGGCCAATATCGAGCTGCCCCAGGATTTCAAAACGGTACAGCAGGTTGGAGCGACAGGTGTCGGCCTTTACCGTACCGAGTTTCTGTACATGAACCGGGACTCCCCGCCCGACGAGGAGGAACACCTGCACACCTACCGGGAAGTGCTCAGAACGCTGAACGGATTGCCGCTGACTATTCGCACCCTGGACCTGGGCGCGGACAAGCAGGTGGACGGCGGGCGCAGCAGCGGCCCCCTGCAATCCAACCCGGCGCTGGGACTACGCGCCATACGCCTGTGTTTGAAGGAACCCAGCCTGTTCCGCCCGCAGTTGCGCGCCATTTTCCGCGCGTCAGCATACGGCCTGGTGCGTCTCATGATCCCCATGCTTTCCAACACCCACGAACTGGAACAGGTACTCGCCATGATCCGCGAAATCCGCGGCGACCTGGACCGGCAGGGCGTCGATTACGATCCCGACCTGCCGGTGGGGGCGATGATAGAGGTGCCGGCGGCCGCGCTGTGCGCGGACATCTTCGCGCGACACCTGGACTTTCTTTCCATAGGCACCAACGACCTGATCCAGTACACCATCGCTATAGACCGGGTGAACGACGAAGTGAATTACCTGTATGACCCCCTGCACCCGGCGGTACTGCGCCTCATCAATATCACGCTGCAGGCCGGCGCGGCGGCAGGGGTTCCGGTATCCATGTGCGGTGAAATGGCGGGGGAAGCCCGATTCGTCCGCCTGCTGCTGGGGCTGGGCCTGAGGCGCTTCAGCGTACACCCGGCCAACTTGCTGGAGGTTAAAAAAATCGTCATGGAGAGCGACCTGCGGCAGCTGCAGGAACTGGGGAAACGGGCCCTGGAAGCGGCTAGCGGGACGGACGTGGCGGCGCTGCTGGTATCGTATAATTCAGGCTTGGAGTAGTGGTGACGCCCCGGGACTCCTGAAATCAGCGTCTCGGGGATCCCTTTTCAAGACCGTGTGCCGCCAGGGATGGCGGCACCCGAGCCTACAGGGATGTATTCACAGAGTGTCTTGTAAAGGGATGCCCGAGACG
>CAZNWR010000214.1:0-5575 GCA_964576645.1 uncultured Enterobacteriaceae bacterium | reverse complement strand
GTTCCGGAATCCAGTCAATTCAATCCGTGCGCTTCGCGCACACCTTCACCCAGTATTTTCGCCAGGTCCGCCACCCGCGCGCGCACGGAATACTGCTCCTCCACCTTGCGCCGGGCGGTGCCCGCCATGGCCGCGTAAAGGTTATCATCGACCAGCAGGCGTTCCAGGCACCGGACCCACTCGTCATCGGTCTGCGCCAGGAACCCGTCCACGCCGTGATTAATGATGTCGCAATTGGCGCCCACGGCGGAGGCCACGGCGGGCACGCCGCAAGCCATGTACTGGATCAGCTTGTAACCGCACTTGCCCCGCTCCCAGCGCCCCGGCGCCAGCGGCATCAGGCCCACATCCAGCGAGCGCAGCGCGGCCGCTTCGCCGGCCTCGGACCAGGGCACGAATTCCGATTCCAGACCGTCCATCATCGGCGGCTGCGCGCCGATACTCAGCAACCGGATGCGGCGAGCCTTTGCCAGCGCCGCCAGCGGCGCGCGCAGCCTTTCCAGGTAATGCACCGTGGCTGGCGATCCAATCCAGCCCACCGTAATGCGTTCCGTGCCCGGCGTACGCGGCCGATAACGATCCGGATCGACCACGGATGGCAGCACTTCCACGGATCGGGCGCCGGCGTCACGAGCATAATCCGCCAGCCAGCGGTTGCCGGCAACAACGCAGTCCGCGGCGCGCATCACGCGCGCGATCTTGCCTCCCAGCATACCGCGCACCAGCGGATTGGGATGCTCCTGGTAGCGAACGAAAATTGCATCATCGTAGTCAATCACCACGCGCAAACGCCGCGGCCGCAGCAGGCCCTCCAGTATGGCGGGGACAAACGGCAGGAGTTCCTTTTCCACCCAGAGCACGTGGAAAGCGCCGGTATTCAGGAGCGCCCGCAGCCGCCCGAAGTAACGTGCCGCCAGGTACGCCGGCCCCATGCGGCGCCCGCCATAGAGCGCTTGCACATAGCGGTTATCCAGCAGTGCGGAGACGGTGACGTCCACGCCGCGTTCGCCCAGCAGGGGAATGTACTGCAGTATCCTCACGCGGCTGCTGGCGCCCAGATCCCCGTAACGGGTCAAGGCCAGCACGCGCAGACCGGCCACGGCTCAATTCCCCCGCGCCGGGCGCGTGACTGCATCCGCGTGCATGACTTTCCGCACTCGTTTCTCCCAGTTACGCAAATAGTGTGTCCGCTGCGCGGACGATATATCCACTGGATTCCGGCCTTCGCCGGAATGACAAAGCCAAGTCATTCCGGAACAACAGAGCCGGCCCCCTCCACTCCCTCGTCATTCCGGAACAACAGAGCCGGCCCTGGCCGGCGGCGGCCGTTCCGGAATCCAGTCAATGCAATGTGCGCCAAAGGCGCTCCTTGTTCTACTGGATTCCGGCCAAAGGCCGGAATGACAAAGCCCCGTCAATTAAACAGGTCCGCCCCGCGGACACGCCTGCTCCGCTGAATCTCCCGCCGCCGCTGCAGGCAGGCGGGCAGCCGCCGCACGGCGGCACCGGTGGCGCGCAGCACCAGCCAGCCGCGGCCCTGCACCAGGCCCTTGCCCACGCCTTTCAATACCGCCCACAGGTGCCGCGGCAAAAACCGCCAGAACAGCGCACCCGGCATGTTCTTCACGTAGGTGAGAATAAGATTGCGCTGACCGTAATAGTTGGACAACGGGTTACCCTCCCCGCCCGTGGTTCCTGCGCCCACGTGCCGAACCACCGCACCCGGCACATAGCCGCAGCGGTATCCCTGCAGCCGCAGGCGGAAACCCAGGTCCACGTCCTCGTAATAGGCAAAGAAACTCTCGTCAAAGCCTCCCACCCGCAGGAACGCCTCTCGGCGATACATGGCCGCCGCCGCGCAGGGGGCGAACACCTCGCAGGCGCGCGTAACGACGGGATCTTTCGCGTCATGCCCCGCGAGCCGGTGCACAGCGATCCCGGAAGCCAGGAAGGAGTCGCCCGCGGAATCCACGGTGTCGCCGCCGGACTTCAGGACCAGGCTCGCGAACACCGAGAGATCCGGATGCTCCGCCGCGGCCTGCAGCAGGTTCGCCAGCCAGTCCGGCTCCGCGAAGGCATCCGGGTTGAGCAGGCAGATCCAGTCGCAGTCGCCGCAGCGTTCAACCGCCTGGTTGTTGGCGCGCGCAAAGCCGGTGTTGTCCGTATTCCTTATATATTCGTAATCGGGATACGCCTGCTGAGCCGTTTCCAGGGAGCCGTCACCACTGGCGTTATCGACGACAATGACGCGGTCCGGCGCGCGTGTCTGGGCGGCAATGGCGGCGACACAGCGCCGCAACAGATCGCCGCTGTTCCAGTTGACAATGATCACTCCCACCTTGCTCATGGCGAAGCCAGTCTCCCGTTTCAGCCACCGGCTATATTACGGGAAACAGCGCGCCCGCTGCGCGAGCATGTCCAATCGACCGGATTCCGGCCGCTACCCTCCCGGAATGATGAGGGCACGATGTTGTCATTCCGACGAATGCCGGAGTCGAGTGGACAAAGCGCGCCTGCGGCGCACATCCGATCAACTGGATTCCGGGACTTCGCCGCCGGCAAAAGCCGGCTCTGTCGCCCCGGAATGACCATGCCTCTACCGTCCCCGCGAACGCCGCCCCATCGTCATTCCGGCGAATGCCGGAATCCAGTAGACAAACCGTCCGCACAGCGGACACCTTCGACATTCCCGCTGAGTTCCGGAATCCACTCTCCCTCGTGTCCGAATATCTCGCGAAGATTGGTGCGCACCACGGTCTCATCGTACTCCAGATCTTCTCCCATCATGTCGGGCGCCCCATCCCTCGCCATAAGCACAATCAGCCGCTCAGCCGCTATCTTCGGCAGCGGATCCGGCGGGTATTGCAACAGATAGGGAGAACCGATTATCAGCGTCTCCGCCCTGACCTCCATTCCCGGCGGGATCAGACAGGCGTCGTGCTCGGCGCACAGTTCATATACGCGCGGGTCCAGGCTCCTTGCCGGGTCAAGCGGCCAGGTTCGCCAATGAACCACGCCAACCCGCCGGCAGGTCTCGCATGCGGCCTCGATCTGCTTGAGTACCGCGGCAAGCGCACCGCCCCGCGTGGCCAGATCAGACAGAATGACGACATCGAAATCCCGGCCGCGCGCCACCGGCTCGTTGCCGAGGACCGCGGGAATGTGCCGCCGCCCGCCACCCGTTCCGGGCTCTCCCGAGAACGACTCGTGCGAGTGCCAGTACAGATAGGAGTCCTTGTAGAGCCAGCGCAGCCCGTAATAGCAGGTTGTTACATGCGTGTCCCGGGACTGAGTCAAAGAGTCCTTCCTCGCCAGCGCGATGGTCAGCACGGCGGAGTACGGTGAACCACAAACGGCGTCGGGACCGAAATACTTTACAAGCCTGGCACTGAGTTCCCCGTCGGCGGACAAACGCACCGCATCCCAGTGCTTCAGCCGGTCGAGAACTTCGGCCCTGAACAACAGCGACGAGTAGCTAAGCGTAGTCGGACGACTGCGCATAATCGCGAACTCCCCCATCTGTAATGATTCGCCAAGCCTTACGAAGTGTGACAAAGCCGCTACGCATTCCTTGTGCGTTTCCAGTTCCCGCATCTGCATTTCGATTTTCTGCGGGTGAGACCAATCGTCGCTGTCGTGGGTGGTCACGAATTTCCCGGTGACATGCGCCAGCCCGGCGTTTCGCGCCGCGAAGGCGCCTCCGTTGACCGTTCTCTTGACCAGCTTGATGCGCGGATCCCTTTCCATCACCGCTGAAACGATCTCGATTGTGCCGTCCGTGCTCGCATCGTCCACCACGATGACCTCGAGATTGCGCCAGGTCTGCGCCGTGAGGCTTTCCAGGGCCGCGAGTATCGTCGCTTCTCCGTTGTAGACCGCCATGATGACAGACACGCGGCCGGCATGACGTGCCTTCACCGGCTTCGCGTCAGCCGTGACGTTGGACAGGCTCAGGGGTTTCCCGGCATCCTTCTTCCGCAGCGGCGCGATATTGCCCAGTTTGCAGAGCTGGTTGAGCCAGGAAAGCTGGTCGTCCTCGCCACAGGGGGCGCCGCCCGCGCTTTCGGCAGGGTGTCGCGCCAAGGTGGCCTTCAGCAGCAGGTAAGCCGGAATGCGCCGGTTCTCCTCCGGATCGGGACATACCTCGTCCAGCCTGCGGCGCGCGGCGTCAAAACGCCCGGCGTTGATCAGGCATTCCACTTCCAGGAGACCCACGTTCCTGATGGGCTTCCTTTGCAGGGAACGGATGAAATCCGCGCATTCCAATGCCCGGGCACAGTCATTGCGGGCCTGGAAATACCATCGCATCATCTCCCACGCAGCCCGTATCCGCTCCAGGGGTACGCGCCCGGCGTCGTTCATGATCTGGCTGAGCACGGCCAGAGCCTGGCGCGGGAATCCGCCCCACAGCCGATCGACCAGGTCGGCCGCGGTCAGCCCGTGCGGTGTGCCGGCCATGGCGCCTGTCGCCGGGCCGCGGGGGGCGCGGCCCTCGTATTGCCCGATGCTGAGATAATGCAGCAGGGGATTCACCCCCGCTGCCCGCACCCACGGGTTGGATTCCAGATACCAGGATGTATCGAATTGAGGCCCGGGATCACGCCCTTCAGCGGCCCCGAACACCAAGTAATGCTCCGCGGGATCGCAGCCGCTTTCAGCGACGTCCGGATACTGTTTCAGATACCACGCCCGATCGAACAAGGGCGTCGCGTACAGGTATTTTACATGTTGGGTCCGAGCCACGCTGCTTGTGCCAAGCGCTTGCAAGACTGCGCGTAACACTGTCCTCTAGACCATCCTGTTTGCAGAAAAGGTATGCAATCGCCAATCCGTGCCCTTTACCACTGCCAATAGCGCCTCTGACGCGGATTGTTACGGCAAAGCGCGCTCCGCGCGCGCACGTCTGTAATCAGCAAGCGACATTTCCGCGTCCGCCGATGTCCTCCAGGACCCCGTCCAGACGTGCCAGGGTGGCGTTCGCGCGCTGAACCGTGCTGCGGCGCACTTTCCGCAACAGCTCGGCGTCTCTCCCCGCCAGCAACGCCTCGGCGCTGCGCATTAGCTGCCTCTTGTCCAGGTCATCCACGCGGAAACAATGCGGCCAGCCGCTCCTGCCGATCAGCTTACTTACCTTGGCGCCGCCCGTTATCTGGTCTATGGCGATAAACGGCACGGATTGCTGCAGCGCCAGCATGGCGCCGTGGAATCGGGTTGAAATGATCAAGTCGCAGCTTCCATATTGCGCCGCATAATCATCCGGCGACAACCCGGAACGGCCCAGGTGATTTTCTATGCGGATTATCCGGCCGCCGTGCCTTCCGATCAGCGTATCCGCGATCTCCGATACCGAAGTATTGACCTTCTTCCACTGGCAGTTTTCCACCCCATATTCCGCCTGCATGCCGCGCAGGACGAGCCCGATACATATTCCTCCGTTTCCGCCGGCGGCGCGCTTAACCGCTCGAGCGTCCAGCGCGGAGAGGATCGCAACGTCCTCGCAGGCAGCGCCCTTTCCCTCGCGGGCCAGGACATAATTAAACGGATCCATGTGGTTAGGCGAACCCGGTTCGAACAA
>CAZNWR010000213.1:0-5576 GCA_964576645.1 uncultured Enterobacteriaceae bacterium | reverse complement strand
TTCCATCCGCTCGCGATCGCGTCCAGCGCCTCATCCCAGGTAATACGTTCAAACTGCTTGCTGCCTTTCGGGCCGGTGCGGCGCAGCGGGTGCAGGACACGGTCCGGATGATAGTGACGTTTCTCGTAGTCCTTTAATTTGGTGCACAGACCGCCGCGGGTCATGGGATGCTCTTTGTTACCACGCACCCCCAGCACCTTCCCGTCTTCGATTTCGAAGATCATGGAACAGGTATCGGGACAATCATGCGGGCAACCGCCAAACGCGGTTTCAATCTTTGGATTGGCAGCCATGGTTGAAGTCCCCCTCTGCCTTGCGATATTGATTTATGTGTCGGCCTTCCAGGTGCCGGATTTGCCGCCGGATTTCTCCAGCAGGCGGATACCCTCCATGGTCATGCCGCGGTCCACGGCCTTGCACATGTCGTAAACGGTGAGCAGCGCAATCTGCACCGCGGTGAGTGCCTCCATTTCCACGCCGGTACGGCCCACGGTCTCCACGCTTGCCCGGCAGGCGATACCGTTGTCCACACTCACCGGTTCCAGATCCACTTCGATGCGGGTCAGCGCCAGGGGGTGGCACAGGGGCACCAGCTCGGCGGTACGCTTAGCCGCCATGATCCCCGCCACGCGCGCCACCGCCATCACGTCGCCCTTGGCGTGTCTGCCCTCCACGATCATCTTCAGGGTCTCCGGCATCATAAGGATGCGGCCCTCGGCCACCGCCACGCGGCGGGTCTGGTCTTTTGCGCCCACGTCCACCATGTGCGCATCACCCTTTTTATTGAAATGCGAAAGTTCCGCCATGCCTGCAACATTCGTTTTGCGGTGAATTGTCACCGGTACGTGCCCGGTTCCTTATCGCCGGACTCTTGAGGCGAATTGAAGAGGGATCCAAAGCGATCTCCCGCTAAGATGCCAGGAACGCGAAGCAAAGCAACACACTGTATATCTTCAGTTTTCCTGGCGCCCTTGGCGATCTTGGCGAGAGGCATGTTTGGTTTCGGCTCGTTCCGCTGGAAGTCTATAATATCGGAACTATGAGCATTACCGTAAAGTACTTTGCGCGGTTGCGCGAGCAGATGGGCAAGGCCGAGGAACAGGTGGATTTCCGGTCCGGCCTGTCCGCCGGCGAGGTGTGGAGGCAGGTATCCGGAAACGGGCAGCCGGCACCAAACGTGCTGATCGCGGTCAATATGCAGTATGCCAAGCCCGAAGTGGAACTGAAGGACGGGGACGAAGTGGCGTTCTTTCCTCCCGTCACCGGGGGCTGACCGTGCACGTGGAACTGCGCGTCAAGCCTTTTGATCCCTGGCGCGAGATCAGCGCCTGCCAGGCGCGCCTGGACGGGCGCGGCAACATCGGCGCCGCCACTTCCTTCGTCGGCACCATGCGCGATTTCAACGAGGATCGGACGGTTGAACGCATGATGCTGGAGCATTACCCGGGCATGACCGAGCAGCACCTGCGGGAGATCTGCGCGGAAGTGGAAAGGCGCTGGGAGGTCATCGACTGCCTGATCCTGCACCGGGTGGGCGAGATCCGGGTGGGTGAAGCCATCGTGCTGGTGGCCGTGTGGTCATCTCACCGGGCCGAGGCCTTCGATGCCTGCCGCTTCATGATCGAGGATCTGAAGGCGCGCGCGCCGTTCTGGAAGAAGGAGTTCACGCAAGACGGCGAGTGCTGGGTGGAAAAGAATACGCCGGGATACAAGAATTGACGGAGATTGCCCCATGATCCGGATCCGGGTGCTGGGCGCCGCCGCCGGCGGCGGTTATCCGCAGTGGAACTGCAATCATCCCAACAGCCGCCGCGCGCGCCGTCGCGATCCGGCGGCAACCCAGCGCACCCAGTCGTCCATTGCCGTCAGCGCCGACGGCGAGAACTGGGTGCTGTTCAACGCCTCCCCGGATCTGCGCCAGCAGATCAATGCCAACGAGGTCCTGCAGCCCTCGGGGGATGCCCTGCGCGGCAGCCCCATCAAGGCGGCGGTGCTTACCAATGCCGACGTGGATCATGTGGCGGGCCTTTTGAACCTGCGCGAGTCGCAGCCGCTGAATGTCTATGCCACGGGGCGGGTGCTGGGCGTACTGGCGGCCAACTCCATATTCAATGTATTGAATCCCGAGTTTGTTACACGCATTCCCATGCAACTGGACAAGCCGGTGGCCCTGAAACGGCCGGATGGCGCCGCACTGGGCCTGACGGTGACGCCCTTCGCGGTGCCGGGTAAAGTCGCCCTGTGGCTGGAAGACGCCACCAAGGGGCCCAACTTCGGCTCGGTGGAAGAGGACACCATCGGGCTGGAAGTGCGCGCGGACGACGGCAAGTCAAGGATGGTGTATACGCCCGGGGTCGCCAATGTGACGCCGGATCTCAGCAGCCGCCTGCGCGATGCGGACTTGGCCTTTTTCGACGGGACGCTGTGGGTGGATGACGAGATGATCCGCGACGGGGTGGGGGTGAAGACCGGCAAGCGCATGGGACACATGAGCGTGTCCGGCGAGGACGGCACCATGGCGGCGTTGCGGGATTTAGGCATCAAGCGGAAGGTGTTTATTCATATCAATACGACCAATCCCATTCTGCTGGATGACAGCAAGGAGCGCGCGGCGGTGGAGAAGGCCGGCTGGGAGGTGGCTTTCGATGGGATGGATATTACGCTGGATTAACAGGGATCGGGGCATTGTTCAGTTGCAAGGGAGGATTCCGGGTCCGCAATCCGGAATTAGAGACCCATATTCCTACTTGCGGACCCGGAATCCTGCATCCTGCCGGTACGCTGAGAAAGCCGGGACCATGGCCCGAACGGGGCGAGCAGGTGTTGCCAAAGGGCATATGGGTCTCTAATGCCCGGCGGCAACACCTGCTCCCATCGCATTGGGGCTCTTAATCGATTCTTTTCACCCGGGATTCTCGATCCGTGTGACTTACACGATCCCGAAGAACGGCTGCACCTGGACCACGGCGCCCGGTTCCACGTCGGCGCTGTCCTGGGGCAGGATGATGAAGCAGTTGCCATGGGACATGGAACTGAGAATGCCGGAGCCCTGGGCGCCGGTCTTGCGCACCACCAGGTCACCGCCATCCTCGCGTTCCAGTATCCCGCGTTGATATTCCACGCGCCCCGGCCGTTTCTTCAGCCTTGACGCGCATTTGACCGGAATGGTGATGGGGATGGTGGGGCCGGTCTCACCCGCTATTTTGCGCAGCGCCGGCTGCACGAACTGGTAGAACGTTACCATCACCGATACCGGGTTGCCCGGCAGGCCGAAGAACCAGGCCTTGTCGATGCGGCCGAAAGCCAGCGGCCGGCCCGGCTTCATGGCCACCTTCCACATGTGAATGGAACCCACTTTGCGCAGGATTGCCTTTACGTAGTCCGCCTCGCCCACCGAGACGCCGCCGGAGGTGATCACCATGTCAGCCTCGGCGCCGGCCTTGCGGAAGGCTTGCTCCAGGGCATCGGGCTGGTCGCGTACCACGCCCATGTCGTTGATATCCGCGCCAACGCGTTCCAGCATGCCGAACAGGGTGTAGCGGTTGCTGTCGTAGATCTCGCCGGGCTTCAAATCCTCGCCGATGGAGCGCAATTCATCACCGGTGGAGAAAAATGCCACGCGCGGGCGCCGTGTCACGCCTACCTCGCCAATGCCCAATGATGCCAGCAGCCCCAGTTCCGCCGGCATGAGCCGCGTACCCCTGGATAAGACAGATTCACCGGCGCGGATATCCTCGCCCGCCCGGCGCACGTTGTCTCCCGCCTTGATGCTGTCGTTGACGATCACCCTGTCGCCGTCGCGTTGGGTCCGTTCCTGGATCACCACCGCGTCCGCGCCGTCCGGCACCACCGCGCCGGTCATGATGCGCACCGCTGCGCCGGGTGTCAGCTCGCCTTCGAAGGGTGCGCCCGCCAGGGTGGTGCCGATGACCTGCAGCTCCGTGCCGCCGTCCGGACCGAGGTCCGCAGCGCGCACCGCGTAGCCGTCCATGGCGGAGTTGGCTTTCGCCGGTACGTCGATGCCGGATTTCACATCCTCCGCCAGCACCCGATTCAACGCCTCGCGGATGGGCAGCGTTTCCGTCCCGCTTACCGCGCTGACCGATTCCAGGACGCGCGCCAGTGCCGCGTCCGCAGACAGCGACTCCGGGTCGAAGTCGTCCATGCAACTGGGATCGTTTCCGGTGACGGCCTTGTTCATAGGGAAAAAACTATATCACGCCGGCGCTTTATTCTTCAGCGCCGGAGGCGAAATGAAACGCTCGATGATGAACTGCGCGATCTGCCCGGTATCGTTGAGATCCAGCACCGGTATGGAAACCTTGTCCGCCAGCGGCTGGTCCGAGGCCACGGCGATGAAGTCCGGATCGTCGATGCACAGGAGGGGATGGCCGAGACTGGGCCGGTGCAATTCGATCTTGGGAATGTTCCCGGGCTTGAAGCCCTCGACCAGGACAATATCCAGGTCCGCCCCGTTCATTTGCCGCATGTAAAATTCCAGCGGACGTTCTTTCGGCACCGGATCTTCCACGATGAGCGCCCAGCGCCGCGCCGATCCGATAAGCAGCTGCTCGGCGCCGGCCTTGCGCAGCTCGAAGCTGTCCTTGCCGGGGTGGTCGATCTCGAAGGTATGGTGGGCATGCTTGATCACGCCCACGCGCAGATCGCGTTGCTTGAACAGGGTCAGCAGTTTGACCAGCAGGGTGGTTTTGCCGGTGCCGCTGAAGGCGGCGAAACCCACCACGGGCAGGTCAGGCACTGTGGCGCCTGTTAAGTTGGGACTCCGCTTCCCGGATATCCTCCGGCGCGTTCATATTGATGAAAGCCCGGGGTTGGTCGGAGAAGTCCGCTTCCACGGTGCGGTGTTGCGCATACCATTTATCGATTTTGCGTTCGCCTCCTTGAAGAAAGGCTTTCATGGACGGCAGCAGCGACACTTTCATCAGGGAGAACACCGGTTGCGTACGCTCGCCGTTATGGGCCATGCAGATCTCGGCATCCTCCGCCAAAAGCCGGTCCAGCAGGCGCGTCGCCAGGGTCTCCGGCACGAAGGGTGAGTCGCAGGGCACCGTGAGCATGAGCGCCGTGGCCACGTGGGGCATGCAGCTTGCCATGCCGGCCAGGGGGCCGGCGTAGTCAGGCCAGGCATCCGGCACCACCGGGTGGCCGTAGCGCTGGTATTGTTCCAGGTTGCGGTTGGCGTTGATGAGTACCGTGCTTACCTGCGGACGCAGTGCCTCCAGCACGTATTCGATCATGGGGCGATCTGACACCGTCACCAATCCCTTGTCCACGCCGCCCATGCGCCGCGCGCGTCCTCCCGCCAGCACTACGCCGGAGATGCCGGGCCGGGGATCGGGAAGGCCGTCCATCTATAGAGCTATTCCGAAACCTGATACGCACGGACACTGGCATTGCGGCATCCCGGTGACGGACCGTGAGCCGCAGGGACGCGGCGATCGAGCGTACAGGGGCGAGGCGGAATCAGGCAAACGTCCAGTGAACGTTTGCCCCGCCGAGCGGGTTCGCCAGGGACGGCGAACCCCGGACTTGCAAGCGGAGCAGGACAGCGCAGC
>CAZNWR010000212.1:0-5596 GCA_964576645.1 uncultured Enterobacteriaceae bacterium | reverse complement strand
AAGTGTTCGTCGACGTACCGTGCGCCCGCGAGCAGATCTTCAAATCCATCCGATCCTATGCTGACGACCAGCGGCAGGCCTATCGCCGACCACAGCGAATATCTTCCGCCCACCCAGTCCCAGATCCTGAATATCCGTTCAGCAGGTATGCCGAGTTTCGTCGCCGCCTCGGGCCGGGCCGTGATCGCGGCGAACTGCCGCGGCGGTTCCGGGCATCCCGCCTCGCTGAGCCAGCGCATGGCGCTGAGGGCGTTTACGCGGGTTTCCAGTGTTCCGAAAGACTTGGACGCAACGCTGAAAAACGTCGTGTGCGGGTTGCAGGAGCGCAAGGTGCGAAACAGGCTCTGGTCGTCAATGTTGGAGATAAACTCGATTCTGACGTCCGAGACGGACTGCTGGTACAGGGCTTCCACGCCGAGTCTGGGCCCGAGGTCCGACCCGCCGATGCCGATATGGACGAGGGTGTTTATGGGTTGCCCCGATGCGCCCAAAAGCCGGCCCTCGGTAATTTCCCGGGCAAACCCGTAGACTCTCTGAAGTTCATTGCGGGCCAGGGCAACGACATTTTCCCCGTCCACGTTGATTTCACATTGCGCGGGTGCGCGCAGCGCCGTATGCAATGCCGGCCGGCCCTCGCTTTGGTTTATCTCGGCGCCGCTGAGCAGGTCGCGGATCCGGGAACGCAGGTCCATGCCTTCCGCGCAGGCGATGAGCAGTTCCATGGTTCCGGGGGTAAAGCGGTGTTTGGAATAGTCTATCCGGAGTCGGTCCAGACTAATGCTGTAACGCGACCCCCGTTCGGGATCTTCCGAGAACAGCTCGCGCAGGTGGATTTGCCGGACGTCCGCGAAGTGGTCGTCCAGCGCATGCAGGTGCCCCGGGCGGGAAGGTTTATCGGGTAGCCGGTCCGCCATAGGGGATATTGTTGCACAGATTGCGACTTACCTTGAGCTTCCGTTGTTTCCAGGGTGTCGGTTTATTTCCGCTATCCAAGGTTCCCCTATTCCAGTACCATTTAAGCGAGAGGGCTATAATAGAATTTGCCGGCATATGGAATTTCCCCGTGCGTCCCTTCAGGCCTGCATGTTTTCTGTCTCTGAACTTTCATGACGGATTCGGTACCCGATAAGCTCGGTAAGTACGAGGTCAGCCGCGAAATCAGTCGTGGCAGCATGGGCATCGTTTACCTCGGCTACGATCCCTTCATCGATCGGGCGGTCGCCATCAAAGTTGCTTTGTCAGAGGCGCTTAGCGATCCGGACTCGGGCTCGCGCTACCGCAAGATGTTTTTCAACGAAGCGCATACCGCGGGCATGCTCACGCACCCCAACATCATCAACATCTTTGACGCCGGGGTCGACCAGGAAACCTGTTACATCGTCATGGAGTACGTCGAGGGCGGCGAGACGCTGAAGCCCTATACAAAGCCGGATAACCTTCTGCCCATAGAGAAGGTTATCGAGATAATGTTCAAATGCGCCAAGGCGCTCGATTACGCGCACCGCCAGGGGGTGGTACACCGGGACATCAAGCCGTCCAATCTCCTGGTGACCCAGGACATGGACGTCAAGATAGGCGACTTCAGCATCGCGCATATCAACAAACCTGATTCCACGGCAACCCAGCCGGTGGGAATGATGGGTTCTCCCAAGTACATGTCACCCGAACAATTACGGGAAGAGATGGTGGGCAGTCAGACCGATCTGTTTTCCCTGGGGCTGGTCATGTACGAGTTGCTCACCGGGAAGCATCCTTTTGCCGCGGAAAATTTCTCAAGGCTGGTAACCCGCATCCTCAATGAAGAGGCCGGGGCGATGCGAGATTTTCGCGCTGATATTCCGCAGGAACTCGAGGACATCATGCAAAAGGTGCTGGCGAAGGATTTGTCCGAGCGCTACCAGATGGGGCTGGACCTTGCGTCGGATCTGACCAAGGCGTTCGAATCCCTGGAGGGACTGGAAAAGGAGATCCCCATTGAAGAAAAATTCAATTCCGTTAAGGCGTTGGAATTTTTCCAGGGCTTCCCGGACGCGGAAATATGGGAGATTATCCGTGCCAGCACCTGGATGGATTACCACCCGGGCGAGCAGATAATTGTTGAAGGCGAACTGGATGATTGTTTTTACATCATCGTTTCGGGCAAGGTCAGCGTCAACAAACACGGAAAGGTCATTCGCTCACTCACCAAGGGCGACTGTTTCGGAGAAATGGGCTACCTGGCCAAGACCAAGAGGACGGCGACAATCATCGCCGACGCGGACACATCGTTGCTGAAGATCAATTCGACGGTTATTTCCCAGGTTTCCCTCAACTGCCAGGTGCGCTTCCTGAAGGTGTTCCTGCGCACCCTTATCTTTCGGTTGTCCGTTACGACCGAGGCCATATCCCAGGATGTATAAACCAGTCAGGGTTTGATCGAGTTGCAGTTGTCGGGCGGCGGTTTGCCGGCGAACCGGTCCCTGATCCAGTCGAGCTGGTCCGGCGTGGAGTTCGTCATCAACGGATCGTGGTCGAGCCCCGGATAAATGCGAAATTCGACCGTATAACCCTTCCTGCAGGCGCCCACGGCGGCGCGGCGTACCGTCTGGGGTGGAACTGAATGATCGGCGCCCCCGGCCAGCAGGAATAGCGGACCGGCCATTGGTTTCTTCAGGGTTTCGTTTTCCACCAGGAATTTGTGTGCCCACTTGTTCTTCAACCAGTCCGGTTTGAGTACTTTCCCCAACTGGCCGGAGCTGGCCACCGCATAGCCGTAATCCCAGCAGCCCTCGGTGGTGAGCGCCTTGTAATGCGAGAGCGCCTGGGGATTCAGCATGTCGGCGACGTTAAACCGCGGGTAGCGCGCCTTGATGGCGTAGGCGCCGTACACATCATAAAAAGACAAGGACTCGTTCCTGTCCAGAAGCGCGAAAAGCCTGACCCAACGGGGAGCAACGTTGCCGGCGACGACAACGGCACCGAGGTATCCGGGGTCCTTCAATCGGAATTCCTCTTCCGAAACGCCCCAGGCCGCGCCGCCGCCCTGGGAGTGGCCGTCCACTACCCATTTATCGGACAGGTCAGGCACCGCCTGGTGGGCGGCGATCACGGAATTGATGACGTCGTTGGCCTGGGCTACGCGGTCAAGGTACTGGTGCGGGCCGACTGTGCCCAGGCCCGCGTAATCACTTGCCACCACGGCGAACCCGGCGCGCACCATGGGAAACAGGCCTTCCTCGCCGTACAGCACGTCCTTCATTAGCGAAGGCGCGCACACCTGCGCCACGCCACTGGTGCCGTGCGCCCAGGCAATCACCGGCCACCCGCCCTGGGGCGGAGATCCGGCGGGCAACAGCACCACACCCGACACGGCAACGTCTTTCCCGGTTGCGCTTCGCGAGTGGTAAAGCACGCGAATGGCGCGCGCGCCCGTGGGCAGGTTGAAGTCATAGGCTTCCCGCGAACGGATCAGGGCGCCCGGTTTGCCGGGCGGCAGCGGCGTCGGGACCTCGTAAAACGTCCCCGGCGGCAGACTGTCCGACTTTTCGTAGGCCAGCGCCTTGGCGGGCGTGCTTGGAACCTCGTCGGCCCGTGCAACGCCGACGGTCAGGAGTGACACGCACAAGGCAAGGGCAAATGCACAAAGCCTGCAAGTCATGTGCCGGGCCGTGCTTTCTGAATCGTGTCGGTACTTGTTGCTTTTCCCCATCAGGCTACTCTCATTTTTTGGAGGCTGGTTACCATCGAGGCCATATCCCAGGAGGTGAACCCGGTCAGGGCTTGATGGAGCCGCAGTTGTCGGGCGGCGGCTTGCCCGCGAACCGGTCCCTGATCCAGTTGAGCTGGTCCGGCGTCGATTTTTCCATCAGCGGATCGTGGTCAAGCCCCGGGTAAACACGGAAATCGATGGTGTAACCCTTTTTGCAGGCTGCTTCGGCGGCGACGCGAATCGATTCAGGTGGAACGGAATGATCCGCACCCCCGGCAAGCACGAAAAGAGGCCCCGCTACCGGCCGCTTCATGGTCTCATTTTCAACCATGAACTTGTGGACCCACTTGTTCTTGGTCCAACCGGGCTTGACAACTTTGCCCAGCGCGCCTGATTTGGCGACGGCGGCGCCGTAATACCAGCAGCCTTCAGTCGTCAGCGCCTTGTAATGCGCAAGAGCCTTCGGAGTCAGCATCTCCGCCACCTTGAATTGCGGGAAGCGCGCCTTGACCGCGTAGGCGGCGTAGACCGTGTAGAACGATTCGTCCTGGTTCATGGAGTTGAAAAGCATGAACCAGTGCGGGTTTACCGTACCGGCGACCGATACAGCGCCAAGATAGTTGGGATCTTTTAGGTTGGCTTCATCTTCCGCGACGCCCCAGGCCGCGCCACCGCCCTGGGAGTGGCCGTCCACCACCCATCCCTTCGACAGATCCGGCACGGCCTCGTGCGCCGCCTCCACGGAATAGATGACGTCGTTTGCCTGCGCGCGCCTGTCGATGTACTGGTGCGGTCCGCGGGTTCCCAGGCCCGCATAGTCGGTTGCCACCACGGCGAAGCCGCCCTTGACCATGGGAAACAGCCCTTCGTCGCCGTAATACACGTCCTTCATCAGGGATGGCGCGCACATCTGTGCGACGCCGCTGGTGCCGTGTGCCCAGGCGATAACGGGCCAGCCACCCTTGGGCGGCGACCCGGGAGGCAGCAGCACGACCCCCGAAGCCGCAACATCTTTGCCGCTGGCGCTTCGCGAATGATACAGAATGCGTACCGCGCGCACCCCCGCAGGCAGGCTGAAATCATGCGCTGTTTCCGATCGAATCAAGGCGCCAGGTTTGCCCCGAGGCAGGGGTGTTGGTGTTTTGTAAAACGAACCGGGCTGCAGACTGTCCGCCTTTTCATAGGCGAGAGCCTGCGCGGGGGTGTTCGGAAGTGCATCATCCGCGTGCGCCAGCATTGCGGCTTCGGCGGTCAGGGCCAGGGCGAGCGTCAGGATTCGTATGCTCCAGATTTTCCATCGCCGGCAGACCGCATTCCGGGCTTGACTGCATATTTGAGTGTCATAATGTGGCACAAAATCCCCCTTATTTCTATAATACTTTGATTTAATTATCTATTATTTTTTACATCTAATCATCGAATATCCACCTTCCGGACTACTCCATCGAGGGTATATGGCAATTTTGACATAGTAATGCCATCGTTATTGAGCAGTCGCCTGGCCAAGTTTACCACCGGACGAGGTGCTGGCTTGTAACGCTAAAGCGGGATTTGGCGGTCAAGTCCACTGTTGTGCATACAGCAATTTCTGCGAACGGCGTCACATTATGGTCGTGAATTCAGCATCCTGTTGAAGCCGGTAACGCCGCCACGGGCATCAGCGGCCAGGCTTTTGGTTAACAAGAAGAAGAATAATTTTTGGGGGTGAATGTGCTGTATCCGCGGAGCCGGGGTGCGCGCCCTGGTTATTGGCCGTTGCGATTCTTGTGTTCAGCGGCACTGGGCCTGTTTGCGGGTGTGGTGATGGTGTTTCCGCGCCCAGGTTATGGTGCCGAAGGGGCAACCGCACAGTTGGGCAACCTTTCTCTCGAACAACTTGCAAACCTGACGATCACTTCCGTATCGAAG
>CAZNWR010000211.1:0-5612 GCA_964576645.1 uncultured Enterobacteriaceae bacterium | reverse complement strand
GCCGGCTGCTTCCTCGTCAACCTCAGGTCCGACGAACGGCCGATCTCCTACGGCAGATTCGACACAGCAAAAGCACAGGCCGACCACAGGCTGGTTAATGCCGCCTCGCTCGGAAATCTGATCCGGGACGAACTCCAGCAGTCCGGAAGCGGCATCCCGGATCCGGGCAGGCACCTGTCACCGTATTTCGCACGCCAGGTACTGACACACGTGGCCACGGCGTGGGACCTGCCGCCCGAGCGCAATTCGCCGCGCAGCAACCGGAAGGGGATCGTTGGACTGGCCTCGGGAATCTCCGCGGCCTTTTTCTTCCTTAATGGAAAGCAGGAGTATGTGGCTGACGATAGCGAAGAGGAAATAAATGCAGAGTGGGTAGATCCGCGTGAACCCTCACAAGCCGAGTACGCCATGGACAAATGGCATCTGGTGGATCAGGGCCGTGGCGGCTGCGCGCTGGTGCGCGAGAGCAAGCCGGACCGCGGTGTAAGAGTCGGCGACCTGGTCGTTGTGGGCGCGGCCGATGGACCGGGAGACACGCCGGGCCGCTGCCTGCTGGGCATCATTCGCTGGTTGATGGCGCACCGAAGCCACAGCTACCACCTGGGTATACAGTTCCTGCCGAGACCCGCCACGCCCGCCGCGATTCGCGCCTTGAGCGGCAGCGGAGTGGACACTCGGTTCCGCCGGGCCTTGCTTATTGCCGTGCCGGGCGCGGCCGGCCAATATTCAATCATTACCGAACGCGGTCTGTACGTGCAGGAGAGGAAAATGGAGATAAGAACCCCCGCGGTTACCCGCAAGGTCGTCGCCGGCGCGCTCCTGGAGACCGCGGCTGGATTTGATCACTTCCGGATCAAGCCTGCCTGATCCCGGTTCGTCCCACGCCACCCGCCCGAACCCGCTATCCTCCGCCGTCAGCATTCAGGGCTGGGGGCTTCGCTGCCTATATTCCGCAGCAGGGATCCCAGTGACACTTGAAGATTCTCCACCAGCAGATTATGCCTGGCCTCGAGAATCGTGCGTAGTGCCGCCAACCATTGATTATTTTCCGTGCCGGCCAGGTCCGAATCCACCGGCAGGCGCCTGGGTATGATCCGGTGCAGGTCCAGAAGCGTCACGTCATCCAAGTCTCTAGAAAGTATCCAATCTCCGCTGCCGGTCCGTTCAACCCAATTTGCCCTGCGCAGGATTTCCATAACTTCGTTGACCTGATGTTGCGGTATGGTGACGCCATGCCGCCGAAGATAACGCATGGAAAGACTGCCGCCGTCTTTCTGTGCATCCCAAAGCGCGGCAACCAGTTGATAGGCATCGGTGAATGACCACTGCTGCAGGTCACGTCCTGAACGGGCAGCCTGGAATCTGAATTCGGACAGGCAGAAGGTAATATGCGCCCCCAGCAATACAACCACCCACGACGTATAAATCCAGATCAAGAACAGCGGTATGACGGCGATCGCGCCATATATTGCTTCCGCTGGAACCGAACGAACGTATATTCCGAAACCGAACTTGGCGAACTCAAATACCGCCGCTGCGGTGATTCCGCCTATGACAGAATGCCGGTATGAAACATGGCAGTTGGGAACGACGATGTAAAGAAGGGTAAAGGCCGTCGAAGTCGTAATAAACGGCAGCATTGACAGCAAGTGTCCCTTGATTCCCAGCGTCTCATTCACGCCCGTGACTCCAGGCAGGGAAAGCAGGTAGGAAGTGGACAGCAGGCCGACGCCGACAAGCAACGGTCCCAGGGTCAACATTGCCCAGTAAACAAGAAACCGGGCCGCCCGGTTGCGCCGCTTGCGTACATACCAGATAGTATTAAGCGCGTTGTCGATGGTGGCCATCAGCATCAAGGCGATGACCACCAGGGAGATCAGGCCGGTAAACGTCAGTTTCGATGCGTTCTCCGAATAGCCATGCAGATACTGGAGCACCGTGTCGCCGAAGGAAGGGACAAAATTCCTGAAGATGAATCCCTGGACGGAAGTATTGAACTTACCCAGCACCGGCAGGGCGTCGGAAAAGGCGATCATCACCGTGAACAGGGGCACAAGAGACAAAAGCGTCGTGTATGCCAGCGAAGAGGCGGTCTGCAGTCCGCGCTGGCGCACGAACTGGCGCACGAAGTATCGGGAGAAGTAAAACAGCCACTCGCCGCGCAGACGTATTGCAGTGACCACTTTGTTCGTCATACCCGGAGATCCCCTGGAAGGTCGGACATCGGCCCGCATTCCTCCTGCGATATTCTCTCTGGCCGCCCACTTCCCGGTGACGCAAGCGTTTGAGCAATGCGGGCCAGGGATTCAACCTGACAACCTGCCCCGCTAGAATAGCACTCACCACACCGAGTAGAGCAACCTTGAAAGTCACCATCTATCATAATCCACGCTGTTCCAAGTCGAGGCAGACCCTCACCCTGCTGCGTGATCGCGGCATCGAGCCGGAGATCGTCGAATATCTGGATTCGCCGCCATCGGCGAACGACCTGAAGCGGATCCTGAAGCTGCTCGGCATCTCTCCAAGAGACCTGATGCGCCGCAAGGAAGCAGCATACCGTGAAAACGGCTTGGACGACGCGTCACTCGGCGATGACGAGCTGATTGCCACCATGGTGGCGCACCCGATCCTCATCGAGCGCCCCATTGTGCTGGCCAACGGCAAGGCCGCTCTTGGACGGCCGCCGGAACGCGTGCTCGAAATATTATGACCACGGAGATACTGGTGCTGTACTACAGCCGCTTCGGCAACGTGGCGGCCATGGCGGATCAGGTCGCGCGCGGGGTTGAATCGGTTCGCGGCTGCGCTGCCCGTGTGCGCACGGTTCCGCCGGTGTCCAGCGAGTGCGAGGCGGTTGCCCCGGAAGTGCCCGGATCGGGGCCGCCGTACGCCAACGTGGATGACCTTAAATCCTGCGCCGGCCTTGCCCTGGGCAGCCCTACCCGGTTCGGGAACATGGCCGCGCCGCTCAAGTATTTTCTCGACGGCACCGGCGGCCTGTGGGCATCAGGCGCAATGGCCGGCAAACCGGCGGCGGTGTTCACATCCACCGCAAGTCTGCACGGTGGACAGGAAACCACGCTGCTGTCCATGATGCTGCCGCTGCTGCATCACGGCATGATCGTTCTGGGACTGCCGTACACCGAGCCGGATCTCATATCTACCGATGCCGGCGGCACGCCCTACGGCCCGACCCACGTGGCGGGCGCCGAGAGCGACCGTCCCCTTACCGACGCCGAACGGCGCCTGTGCACGGCCATGGGCAAGCGCCTGGCGGAAACGGCCCTTAAGTTACGGCCCGAGTAATTATCTTCGGAGCGGGGCAGCAACCTGATTCTCGCCAAGGCGCCAAGAGCGCCAAGGAAACATAATTCATGCCCTGTCTTGGATTCCTTGGCGTTCTTGGCGCCTTGGCGAGAGATAAGGTACTCAATCAGTCCGGCGGCTTTTGGACAACAGATCTCTGATAAATGGCACCGTGAGCTTCTTTTTAGCCGAGAGGCTGGCCTCATCCATTTTATCGAGCCACTGGAACAGGGTATGCACATCGCGCGGCACGCGCCTTGAAAGGTATTGCAGGACCTCGTCGGGGACCTCCATTCCGCGCATGGCGCCCCGCTGTCGCAACACCTGAAGCAGGGATGCTTCGTCCAGCGGCGCAACCCTGTAAACCAGATCCCAGGCAAGACGCGACGCCAGGTCCGGCAACTCAACAGGGATACCTCTCGGGCTGAAGCGGCATGTCATGACGAGCGGCTTCTCCAGTTCGCGCATGCGGTTGAACAGGCCGAACACCGCCTGCTCCCAGGCGGGTACCGCCGCGATGCGATCAAGATCGTCCAGAGAGACCAGATCCATTTGCTCCAATCCTTCCAACATTGAGGGTGAAAGCTCCCGCGATTGCGACAGCGGCACAAGCGCCGCTGTCCCGCCGCGACTGGAAACCTCGTTGCAGGTCGCGTGCAGCAGGTGACTCTTGCCGGTCCCGGCTTCACCCCAGATATAGACGTTGCGAACAGACTCGCCTGCGGCGGTCCTGTGCAATTGCTGTACGAGAACGGTGTTGACATCACCCTGGAATGAATCGAAGGAGGCGCGTTCCGCGGCCTTGAACGGAAGCGGGATCTGCATGATTTCGCCGGTGCCGGCCGTCACGGCATGTACAGGCGGCTGTCCAGATAGCGTTGGTGGGCGTAGCGCAGCAGCACGGTGATCACCGCCGCGGCTGGAAGCGCCAGCAGCACCCCGAAAAACCCGAACAGCCTGCCGCCGGCCAGCACCGCGAAAATGACCGCCACCGGGTGCAGACCGATGCGTTCGCCTACGAGATTGGGAGACAGCACGGTACCTTCAAGCGTCTGTCCGATGCCGAAAACCACGCCTACATAGATCAGGTGCACGAAATCATGAAACTGCATAAATGCCAGAACACCCGCCGCGCTGATACCGACAATGGCGCCCAGGTAAGGTACAAAACTTACCAGGCCGGCGAGCATCCCAACCAGCAGGGAAAATTCCAGGCCGGTGATCCACAGGCCGACCGAGTAAATCGTCCCCAGGGCCAGCATGACCAGAAGCTGGCCGCGCAGGAATTGGGCGAGGACGCTGTCGCATTCCCGCGCCAGCGCCACCACGGCAGCTTCGTAGCGACGCGGCAGCAGAGCGCGCACGCGGGCCACGAGAATATCCCAGTCTCTGAGCAGGTAGAACGTCACCACGGGAACCAACAGGATATACGTCAACCAGGCCAGGACAATCATGCCCGAGTGCCCCACCTTGCCCAGAAGGTAACCCAGAATATTCCCCACGTCCCGCCAATTATGGGCCAGGGCAGTCTTGATGGCTCCAAGATCGACTGAGTCGGGGGAGATGCCGAAAGATTTGCTCAGGTAGGGCAATAGATGCTGCTGAAGCCAGTCGATAGCCGACGGCAGACGCCCTGCCAGGGCAACGAGCTGATTCTGAAGCAGCGGTATGATAATCAGAAGCAGCAGCAGGCCCGAAACGAGCATGGCGGCGAACACAATGACTACCGCCAGCGTGCGCGACAAGCGGAGATTCTCCAGGCGATCCGCCAGCGGATCCCCGAGATAGGCGAGAATGGCGCCGGCAAGAAACGGCGTCAGCACCGGCGCCAGCAGATACAACAGCCAGGCCACCAGCAGAACCGCGCCCACGGCAAGGTATTTCTGTGCGTCGGTCATGGCGTGCCTCAGGGAATCAACCGGTATTCACCATCACTGTTGGCTACCGCCTCAAGGGTGCGGCCCAGACTGATGGCCTGGGACACGGCCACACCGCCGCCGTGGACATCTAGGGAATAGCTGACCGACCCGGGTTGCAACTTTGTCACCTCAACCGATGCCACGGCATTGAGAGACTCGAGGTATTTCAATACGCGGGCATATTGATCCACGCCGGTGATGCCGGTAACAGTAATTCCCATGGTCGTCAGTCCGGCCGATACGTTTTTCTGAACGTAATGTCCCGCAATAAAGTCCACCAGCCCGTCAATGCCGTCATCCAGAACGGACTGCGGCAAATCACCTTCCGAGGTCCAGGACTTGGAATCATTGCCAAGGAATGCGGTCCAGCGCCCTTGCCATACATCG
>CAZNWR010000210.1:0-5614 GCA_964576645.1 uncultured Enterobacteriaceae bacterium | reverse complement strand
GGCTGGATGACAATGGTCTGTCCCTCGGTAACCACTTTCTGCTGGTCATTGGATTGCAGATTGCCGGCAGCCGCGGCCTTCTCGCGCAGCCGTTGCACCGCTTCCATGACGTCGGCCTGCTGTGACAGAAAGGCGTTGCCCAGTTGCTGCATCCAGCCGAGCTTGTCGTTCATGGTCTTGAGAATGTTCGGAAACGGCACCAGGGATTTCACACTGGGATCCCAGTTGCGGCCGTCCAGTGCCGCTTGCAGCGACTGGCCCTTGAGTGCGGCGTTATTGGGATCGCTTACCCAGCGGTAGGCCTCTACCACCTCCAGCGGATAAGTGCAGGCCATCAGGATCTGCGTCAGCAGCGTGTCCGGATAAAGCGCGACGGGCGCGAGCAACTGCTCCAGTTGCGGGGCGGACAGGAGTTCCGGCGCGGCCGGCTGGGACTGCTCCGCCGGTTGGCCGGGCGATTCCTGTGCCGCGCTCATTTGGGGTGCTGCTGCCAGGCAGAACAGTGCCAATGCCGTCGTCCAGGCAAGCAGGCGTAACGGTCGTGACCGTCTCGAGTGTTCCAGTGTCTGAATATGTCTGTTCATGTCTGGCTGAGATTACCGCCTTGCCGTCAATGTTCAATCATTCGCCATGCCGGGCTCTTGATCTGGGGCAAATTTCACGTTCGAACCCCGAATTTCCTTATTATTTGCACGGTTGCCCCGGGCCGGCGCGGGATCGGGACGGCCGGGCGCCGGCAGCCGCACTGGGATCGGGACGGCCGGTCCGGTCTATACTAGTGTCTGGCTTTCGAGCATCGGGCTTGAGGAGGGAATCATGACTGCAGGAATAGTAATTCTGATCCTGGTGGTGGCCGGGATCGCCTGGATGATCGTCATGTACAACGGTCTGGTGACGGCGCGCAACCAGTTCAAGAACGCCTTCGCCCAGATCGACGTGCAATTGCAGCGGCGCTACGACCTGATTCCGAATCTGGTGGAAAGCGCCAAGGCTTACATCAAGCACGAGCGCGAGACCCTGGAGGCGGTAACTCAGGCCCGGAACCAGGCCCAGGCGGCTTCGAAGGGTGCGGCGGCCCATCCCGAGGACGGCGAAGCGGTGGGAAAACTCGGCGCGGCGGAAGGCGTGCTGACCGGTGCCCTGGGCCGGTTTTTCGCGGTAGCGGAGGCATATCCGGATTTGAAGGCTAACCAGACCATCCAGCAGATGATGGAGGAGTTGTCGTCGACGGAAAATAAGATCGCGTTCGCGCGCCAGTTTTTCAACGACTCGGTCACCGCATACAACAACCGCCGCGAGACGTTTCCCAACAACCTCATGGCCGGTCCCATGAACTTCCAGCCCGCCAAGCTTCTGGAAATCGAAGAACCCGCGGCGCGCAAGGCGGTAAAGGTGGATTTCAACAGCTGATTGCGGAACGAGTCCGTGGCTACTCAACGCCAGGCGGCGACGACTTTTTTTGAATTGCAGCACCACGCCCGGCGCAACACCGGGGTGCTGGTATTTTACTTCGTGGTCGCGGTCGCGCTTATCGTCACGGCGATAAATACCGTGGTGTATCTTGCGTTCGCCGCCGGCATGCGCCATCACTTCACTGTCCAGCAATGGGTGCATCACCCGATTGCTGTCTGGATCTCCTTGGGCGTGCTGGCGCTGATTGCCGCGGGGACGGTGTATACCACGCTGCAACTGCTGGGGGGCGGCCGCGCCCTGGCCGACATGGTGGGCGCACGCCCTATTTCCTCCGATACCAAGGATCTGAGCGAACGCCGGCTCATGAACGTGGTGGAGGAAATGTCCATCGCGTCAGGCACGCCGGTGCCGACCGTCTACGTCATGGATCGGGAGGCGGGCATCAATGCATTTGTGGCCGGCTACCGGCCCACGGAAACGGTATTGGTGGTCACCAAGGGCGCGCTGGAGGCCCTGGACCGGGATGAACTCCAAGGCGTGATCGGCCACGAGTACAGCCACATGCTCAACGGCGACATGCATATCAACATGCGCCTGATGGGGATCCTGGCCGGCATCGTCCTCATTGCCCAGTTCGGCAGCCTGTTAATGCGTTCCACCCTCGGTGGCCGCGGTCGGAACGGTGGTCAAGCGGCGCTAATCGGTCTGGCGCTATTCGTGATCGGTTACATCGGCGTGTTCTTCGGCGCCTTGATCAAGGCGGCGGTGTCCCGCCAGCGCGAACTGCTGGCGGATGCCTCCTCGGTGCAGTTCACCCGCAACCCGGACGGCATTGCGGGCGCGCTCTGGAAAATAAAGGAGAGTTCGGAAGGTTCATTACTGGCCAGCGGGCGCGCCCACGATGTCAGTCATTTCTGTTTCGGCGACTCGGTGACGGTGGCTTTCAGTTCGCTTATGGCCACCCACCCGCCGCTGGAACAGCGCATCAAGCTGATCAACCCAACCTATATGACGCGCATGCATGCGAGGGAGATCGATAAGCGCACGCAGGAACGTTTGGCGGCTCAGAAGCCTGCCCCCGCGGCGCCTGAGGCATCCGCACCGTCCACGGCGGGCGGGGCCGGGTTCATAGCCGCGGCGGCAACGGCCGCCGCCGCCGTTTCCGCCGCCGAATCGGTCGGCCGGGTTACGGCCGCCCACGTGGAATACGGCAAGAACCTGCACAAGTCTTTCCCCAAGTCACTGATGGACGCGGTTCACGACGGCGTCTCGGCGCGATGCGCCATTTACGCCTTGCTGCTGGCCGGGACCGCGACAGCCAGTCGCGCGGCGGCGGCGGCGATCATTGCCAAAGAGGAAGGCCCGGAGGCGGCGCAGCAAGCTGCCGCGCTGGTCGCCGACGTAACCGGCCTGGACAGGCAGGTTCGCCTGCCACTGCTCAATATTACGTTGCCGGCGCTGAAACAGATGAAGTGGGAGGAACGTGCAAAGCTGCTGACGACTGCCTGGGATTTGATACGGGCTGATGAACGTTACACGATCTTCGAATTCGCCGTGTACAACTTCCTGAGGGAACACCTGTCGGAAGATGCGCACCAACAGGCGCGGGTCAAGTATTACAAGTATGGCCCGGTGCTGGCCGACATACGCTTGTTGCTGAGCGTGCTGGCGCGGGCGGGGGCCGCCGATGAGAAGGCCGCGGCCGCCGCGTACGGACAGGTTATGGCACAGTTTGATCGAAATGCAGGTGATATCCTCGACCCGTCCGAGTGCGCACTGACGAGCCTGGGCGATTCATTGCATCGCCTGAACCAGCTGACCCCGATGTTGAAGAAGTCCGTGATCCAGGCCTGTGCAGATTGTATTGTCCAGGACGGCAAGGTGGTGCCGGAAGAAGCGGAATTGCTGCAGGCGGTGTCGCTGTGCCTGGACAGTCCCATTCCGCCGCTGACGGGGTCATGAGCCAATGAGCAATCGGAAATAGTGAGAGTACAAACAGGAATTACGGTACGTGCGCAGATCCTTTCAACGGGTTGTGCGTCATGATGAGTATCGCCATTGCATTGCACCTGCTTTCGGCGGTGGTCTGGATAGGCGGCATGTTTCTGATATACGTGTGCCTGCGCCCGGCGGCGGGAAGGCTGGAGGCGCCGCAGCGCCAGGCGCTGTTCGCGGATGTGCTGAAGCGGTTCTTTATATGGGTCTGGTGCGCGGTGATCCTGCTGCCGGCCACGGGATTCTGGATGGCTTTTTCCCTGTTCGGCCCGATGGCGGCATGGCCGCACTATGTACAGATCATGATGGGATTGGGGATCGTGATGATTCTGCTTTATCTGCACCTGTTTTTTGCGGAATGGCTGGGCATGCGCCGCGCGCTGGCCGTGGAGGATTTTCAGAAAGCGGGACGCCGTCTCGGACGGATGCGGCGTGTTCTCGCCGTCAATCTGATCCTGGGGATCCTGATCGTGGTGGTGGCCGGCGGCGGGCGACTTTGGGTCCGTTGACCTGCTTTATCTAGGCCAGTCCGGCCACAAATTCATCAATATGGCGCGCCACCAGCGGAGCGCCTTGCCCGAGAGTGATGGTGTAGTGGTTGGTGTCCGGGATCCGCGCGTGCCTCAGATTGGGATTGATGCGAAGTTTGGCCTCCACCACGTCGTCAGGCAGAAACGGCTGCGGCTGGTTGAACAGACCCCTTGGTGCCGTCAGCAGCAGCGTGGGCTGGCGTACCTGGTCGATGCGCGTGGCCATCTCCGGCGACAGGGGGCCGCGGCCGTCCGCGCGCACCGCTTCCGGGTTGACCCGGGATTTGAATGCGGTCAGGGCTTCGGCCAGGTCGTATTTGACATAGTCCGTCATGTAGTCGGACCAGGCCTCGGTATCCTGCATGGCGGGGTGATTGCGCCAGAAGCGGACATAGGCTTCCGGATCCGGGTAGCTGAGTTCGAGCCGCTCGATGGCCGGCCCCAGAACCGCCTTGAGAACTTCGTCCGGATCGGCGCCGCCGGGTAACGGCAGTGCAAGGCCGCCGTCCACCAGTACCAGGGCGGCGACCCGTTCCGGGACCGCCAGGGCCATTTCCAGTCCGATGTAGGCGCCCAGGGAATGGCCCACGTATACGACCTTCTCCAGAGAATAGGCGTCCAGTAGCGCGGTGAGGTCGCGCACATGGGCGTCGAGCCCGAACGGTCCCGGCAAGTCGGCACTCTGTCCACGTCCCCGCAGGTCCGGGGCGTAAACGTCATAACGTCCTGCCAGGTTGTCGATGATCCGCGGCCAGTTCATGTGCGATGCGGTGATGCCGTGCACCGCCAACAGTGCCGGTGCGCCGGGGGCGGGCCAGCGCGCCACGGCGTACGGGCCGCCCTGCACTGGTATCTGTTCCATGGTCTTGGCGTTCATGGGCTTATTATACCGTTCTTGCCAGGCAACTCCGGCGGCGGATATTGCAATTGCAGGCATATTTGGTTGATATGGATGCGCCCCGTGCCCGGGTCGGCGCTGGAATTTGAAAGCATGTTCCGGGGTGTTACGCCGATGAACGGTTGCTACATTTCGCCGGCAAAGTGAACAGGAGGAATGGATATGCGTGCCGCAACAGCCATGCCGGCAACCGCCACGCTGACAGACCCGCGCTGGGCGCAGATCTGTGACCGCGATCCAAAGGCCGACGGATTGTTCTTCTACTCCGTGAGGACAACGGGCGTTTACTGCCGGCCCTCGTGTCCGTCGCGCCGGCCGCGCCCGGAAAACGTGCGCTTTCACCGGACCCGCGAGCAGGCCGAGCGCGCCGGGTTCCGGCCCTGCCGGCGGTGCAGGCCGGACCGGCCGGCGGCGGCGCGGGAGCAGGCTGCGCGTATCACCGCCGCGTGCAGATTGATCGAGGGATCCGACAAGCCGCCGACACTGCAGGAATTGGCCGGTCACGCGGGCCTGAGCGCGCGCTATTTTCACGGTCTGTTCAAATCGTTTACCGGGTTGACGCCCAGAGGCTATGCCGCCGCCTATCGTGCCGGGCGGCTGCGCCGGTTGCTCCGGCGCAGCGCCTCGGTAACCAACGCGATTTTCGATGCCGGCTATAACTCCAGCAGCCGCTTCTACGAAAGCGCGGACCGGGTCCTGGGCATGAAACCGTCCGATTACCGGCAGGGCGGCGGCGGGGCGGAAACAAGTGCAGGCGAGGTTCGTGGGTTCACGGAGC
>CAZNWR010000209.1:0-5674 GCA_964576645.1 uncultured Enterobacteriaceae bacterium | reverse complement strand
GAGCGTACAGGGACGTATTCACAGCGTGTCCGGCACCCGGATACCGCAACGCTGTTTGTTTCAGAATTCGGAACAGCTTAATTGCTCATTCGCCGGCGGCGGGCTTGGGCACGGGCCGGATCGCCACCATCCTGACGGCGTTGCCGGTCACCTGCGTGACCTCCAGGGTGTAGTTGCCGATACGCAGGCTGGTGCCGGGCTCCGGGATGGCTTCCAGGTGTTCCAGGATAAGGCCATTGAGTGTTTTCGGTCCGCCGGTCGGCAGGTGCCAGTGAAGCTGGCGGTTAATGTCGCGCAGGGTGGTGGCGCCGTCGATGATGTAGGAGCCGTCTTCCTGCTCGTGGATGTCCTTGTTGAAGAACTGAATATCGGTCGTGAATTCACCGACGATCTCCTCAAGAATATCCTCAAGCGTGACCAGACCCTGGATGACGCCGTATTCGTCCACCACCAGTCCGGTGCGCTTCTTGTGCCGCTGGAAATTGAGTAATTGGGTATGCAGGGGCGTGCCGAGCGGAACGAAATACGGCTCGCGGACCAGCGGTTCCAGATCCTCGATATTGAATTCATCCTGGTCGATGAGTACGCGGAGGATACGGCGCACGTGGATCATCCCGACGATATTGTCGATATTGTCGTGGAATACCGGCAAGCGGGTGTGCTGGCAATGTTCCAATGTCTCAATGGTGTCGCTGGGGGAGTCGTTCAAGTCGATGCCGGCAATTTCGCCCCGGGGGACCATGATCTCATCCACCGTTACGCTTTCCAGGTCCAGAATGCTCAACAACATGCGCTGGTGCCGGCGCGGTATCATGCCGCCCGCTTCCAGCACCACGGTGCGCAGTTCCTCGCGGCTGATGGGGTCTTCGCCGCGCCGATCCAGCCGTACGCCGACGCAGAAAAGCAGGCCATTGGCGGCCTGATTCACCACCCAGACCAGCGGGTAGAGGACCTTGCTCAAGGGCGTCAGGATATAAACAGAGAGAAACGCCACGCGGTCCGGGTAGACGGCGGCGACGGTCTTGGGCGCCACTTCGGAGAAGATGAGGATGATGATGGTCAGCGCGAAGGGAATCACCACGGTGACAAAAAACGGCGTGACGGCGATTCCCATCTGCTCCATCAGGCGCTGGCCTATGATGGTGGCCACGGATGCGGCCGCGAGGTTTATCAGCACGTTGCCGAACAGGATCAGTCCCAGCAGCCGGTCCGGGTATTTGAGCAGGCCATCGACCATGATGGCGGTGCGATTGCCGTCGCGCACCAGGTGCCGCAAACGGTAACGGTTCAGCGCCATCATGGCGGTTTCCGATCCGGAGAAATAGCCGGAAATGAGGATCAGCGCCACCAGGGCGCCGGAGAGAATAGGCAAGGGAGTTGTTTCCAAGGGCGGATCGCCTCAGCGTCGTAAAGGGGGAAATCTATTGTGGCCGGATTGTCGCGGGCCCTGTCAAGTGCCGGGCGATATCTGTTACTCGCCATTCCGGCAAATGCCAGAATCCAGTGGATATCAGGGTCCGCGAAGCGGACTCATCCAATTTACCGGTGCATGAGCAGTTCCAGCACCAGCTTGGATCCAAAATAACCCACGGCCATCAGCATGAATGCACCCACGATCCACGTGATCAGGTGCCGCCCGCGCCATCCCCAGGCCCAGCGGCCGAGAAGCACCAGCCCGAAGATCAACCAGGCGAGGATGGACAGGATCATGTGGTACAGGTGTTGTTCCAGGATGTTGTCCACGAACATCAGGCCGGTGACCAGGCTCAGGCTGAGCAGGAAAAATCCGATGGCCAGAATCTGCACCATGAGGTCTTCCATGGTCTGCAACGGTGGCAGGATGCGCATGGCCTGTACCGGACGCTTGTCCCGTAACAGGCGTTCCTGGAAGGTGAGAACGATCCCCTGTACCGCGGCGATGGCCAGCAGTCCATAGGCGATAATCGACAGGAAAATATGTATGCGCAGTCCCACTTCAGGCGTGTCGACGACGATATAGCGCAACGGGAAAAGGTGTTCGAGAACAATGCCCGCTGCCGCCGCCGGCAGGAATACCAGTGCCAGATTCTCCACCGGACGGAACGTCGCCACGATGAGCACCAGCAGGGCCATGGCCCAGCTCACCAGCGACAGTGCGCTGAAAAAGCCAAGGTTCCAGCCGGCGCCGGTAATGACGGTGTGGTAAATCACCGCCGCATGCAGTGCCAGCGCGACGGCCCCAATGGCAATAAGCTGGACCTTCAGGGTTCGGGTGTTTGCGCCGGGCCGATAGGCCTTGAAGCCCCACCAGCCGGCGGCAAACACGTATAGCGCGGCGGCGGGGATGATCAGCGGAAGTGTATTCATGATTGTTTGGGCGGTCCGGTATTGAATATTGGCATAAATGGCCTGCCGGGCAAAGAGAGCCCGCCATTACGGGCCGCCGCCCGATCCTGATAGAATCTGCGCCGCGCCGGCAGTGGTGCCGGCGCCTGGCAGACAAAACCAAGACAGGTCGATGTTCGAAAATCTCACCGAGCGATTGAATCATATTGTCAGGGACCTGCGTGGCCAGGCCCGGCTGACCCCGGAAAATACCGAAGCGGCGCTGCGCGAGGTGCGCATGGCGCTGCTGGAGGCCGATGTGGCCCTGCCGGTCGTGCGCGACCTGGTCGAGCGCATACGGGCGCGCGCCGTGGGCCAGGACGTGGCCGCCAGCCTGACTCCCGGCCAGGCCGTGATCAAGATCGTTCACGACGAACTGGTGCAGGCCATCGGGCCGGAGGACACGTCCCTCAACCTGAAGACGCAGCCGCCCGCCATCATCCTTATGGCCGGCTTGCAGGGATCGGGCAAGACCACGAGCACCGCCAAGCTGGGCCGCTGGCTGCGGGAGCAGAAGAACCAGCGGGTCATGGTGGTGAGTTGCGACGTCTACCGGCCGGCGGCCATGGAACAGCTCGAGCTGCTGGCCGGCGACAATGATCTGGACTATTTCCGGGCGGCGGCAGACGCGGCGCCGGTTGCCATTGCGGCATCGGCTTTGCAGCAGGCGCGCGCGAAGTTCTACGATGTGCTCATCGTCGACAGCGCCGGGCGCCTGCACGTGGACAGCGCGATGATGGACGAAATTCGCCAGTTGCACGGTGTTCTCTCGCCGACGGATACCCTGTTCGTCGTGGACAGCATGATGGGCCAGGACGCGGTCACCGCGGCTGAAGCCTTTAACTCGGCGCTGCCCCTGACCGGTGTGATCCTTACCAAGGTGGACGGCGATGCTCGCGGGGGGGCGGCGCTTTCCGTACGCGGCGTCGTCGGCTGTCCGATCCTGTTCATGGGCACCGGCGAAAAAGCCAGTGAATTGACTCCGTTTCACGCCGAACGCGTGGTCTCGCGCATCCTCGGCATGGGGGATGTTCTTACCCTCATAGAAGAAGTGGAGCGCAAGGCCGATCGGGACAAGGCCGCGCGGCTTGCCAGTAAGATCAAGAAGGGCAAGGGCTTCGACCTTGACGATTTCCGCGACCAGTTGCGCCAGATGCGGGATCTCGGCGGCCTCGGCAATCTGCTGGAAAAGCTGCCGGCCGGCGCACAGCTTCCTCCCGGCGCGGCGGCGCGTGTCGACGATGGTCAGTTGGTGAGACTGGAGGCGATCATCAATTCCATGACACCGCGGGAGCGGCGCCGGCCCGATGTCATCAACGGTTCGCGCAAGCGCCGCATCGCGGCAGGTTCGGGTACGCAGATCCAGGACGTGAACCGCTTGCTGAAGCAATTCACGCAGATGCAGAAGATGATGAAGCGGGCCATGAAAAAAGGCGGCATGGCCAATATCATGCGCGGCCTGGGCGGCGCCATGCCCCCTAGCTTCCGCCGCTGAACCAGTCAGGGGCCGGTGCATGCGTTCCGATCTCGTATCGAGAACGCCGGGAATTCCGGGGACGTGCCCGGCATCCGCCCGGTCAGGCGGGATGGCGGAGCGGATACCCCGCATTCCGGCCAAACCACTTATGCAACGGATCCCGTGGACGGTCAGAAACAGGCGTCGCCCGGACGCGCGGGCGGGGGAATTCAGGTGCGGCGGCGGGCGGCGTAGACCAGGGCGGCGGCGATGATGAGCAGGAACCAGATCAGGCTCCACTCGGCGATGCTCAGCGTCAGGAAGGTCCAGTGTACCTCCGCGCATTCTCCGGAGCCGGTGAACACCATGCGCAGCGTCTGCGACAAGGGAAAAGTGCTCAGCATGTAATTCAGGCCTGGACCGCAGGACGGCACCTGGTCCGGCGGCAGATGCTGCAGCCATACCTGGCGTCCGGCGACCCCCGCGCCGACCAGCGCCAGCAGCGCCAGCGCCCCGCCGTAGCTCCAGACCCAGCCGCGACTTCGCGGTCCCTGCAGCAGCCCCAGCAGGGCCACAACGCCGACCCCCATATAGGCAAGACGCTGGAAGATACATAAGGGACAGGGAGCGAGGCCGCGATGGAACTGCAGGTAAAGCCCGAATCCCAGCAGCGCGGCGCATAGCAGCAACAGGGCTGCAAAGAACGGACGAGTGGACCTCATGATGCGCTCATTGTAAATGATCGCGAAGAAATTCTGGGATACGCCGATCCAGCCAGTACACCGCGCGCCCGGGCAGCGCACCGCCCACGAAACCCACGTGGCCGCCGGAGCGGGACAATTCCAGGGTCACGCAGTGGGACAGGTCGCACGCTTGCGGCACCGCCGCGGGCGACAGAAACGGATCATCCAGGGCGTGGATTATCAATGTGGGTACGCTTATGGCGCGCAGAAACCGCCGGCAACTGCAGCGTGCATAATAGTCGGCTGCGCCCGCGAAACCGTGTAATGGCGCGGTGATGGCTTCGTCGAACTGGCGGAACGTGTGGAGGGAGGGGAGCCGCCGCAGGTCGGCAAGACTCTGCGGGGGCCGCATGCGCCGGAATTTTTCCTCGATCTTGCGCTGCATTCGCCCAACCAGGTGACGTTGATAAATCCTGGAAAATCCCCGCTGCAACCGGTCCGCCCCCACCGCGAGATCGAACGGCACGGACACTGCGACCGCCGCCGCCAGGGGCGTGCCATTTCCGCGTTCTCCCAGATACTTGAGCAGCGCGTTGCCGCCCAGGGAAAAGCCTACCGCCCCCAGTGGTCGATCCGGATGACGTTGGCGCAACAGGTCCAGCAAGAAGGCGATGTCGCCGGTATCACCGGAATGATAGCTGCGGCTCAGCCGGTTGGGCTCGCCGCCGCAGCCGCGAAAATGCATCAGGACGGCGCGCCCCCCGGCGACTTTCAGGGCGTGCAGCAGCGGCCGGATGTAGTGTGAACCGATACCCCCCTCGAGGCCGTGAAAGACCGCCACAACCGGGCCCGGGCGCTCGGAGGTCCAGCGCAGGTCGACGAAATCGCCATCGGGCAGTTCCAGCCGCTCCCGGGAAAGCGCCATCTCCGGCCCCCGCCGGAGCAGCGCGGGCCACAGGGTCTGGGCGTGAGGCCCCGGCAACCACCAGGCCGGACGAAACCGGCTGCGACTGATGCCGCCGTGTTGTGACATTGCACCGGTCGATTCAGTGGGGCGCCGCCTGCGCCAGCTCCCGTAGCCGAACCGGGGCGCCATCGGCGGCGCCGAGGTGCAGCTCAGCGCCCGCTGCGCATTCAACGCTGACAACGGCCAGGCCCAGCACATGGCCCG
>CAZNWR010000208.1:0-5704 GCA_964576645.1 uncultured Enterobacteriaceae bacterium | reverse complement strand
CTGTTTTGCGCGGTCGGCGAGCAGCAGGCGAATACGTTCACGCACGGTGTGGCGCTCGGCCTCCTGGAGTCCCAGCTCGGCGGCCAGGAACCACTCCGGTTCGCCTGTTCGAAGTAATACGCTGCGGTAGCCGACCTCAAAATCCGACGGGCGGCGCATACGTCTGCGGCCACTTCGATCCATGGTTTCCACCTGTCTTACAAGATCCCAGGTCTGGCCGCCAAAAGCGCCGGCATTCATTGCCAGCGCGCCACCCAGGGTGCCCGGGATCCCCGCCAGAAACTCCGCGCCCGACAATCCAAGTTCGGCGCTGAAGCGGGCCACTTTTGCGCATGCTACGCCCGCCGCCGCGTGAATGACGCTTCCTTCTGTTCGCTCAAGCCCGCCCAGCACACCGGTGGTCATTATCACCGTGCCCGGATATCCGCCATCACGAACCAGCAGGTTGCTGCCGAGGCCCACCCATGTCACCGGCTCATCTTGCGACAGGCTGGAAAGGAATGTAGCCAGATCCTCGGCATCCGCGGGAATAAAAAAGCGCGCGGCGGGGCCGCCGGCGTGCCATGAGGTATGGACGGCCATGGGCTCATCGTAGCGAACGGATCCCCTGATCCCGGCAAGATCGCCGCGGCTTTTCCTCACCGGCAACCTCCTGGTGAGGATCGGCTTGTACTGTTCATGTATCCACATTGCATTCAGTTCAGTGAATCCGCCTTCCCACAAGTTCCTGTCCCAGCATCCCGACATCGCCCGCACCCAGGATCAGCAGTACGTCGTTGTCCTGGACGGCACCGTCCAGTATTCCCGGCACGGATTCGCGGCTTTCTGCCAGTACCGGCTCGGTTCTGCCACGCAGACGTATGCAACGGCACAGTGCCCGGCTGTCCGCTCCGGGTATGGGCGACTCACCGGCGGCATAGACTTCCAGCACGATCAGCACCTCCAAACCGGAAAGCACTCTGCAGAAATCGTCGAACAAGTCCCGCGTACGGGTGTACCGGTGTGGCTGGAACACCACGATCAGGCGCCGCGCGGGAAATGCCTCACGCACCGCCTGCAGGATCGCTGAAATTTCAGTGGGATGATGAGCATAGTCATCCACGATCGTGACGCGCTTGCCTGCTATGGAAACGTCTTCGAACACTTCGCATCGCCGCCCAATACCCTGGAATTGCGCAAGCCCGGAGGCGATATCGTCCCTGTCCACCCCAAGTTCCGACGCCACGGCGATCGCCGCGAGCGCGTTGAGAACGTTATGCCTGCCGGGCAGGTTCAAAGTCACGCGCAGCCAGTCATGCTCCGCGCCGCGGGCAACGGTGAAATGGGTCTTCAGGCCGTCCGGCTCAATTTCATTGGCCCGAAAATCCGCCTCGTGGTCGATGCCATAGGTAACCAGCGGCTTGGATATGTACGGCAGGATCTGTCTGATACCGGGGTCATCCACGCAAACCACGGCAAGCCCGTAGAATGGCAGGTGGTACAGAAATTCCACAAATACGTTCTTAAGTGATTTGAAGTCGCCGCCGTAAGTGCTCATATGATCAGCGTCGATATTCGTAACCACGGCGGTAACGGGTTGCAGGTGCAGAAACGATGCATCGCTTTCGTCCGCTTCCGCGACCAGGTAGCGGCTGCCGCCCAACGCAGCGTGGCTGCCACTGCTGGTCAACCGCCCACCGATTACGTAGGTAGGATCAAGGCCCCCTGTCGCCAGCAGGCTTGCGATAAGACTGGTCGTCGTTGTCTTGCCGTGAGTGCCGGCGACGGCGACACCATGGCGAAAGCGCATCAACTCGGCCAGCATCTCGGCGCGGCGTATAACCGGGATGCGTCCTTCCCTGGCGGCAATTACTTCCGGGTTGGTGTCCTGGACGGCGCTGGACACCACCACCACGTCGCTGCCGTTAACGTGCCCGGGCGCATGACCCGTCAACACCGCTATCCCAAGATCGCGCAGTCTCCGAGTTGTGGGGTTGTCGCGCAGATCCGAACCGGAAACCTGATAGCCCAGGTTATGCAGTACCTCGGCGATACCACTCATGCCCACACCGCCGATGCCGACAAAATGTATACGCCGTACCCGGCCCATGGCATGGTCGCTTCCCTCATGCACCCGCCACCTCCAGGCATGCATCTGCCACCATCCGGGTTGCTTCCGGACGTCCCAGGGAGCGGCTTTTGCGCGCCATATCCAGAAGCCTTGCGCGATCCGATGCAAGCTCTTCCAGGTGTTGCGCCAGAACGTTCTCATCCAGGCCCGCTTCCTGAAACAACAGCGCGCCGCCTGCGTCCGCCAGACGGCGTGCGTTTGCAGTCTGGTGATCGTCCACGGCAAACGGATAGGGCACGAGGATGGCGGCGACGCCGACAACGCACAGTTCCGCGATAGTCAGCGCGCCCGCCCGGCAAACCACAAGATCCGCCCATTCGTAGGCGCCGGCCATATCCTCTATGTAAGGCACGACCCGCGCCCCCCCGATTGCGGCGCGCCGGTATCCTTCCCGCGCATCATCCAGATGACGGGGGCCGGCTTGATGCAGAACCTCAATGCCGATGGTGCCGGATAATTTCGCCAGGGCGCCCGGTACTACGGTGTTCAATGCTCGTGAACCCTGGCTGCCACCAAGTACCAGCAAATGGAGCGCTTGCGTATCGCTGTCCCGTGCGGCAAATCTCTCCCCGGGAGGCGCAAGCCGGCCGATATCCGCCCGTACCGGATTCCCGGTAGTTCGGATGCCGGGGCCGTCCGTAAACGTACCCGGGAATCCCTGCATTACCAATCGCGCCAGACGGGATAACAGTCTGTTGCTGAGACCGGCTATGGCATTCTGTTCGTGGATCAGCAGCGGTACTCCAAGAATCCACGCGGCAATACCGCCCGGCGCACTGACAAAACCTCCCATGCCCAGCACGGCCATCGGACGGCACCGCTTGAGCAGCCGCAGGGACTGCACCACCGCCAGCAACAGGCGCAACGGCGCCATCAGCCAACTCCACCAGCCCTTGCCCCGGACGCCCGCGATATCGATGGTAAGCAGGGTGTATCCTTTTTCCGGCACCACCCTGGATTCGAGACCGCTATGAGTGCCCAGCCAGAACAGCGAAACGCCGTGCTCACGCAGATAATCCGCCACCGCCAGCGCCGGGTAGACGTGTCCACCGGTGCCGCCAGCCATGATCAGGATCGGGTTAAGCGCCATAAGCTGTGCTCGTCGCCGGCAACTTTTTGCGCCGCATTTCATGGTTTTCAAAATCCACCCGCACCAGAAGCGCAAGCAGCACACAATTGACTATCAGACTGTTGCTGCCGTAGCTCATCAGGGGCAAGGTCAGCCCCTTTGTGGGCAATACGCCCATGTTGACGCCGATGTTGATGTAGGCCTGAAGACCGAAGATCAGCCCGATACCGTAAGCCATGTACGCGGAAAACGGCTTGTCGTCCTGCTCGGCTACGTGGGCAATAACAAAGGCCCTCCAGATAATGAAGAAATACATCAGGATCACCGCCACACAGGCGATGATGCCCAATTCCTCGGCCAGCACCGCAAACACAAAGTCTGTGTGCGCTTCGGGCAGGTAGAACAGCTTCTGCACGCTCGCGCCCAGTCCCACGCCAAACCAGTCGCCCCGCCCGAACGCGATTAGAGCCTGGGTGAGTTGGAAACCCGCGCCATAGGGATCGCTCCAGGGATTGAGAAAACTTGTCAGGCGCTCCATCCGGTAAGGGGAAAACAGCGCCAGGCACCCCAGCACGACGGTGGCGGTTATCACCCATGCAAAAAAACGGCTCAGGGGAACACCGCCGATTAACAGCATGCCGAGTGCCGTCGCAAAGACAACCACGGCGGTACCGTAATCCGGCTCCAGCAACAACAGGCCGGCGAACAACGTCACCACGCCGATGGGCCTGATAAACCCGGAGAAACTCGTGCGCACCTTTTCGCCATGGCGCACCAGGTAACCGGCCAGGTAGGTAATGATCGCCAGCTTTGCCGGTTCGGAGCTCTGCAGGCTCACCGGTCCCAGTCCAATCCAACGCATACTGCCGTTAACCGAGCGGCCGATGCCCGGCACCAATACAAGCAACAGCAGAAACACCGAGGCCGCCAGCATCAAAACACTCATCCGTTCCCACAAGGACAGGGGGATCCTGATCACGAGGCCGGCGATCCCAAGCCCTATAAGCACCGCAACAGACTGCCGATAGAAGAAGTAGAGAGGCTGACCGTATTGCCTGTCTGCGATAGTGATGGACGAAGACGCCACCATTACCAGTCCGAGCAAAATGAGCACCATGGTGACGCCTATGAGCCAGACGTCGTAGCGGGGCTGCTCCCCGGCCCGGTGTCTGACCATTGCGGCCATGCTCGCCTGTTGCTGACTCATTTGGACTCCAGTTCGCGAACGGCCCGGATAAATACCTCGCCGCGCTCGCGGTAGTCGCGGAACATGTCGAAGCTGGCGCACGCCGGCGACAGCAAAACAGCGTCACCCGGACTGGCCGCCCGGGCCGCCGCGCTCACCGCGGCGCGCATGTCCGTAGCGAAGCAGACTTCCGTCTCGCCCCGCAGCGCGCCCGCCAGGACCGGCGCATCGCGACCCAGCAGCACGGCGCTGCGCACCCGCCCCCGCACCGCCTCGGCAAGGGGAGCAAAGTCCTGGCCCTTGCCGTCGCCTCCCGCGATCAGGATCACGCTGCCCCGTACTTCGAGGCCGGCCACGGCCGCGCACGACGCTCCCACATTGGTCCCCTTGGAATCGTCGTACCAGTCCACGCCGCCCGTATGCGCCACCCACTGACAACGGTGCGGCAAACCCCGGAAATTCCGGGTGGCCTCGCACATGGCATGAAGCGGAAGTCCGATCGCCGTGCCGAAGGCGAGCGCGGCCAGCACGTTCGCGCAATTGTGGCGACCCTTGAGTTTCAGTTCCGACACGCGCAGCAGGGCCTGGTCCCCTGCCGCGAGCCAGTCTTCATCGTCCTGCTCCAGAAGACCGAACTCGCCGCTGCCGGGGCGCTTGAGGGTAAAGCCGAACACCCGCCGTTGACCCCGGTCCATCGCGGACACCAGCGCGTCGTCCAGGTTTACAACCATCGCTCCATCACCTCGATAGATGCGCTCCTTGGCCAGCGCATATTCATGCACGGTCCGGTAACGGTCCATGTGGTCCGGTGAAATATTCAATACGCCCGCGGCCGTGGGCCGGAGCGATGAAACGCTCTCCAACTGAAAACTGGACAGCTCCAGAACGTAGTAATCCGGCGCATCACCACCCAACAGATCGAGGGCGGGCGTGCCGATATTTCCCCCAAGCGCGGAACGCAATCCGGCCTGCGCGATCATGTCATGCACCAGCGTGGCGACGGTGCTCTTGCCGTTGGAACCGGTAACCGCCAACACCGGGGCGCGGACGTGACGGCTGAACAACTCGACATCGCCGGCAATGGCGACGCCGGCTTCCGCCGCGGCCATGAGTGCCGGCTCGCGCAGAGATACGCCGGGACTGACGACAATGTCCCGTGCACGTTTCAATATGCCGGCGTCGAAACCGCCGGTATAAACCGGGACCTGCGGAAACTCCCGCCGAGCCGCCGCCAGCCCGGGCGGTTCGGCCCGGCTGTCCATCACCGCCAGGCGCACGCCCGTGGGAGCAAGAAAGCGCAGACACGAGAGCCCGGTCAGTCCCAGTCCGACAATGACAA
>CAZNWR010000207.1:0-5728 GCA_964576645.1 uncultured Enterobacteriaceae bacterium | reverse complement strand
CCCAGGCTCGCAGCCACGTGAGCAAACGCGTAGAGGACATCCGGCGAGTCCGCATGGGTCTTCAGGAGCCTGTTCATCAGGGTTTCCACCAGGTTGCGATCCTTCTCGCGCCCCAGCAGATTGGCCACCAGGTACAGGTTCTGATCCTTGTCGCCGCGGGAATAATCGAGGATCGAGTTCAGGTGATTCATGGCGCCGTTTACATCGCCCTTGCGTAACGCCATGACCGCCAGCACCTGCTGCGGATCCGGATTGCCCGGATCAAGCTGCACCCACAGCTTTGCAGTCTCCGTCGCCGCCTTGTAATCCCGGGCGAACACGGCAATGCGCGTCGCCCGCTCCACCACCTTCGGGTCGCGCGTTTGGAGGGCAAGCGCCAGATAATTGTGTACGGCTACGCCCAAATCGCCCTTCTGTCCCGCAAATTCCGCAACAAGAAACTTGTAAAGCATATCGCCGGTAAGATTGATCTTCGGGCGCACCGGCTCGACGCTGACGATCTTGGGCGTCGGCTTGGCCGGTTTTTCCTTTGCCTTCGCAACCGGTTTACCGGGAGGCAGCGTGGCACAGGCGCCGCACAGCAACAGCACGGCGGCGGTAAAAATCAACGGAAAGCGGGGTTTTCGGAGCCGGGACTCGACGGTCCGCGGAACAACTGCTCTGTTCATCGTGCAACCTTAACGATAATTTAATGACATGGACAGCGCCTCCCGGCGGCGGGTTTTCGGCAACGCCGCAACCTCGCCCGGGCTGGACATACAACAAGTTGAATTGTAAGCATTTTAGTCTTGTATTGGGAAGCGCCATCGCGCAGAATTCCTAAGATTGGCGAGCAGGCACCCCCATGACCCTTCTGGCGTTTGGACTGAATCACACCACCGCCCCCGTGGAAATCCGGGAGCGGGTCACTATTGGCGACGAGACGCTGCCCACGGCGCTTTCCGACCTGACCGAAAGCGCGGGCGTTGAAGAGGCCGCCATACTGTCGACCTGCAACCGCACGGAAATCTACTGCTCCCTGGAACATGGCGATCGCCGCCTGCCCATAGACTGGTTCCTGAACTTTCACGACCTGGGCGAAGCCGCACTGGAGCCTTATCTCTACACCCACCCGGACGCCAGCGCCGTCAAGCACGTACTGCGGGTCGCCAGCGGACTGGATTCCATGGTCCTGGGCGAGCCCCAGGTCCTGGGGCAGCTAAAAAGCGCCTACCGCACCGCGCTGCAGGCGGGCAGCATCGGCCAATTGCTCAGCCGTTTGTTCCAGCACTCCTTCCACGTCGCCAAACAGATCCGAAGCAATACCGCCATAGGCAGTCATCCCGTATCGGTGGCTTTCGCGGCGGTCAGGCTGGCGCAGCAGATTTTCGGTGACCTGTCCGACCAGACCGTGCTCCTGATCGGGGCCGGTGAAACCATAGAACTCACCGCCAAACACCTGCGCGAAAGCGGCATGCAGCGAATGATCATCGCCAATCGCACCCTGGAGCGATCGCAGCGCCTTGCGCTCGAATACTCGGGTTATGCAATTACCATGGAAGACCTGCCCCAGCACCTGGACGAGGCGGACATCATCATCGCTTCCACATCCAGCCCCGTGCCTATCCTGGACCGGAACATGGTCGAAGCGGCGTTGGAGAAGCGCCGCCACCGGCCGGTATTCATTGTCGATATTGCTGTGCCGCGCGACGTTGAACCGGCAGTGGGCAAACTGAACGACGTGTATCTGTACACCGTCGACGATCTGCAGGACGTCATCGAAGAGAACATCCGCAGCCGCCGGGAGGCGGCGCGCCAGGCGGAACAGATCATCGACAGCCAGGTGATGCATTTCATGGAGTGGTTGAGCGTGCGCGACTCGGTATCGACCATCCGCGCCATACGCGACCAGGCTTCCGCTATTCAGCAACAGGTGTTCGATTCGGCGCTACAGAGATTGCGTCACGGAGAGAACCCGGAGCAGCTGTTGGAAGAAGTCACCCGTACGCTCACCAACAAACTGATCCATTCGCCCAGCGCCCGCCTCAGGAATACCGGCGGCCTGGATCGCGAAGACCTGCTCAAGGCGGCACGCGAGTTGTTCGGACTGCCCTCTGACCCGCAAGACGGACACCGCTGAATCAAGGCGGCGCGCCGACCAGTCCGCCGGCGCACCCCGGTACTTCGTAACGCTAAATCCATGAACCCAGGCCTCATCGACAAACTTGAAAAGCTGGTGGAACGCCAGCAGGAGATACATGCCCTGCTCGCTGACCCCGGCGTGATCCGCGAGCAGAAGAAATTCCGGGAATTGAGCCGGGAAGCGGCCGAAGTCGCCCCGGTCGTCGCCTGCTTTGAACGCTACCGGCAGAACCTGGATGCCATCGCGGCGGCAAGGGAAATGCTGCGCGACTCCGATTCCGCCATACGGGAACTGGCCGAGGAAGAGCTGCACCGGGGCCAGAGCCACAAGGAGCAGCTCGAACAGGAACTCAAACTTCTGCTGCTGCCCACCGATCCCGCTGACCAGAGGAGCATCTTTCTGGAAATACGCGCCGGCACCGGGGGCGAAGAGGCCGCGCTGTTCGCCGCCGACCTGCTGCGCATGTATTCGCGCTACGCCGAACTGCGTGGCTGGAAGTTTGAATTATTGAGCACGGCACCCAGCGAACTGCGCGGTTACCGGGAAGTCATAGCCAGAGTGATTGGGAAAGGCGCATATTCGCGGCTGAAATTCGAATCCGGCGCACACCGCGTGCAGCGGGTTCCGGAAACCGAGGCGCAGGGCAGGATCCATACCTCGGCCTGCACCGTGGCCGTGTTGCCGGAAGTAGAGGCCATAGACGAGATCGACGTCAATCCCTCGGATCTGCGCATTGACACTTTCCGCGCGTCAGGCGCGGGAGGCCAGCACGTCAACAAGACCGATTCCGCCATCCGCATCACCCATCTCCCCACGGGCATGGTGGTGGAATGCCAGGATGAACGCTCCCAGCACAAGAACCGGGCCCGGGCCATGGCGCTGCTGCAGGCGCGCCTGCTCAACGCCGAGCGGGAAAAACAGCAGGCCGAACAGGCGCACAACCGGAAGATGCTGGTGGGTTCGGGTGACCGATCCGAGCGCATACGCACTTACAATTTTCCCCAGGGCAGGGTCACCGATCATCGCATCAACCTGACCTTGTATCGCCTGGACGATTTTATGGAAGGTGAGCTGGACATGATCATCGACCCCCTTATAAGTGAATACCAGGCGGACCTGCTGGCCGCCTGTGGGGGACAATGATGGAACACAACTACGGGACCAGCCCGGCAGCGGACCACATTGCCGTCACGGTGTCGTCGCTGTTGACCTTGGGCGCCGGCAGCCTGCCGGGCTCCACCAGTGCACGCCTGGATGCGGAGGTGCTGTTGCAGTACGTGCTGGGGGTGGACCGTTCCTGGATCCACGCTCATGGTGATGAACGTCTGGCCGCCGCTTCCTGCTGCGATTTCCGCGCCCTGGTGAGCCGCAGACGCGAGGGCGTGCCGGTGTCCTACCTGGTGGGAGCCCGGGAATTCTGGTCCCTGCCGCTGCAGGTCAACCGCCATACGCTGATCCCGCGACCGGAAACCGAAGCCCTGGTGGAAACGTGCTTACGCCTGCTGCAAGGCCGCCAAGGGGCGCGGATCCTGGATCTCGGCACCGGCAGCGGCGCCATCGCTCTGGCGCTGGCATGCGAGCGGCCTGATCTGCGCATTACCGCCGCGGATATCAGCCGGGAAGCGTTGGAAGTCGCGCGTTCAAACGCCCGGCGCCTTACCCCGGATCGTGTGGAGTTCGTGTATTCCGACTGGTTTTCCGCTTTCGGCCCGCGCCGGTTCGACCTGATCGTGTGCAATCCTCCCTACGTGGACAGTGGCGACCCGGCGTTGATCCGCGACGACATCCGTTTCGAACCCCGGCTCGCCCTGGACGGCGGTCATGGTGGACTACAGGCCCTGCAAACCGTTATCGCCGGGGCCGCCCACCACCTGAAGTACGGCGGCAGCCTGTTGTTGGAGCACGGCGCGGCACAGGGCGAAAGCGTACGCCGGCTGCTGGCCTGCCGCGGCTACACCGACGTCACCACGATCCGCGACACCGCTGACCTCGAGCGCGTTTCCGGTGGGCGCTGGTCGTGAGCGTGCGCTGTGGGTGTTGCGGTACCCGCGTGACGGACTGTGAGCCGCAGCGAGGCGGCGATCGAGCATACATGGATGTATTCACAGCGTGTCCGTCATCCGGGTACTGCAACTCCGCCCGCTTCGGAACTCGAACCTGTCCCGGACAGTCCCTGATCGGGCGGATCGATTCACATATACTGGCATTGACGTGAACGACGAACAATTACTGCGCTACAGCCGCCAGATCATGCTCCCGGAAATCGACGCCGAGGGGCAACTTCGGCTTGCCGGCGCCAACGTGCTGGTGATTGGCCTGGGCGGACTGGGCTCGGCCGTTGCCATTTACCTGACGGTGGCGGGCGTCGGCCACCTGACGCTGGTGGACTTCGACAAGGTCGACCTGTCCAACCTTCAGCGCCAGATCCTGCACGGCACAGCCGATATCGGCAGGCCCAAGACCGCTTCCGCACAGGACACGCTGCTGGCCCTGAATCCCGACGTGCAGCTGACACTCGTCGACCATGCACTGAACGCCGGGGAGTTGGCCGCCCGGGTCGAAGCGGCCGACGTGGTGGTGGATGCCAGCGATAATTTCGATACCCGGTTCGCCGTCAACGAGGCTTGCGTGCGCGCGGCGGTTCCGCTGGTATCCGGCGCGGCTATCCGGTTTGAAGCGCAAATCAGCGTCTACGACGCGCGCAACCCCGACTCCCCCTGCTATCGTTGCCTGTACGGCGACGCCGCGGAATTCGACGCAAGCTGCGCGGGGAACGGCGTGGTGGCGCCGCTGCTGGGTATCGTCGGCAGCATCCAGGCGCTGGAAGCCATGAAACTGATAGTGGACATAGGTCGCCCGCTGCAGGGGCGGCTGCTGCTGCTGGACGCATTGTCCATGGAGTGGCATTGCGCGACCCTGAAACGCGATCCCGATTGTCCCGTGTGCGGCCGTGTGCGCAGGGAAAAGCCCGATCAGTCTGCCCGCAAGGCTCAAGCGGCGGATGCTTGATTGCGCCCTGGCCGCGCCCGGCGAGGAAGTCTGCGGTCTCGTCGGGGGGCGCGCCGGCGCGCCGGTCCGTTTTTATCCAGTCGACAACCGGGCGGCCGATCGGACCACGCGCTTTCTCATGGATCCGGAGCAGCAGATTGAGGCCATGCGCAACATGCGCGAGGCGGGGCTGGACCTGGTTGGGATATTTCATTCGCATCCGGACACGGCGGCGGAACCTTCCAGCGTGGACCTGGAGATGGCGGCCTACCCGGGAGTAATTTATTTTATTGCGTCGATGCAGGATCCGGTTCCGCAATTGCGGGCCTACCTTTACGATGGCAGCGGCTTTCAAGAGCTGTCGCTGCCGGAAACTTCAAATGACCTCGAGAAGACATAGAAATATGGGCGTTAAACTTATCCGTGCCTTGTTCACGGCAATCATCCTGCAGTTGCTGGCGGCCACGCCCGCCGGCGCGCAGCAGCTATCCAAGCAATTTGAAAAGGTTTATCACGCCTATAACCAGGCCTACGCGCAGGCAGACTGGCAACGCGCAGTCAATCTCGCCAGACAGGCCGTTGACCTGGCCAAAAAGGAACTGGGCCCAGACAACGAAA
>CAZNWR010000206.1:0-5729 GCA_964576645.1 uncultured Enterobacteriaceae bacterium | reverse complement strand
TAGTCATGTTCCCACGCCTGCCACAGCATCATGGTCACCAGGGCAAGCGCCAGGATCAGAACAAAGCGGGTGGTATCCATGCGGTTCAGGGCACCGGGTCGTAGCCGCCGGGGCGGAACGGATGACAGCGCAGCAGCCGCCGCATCGTCAGGCCCGCGCCGCGCAGGGCGCCGTGGCGGTCTATGGCCTCGCGCGCATATTGGGAGCACGAGGGGTGAAACCGGCAGTGCATCCCCAAATAGGGGCTCAGCGCCAGACGATAGGCGTCGATGACTGCAATTAGGAGCTTTTGCACTGCGCGATCTTCTTCCAGTGGCCTTCGATGGACGCCCGCAACAGCCGCCGGTCGGCTTTCAACAGAGGTTTCTGCACCAGCACCACAATATCAAGCCCGGACAGCTGATCCTGGTGGAGCCTGAAACTTTCCCGCACGATCCGCTTGACCAGATTTCGCGTCACCGCAAGCCGGACGCGGCGTGCGGAAACCGCGAAGCCCAGCCTGGGAACGTCCAGTCCGTTGGGCCGGGCCAGCACCACAAAGCTGGAATCAGCGGAACGGGTATTGGTGTCGAAAACCTTCTGAAAGTCTGACGGGCTGGTTAAGCGGCTGTTCCTGCTGAAGCGCTTCGATTCAACCACCGCATCCCGTCAGGCCGACAGCCGTTTTCGGCCCTTGGCGCGGCGCGCTTTCAACACCAGCCGCCCGCCCTTGCTGCGCATGCGCAGCCGGAAGCCGTGACGCCGCTTGCGCTTTAAGTTACTTGGTTGATAGGTACGCTTCATGATTTAATCCGATGGCTGCCAGAACCTTAATTTACCTTGAAAAAAGCGCGTCATCTTACTTGCCGCGTCTTCTCATTGTCAATTTTAACAGCATCATTTTCACGCTCTGTACGGGTGTGGATAAGTGCCTTTATCGGGTATACACTTTCGAACGCTTCCTGTTTTTATTCACCGAATTTCTCTAGTGAAGGCAACGAGGGCGGACTGCGTTGGGGATATCTATTTGGGAAACCTGCCTGGAGCGACTGGAAGGCGAGCTCTCACCCCAGCAATTCAACACCTGGATCCGTCCTCTCCAGGCCATTGAGGAATCGGATACCCTGCGCCTGCTGGCGCCCAATCGCTTCGTCCTGGATTGGATCAACGAACAATACCTGCAGCGTATCGAACAACTGCTCGGCAAGCTGCTTAACGGACGCGACTGCGCACTGTCCCTGGAAGTCGGCAGCCAGCGCCAGCCCGTTATGCCGCGGTCACGGCCGCATACCGTCCCGCAACAAGCCGGCGCCAACCCCAACCGGCGCTTTACCAATAACCTCAACCCGCTTTTCACCTTCGATACCTTCGTGGAAGGCAAGTCCAATCAGCATGCCCGGGCGGCCTCCATTCAAGCCGCCGAGAACCCCGGCCAGGCCTATAATCCGCTGCTCATCTACGGTGGCGTGGGGCTCGGCAAAACCCACCTGATGCAGGCCATCGGCCACGCCATTATCCGCAGCAAGCCGTCGGCCAATATTGCCTATCTGCACTCGGAACGGTTTGTCGCCGACATGGTTCGCGCGTTGCAGCACAACGCCATTAACGAGTTTAAGCGGTTCTACCGCTCCCTGGACGCACTGCTCATCGACGATATCCAGTTCTTCGCCGGAAAAGAGCGTTCCCAGGAGGAATTTTTTCATACCTTCAATGCCCTGCTGGAAGGCCAGCACCAGATCGTGCTGACCTGCGATCGCTACCCCAAGGAAGTCAACGCCCTGGACGATCGGCTGAAATCACGCCTCGGTTGGGGCCTGACGGTCGCCATAGAACCGCCGGAACTGGAAACGCGGGTGGCAATTATTCACAAGAAAGCGGAACAGGCCGGGATCGCCATTCCCGACGAGGTGCCTTTTTTCATCGCCAAGCGCTTTCACTCCAATGTCCGGGAGCTGGAGGGCGCCCTCAATCGCGTTGTCGCCAACGCGAACCTGACCGGGCAGCCCATCTCCCTGGAGTTTGCTCAGAATGCCCTGCGCGACCTGCTGCTGCTCCAGGACAAACAGGTGACCCTGGAGAATATTCAGAAAACCGTCGCGGAATACTACAAGATCCGGGTGGCCGACCTCCTATCCAAGCGGCGCAGCCGCTCCATCGCGCGGCCGCGGCAGATTGCCATGGCGCTGGCCAAGGAATTCACCCATCACAGCCTGCCGGAAATAGGCGACGCCTTTGGCGGCCGCGACCATACCACCGTCCTGCACGCCTGCCGCAAAATCTCGGAATTGCGCGGCGCGGAGTTGAAAATTCAAGAGGACTACAAGAACCTCAGCAACATCCTCACCAGTTGATCCAAACTGTGCACAACTCTGTCCACAATCGGCGGATAAACCTAAAATGGTAGATTCATCCACAAGCCATAAACCTGTATCCACAAGAATTATTTTTATATTTTGTTAGATATAGTATTGAAAAATAATAATAAATAGAGAATATCCACAGAAATATTAACCAGTAATATCAGTCAGAGATATATATCTATGAAAGTTACAATTCTACGGGAGGAGCTTCTGCCGGCCCTTCAGATCGCTAACGGGGTCGTCGAGCGGCGCCAGACACTTCCAATCCTGTCGAATCTTTTGGTTAATGCCGGGCCGAAAGGCCTGCAGTTAACAGGAACGGACATGGAAGTGGAATTGTCGGTACACATCGACAAACCCCAGCAGGATGGCGGCGATATCACCTTGCCGGCGCGTAAGCTCCTGGACATCTGCCGGACGCTGCCGGAGGGGGCGACCCTGAATTTTCAGGGCGATGGCGACCGCATGACGCTGAAATCCGGCAAGAGCCGGTTCACGTTATCTACCCTGCCGGCCCAGGAATTCCCGCTTATTGAGATGGCTGACCGTGTGGCGGAATTCAAGCTGCCTCAATCCGCCCTGAAGAACCTGCTGGATAGAACCGCCTTTGCCATGGCCCAGCAGGACGTGCGCTACTATCTCAATGGCCTGTTGCTGGAAGCGGGCCCCGATTGGGTGCGGGCGGTGGCGACCGACGGCCACCGGCTGGCACTGTGTGAGTGCGCGGCCAAAGGGAGCAAGGGCAAACCGGGCGGTATTATTGTGCCCAGGAAAGGGGTGCTGGAATTGATCCGTCTCCTGGATGACGTGGACGATGAAATCGACGTGGAAATCAGTAATAACCATATCCGCGTGGACCTGGGCGATTTCCGCTTCACCAGCAAGCTCATCGACGGCAAGTTCCCCGATTACGATAGGGTGATCCCCAAGGAGGGGGATAAACCGCTCCTTGCTGACCGGGAGTTGGTCAGACAGGGTCTTATCCGGGCGTCCATTCTCTCCAATGAAAAATATCGGGGAGTGAGATTATCCTTGAAAAAGAACAGTCTGCGGGCCCTCGCCCACAATCCTGAGCAGGAAGAGGCGGAAGAGGAAATGGAGGTGGAGTACAGTGGCGAGGACATGGAAGTGGGGTTCAATGTTTCCTACCTGCTGGACGCCCTGGGGATCATCCAGTCAGACCAGGTCCATATCACCATCACCGACCCTAGCAGCAGTGCCCTGATCCTCCCCGAGGGCGAAGGTTCCTGCAAATATGTCGTTATGCCCATGCGCCTTTAATGGTTGATGCGCATCGATCGGTTGAGCGCCGTCAACGTTCGTAATCTCGCCGATGTCACCCTTGAGCCGGCGCCCCGCCTGAACCTGATCTACGGCGCCAACGGCGCCGGCAAGACGGCGCTGCTGGAAAGTGTTTACCTGCTGGCCCGGGGCCGCTCCTTCAGAAGTCACCGAATCGATGAAGTGGTGAGCCGCGGGGCGGACACGCTCCAGGTCTCAGCCAACCTGGACCACCAGGCCGATGGAAAAGTGGTAACGGGCCTGGAACGGGCACCGGGCCGGTTGCGGATCCGTTATGCCGGTGAAAACGTTTCCACGGTCTCCGCCCACGCCCGGAAGTTTCCCGTGGTGCTGTTGACGCCGGATACCCAGGAGCTGGTTCTGGGCGCCCCGAAGGCCCGGCGTAACTGGCTGGACTGGTCCATGTTCCACGTGGAACCAGGCTACCTGGAACACTGGCGTGAGTATTACCGGGCGCTGCGGCAACGCAACGCCCTGCTGAAACACCGGGCTCCCCCGGACCAGTTGGCGGGTTGGGAAGAGGCCATGTCGGAACCCGCGAGCCGGATGGACGCCGCGCGGCGCTGGTTTGTGGGTGACCTGGAAGAGAGATTCACGGACCTTGCCACCGGATTCTGGGAACCCGCGCCTGAAATCGGCCTGCTCTCCGGCTGGGACACCGCGCGGCCGTTACAGGAATGCCTGGCGCAGAGCCGCGCCGACGACCGCCAGGTCGGCCATACGCGCCACGGCCCGCACCGGGCCGACGTGCGCTTTCGCCACGGTGGTGTGGGGCTGGAAGCGGAATTCTCCCGCGGCAACAGCAAGCTGTTCGTCTCCTTGCTGATCCTGGCCCAGGCCCGGGTTATTGCCAGTGCCGGCGAACGGCCGGTGCTGTTGCTGGACGATGCCGGCGCCGAACTGGATAGTGAACGGGAAAACCGCCTGCTGGACACCCTCCTCGCCGAGCCGGCTCAGATCTTTCTGACACGCACGGAAAAGCCCGAAAACTGGGTGCCCAGGCAAGGTGATGCCATGTTTCACGTGGAACGCGGCAGGTTCACAAAAATGGTAGAATAGGCCGGTTTTATTCAAGGAAAGCCCATGGCAGCCAAATCCAACTATGATTCCAGTCAAATCAAGGTCTTAAAAGGCCTTGATGCGGTGCGTAAACGGCCCGGGATGTACATCGGCGACACCGATGACGGAACCGGCCTCCATCACATGGTTTTCGAGGTGGTGGATAACAGCGTAGACGAAGCGCTGGCGGGCTTTTGCACCGAGATCCGGGTGATTCTGCACACCGATGAGTCGGTCACCGTTTCCGACAACGGCCGGGGTATCCCGGTGGACATGCATGAGGGGGAGGGCAAGTCAGCGGCGGAAGTGATCATGACCACCCTGCACTCCGGCGGCAAGTTTGACGACAATTCCTACAAGGTGTCGGGCGGCCTGCACGGGGTGGGTGTTTCCGTGGTCAATGCCCTGTCGGATCATCTGCCGGGAAGGCTACTGCCACAAGCAGGAATTCCGGAATGGTAACCCCGTCGCGCCCCTGCAGCAGCTCACCGAGTCGGCGCTGACGGGTACGGAGATCCGCTTCAAGCCCAGTGATAATGTCTTCCACAACATCGAGTTTCACTACGACATCCTGGCGAAAAGGCTCCGGGAACTGTCATTTCTGAATTCCGGGGTGCGTATCAGCCTGCTGGACGAGCGTACCGGCAAGAAGGACACGTTCGAGTACAAGGGCGGCATCGGCGCCTTCGTCCAGCACCTCAATCGCAACAAGACGCCCCTGCACGAGTCCGTGATCCAGGTGGACTCGGAGCGCGACAACATCACCGTTCAGCTCGCGATGCAGTGGAATGACTCCTACCAGGAGAATATCTTCTGTTTTACCACCAACATACCGCAGCGCGACGGAGGCACTCACCTGGCGGGATTGCGCGGCGCCCTGACCCGCGGGCTCAACAATTACATGGAAAAGGAAGGCATTGCCGCCCGCGCCAAGGTGGCCATTACCGGTGACGACGTGCGCGAAGGCCTGACCGCGGTGCTTTCCATCAAGATGCACGACCCCAAGTTTTCGTCCCAGACCAAGGAGAA
>CAZNWR010000205.1:0-5733 GCA_964576645.1 uncultured Enterobacteriaceae bacterium | reverse complement strand
AGGGCGGTCGGGTTGCGGCGGAGTCACCGGAGTCGGCAACGCAGAAGGCGGGCGCCGCGGAGCAGCCCGCCGCCGGCGAGCCCGGGGACGAAGTTGAACGGCTGAGACAGGAATTGGAGGTTGCCCGCACCAAGCTTGCGGACCACCAGGAGGCGGTGCTGCGCGCCCATGCGGAACTGGAAAATCTGCGAAAGCGCGCGCTGCGCGATGTCGAGAACGCCCATAAATTCGCCCTGGACCGGTTCGTCGCTGAGCTGCTGCCGGTGCTGGACAGCATGGAACTGGGGATCGCTGCGGCAGGCACGGCCAATGACGCGGACAGTCTGCGCGAGGGCATGGACCTGACCTTGAAGAAGTTTCAGGACACCCTGGCCAAATTCGGCGTGGCTACCATCGACCCGCAGGGTGAAAAATTCAACCCGGAACAGCACGAGGCCGTATCCATGCAGGAAATCGAGGGCGCGGCTCCGGGTACCGTTGTGACGGTGATGCAGAAGGGCTACGCGTTGAACGGCCGGCTGGTGCGCCCGGCCATGGTGGTGGTGGCCCGCTAAGCCGGCGTGGCGCCCTTGATTTCGGGCGCCACCGCCCACATATGACATGCATCGGGCAGTCATTAATTTAGTATTTGAAAATCAATCAGTTGAGAATTCTGGAGAAACGACATGGCAAAGTTGATCGGTATTGACCTGGGCACCACCAACTCGTGTGTGGCGGTTCTGGAAGGTGGCAAGGCCAAGGTCATTGAAAACAGCGAGGGCTCGCGCACGACGCCGTCCGTCATCGCCTTTACCGACGACAATGAAGTGCTGGTCGGCCAGTCAGCCAAGCGGCAGGCGGTTACCAATCCTCAGAACACCCTGTTTGCCGTCAAGCGCCTCATAGGCCGGCGCTACGAGGACGAGGTGGTGAGCAAGGATGTGAAGATGGTCCCGTATTCCATCGTGAAGGCCGACAACGGCGATGCATGGGTGGAAGTAAAGGGCAAGAAAATGGCTCCGCCGGAAATTTCCGCGCGCGTACTTATGAAAATGAAAAAGACCGCGGAGGACTATCTCGGAGAGGAAGTGAAGGAAGCGGTTATTACCGTGCCCGCCTATTTTAACGACTCCCAGCGCCAGGCGACCAAGGACGCCGGGCGCATTGCCGGCCTGGAAGTACGCCGTATTATCAACGAGCCCACGGCCGCGGCGCTGGCCTACGGCATGGACAAGAAGCGCGGCGACGTCAAGATCGCCGTGTACGACCTGGGCGGCGGTACGTTCGATATCTCCATAATTGAGATAGCGGAGGTTGACGGCGAGCATCAGTTCGAAGTGTTGTCCACCAACGGTGACACGTTCCTGGGTGGCGAAGACTTCGATTTGCGCATCATCGACTACCTTTGCACGGAATTCAAAAAGGAGCAGGGCATCGATTTGCACAACGATCCCCTGGCCTTGCAGCGCCTCAAGGAAACCGCCGAGAAAGCGAAGATCGAGCTTTCCTCGAGCCAGCAGACCGATATCAATCTGCCGTACATCACGGCCGATGCCAGCGGGCCCAAGCATCTCAACATGAAGTTGACGCGCGCCAAGCTGGAGGCGCTGGTGGAGGATCTCATTGAAAGGACCATCGCGCCCTGCCGTACGGCGCTGGAAGACGCAGGCGTCAAGGCCGCGGATATCAGCGACGTTATCCTGGTGGGTGGGCAGACGCGCATGCCCAAGGTGCAGGACAAGGTTAAGGAATTCTTCGGCAAGGATCCGCGCAAGGACGTTAACCCTGACGAGGCCGTGGCGGTGGGCGCCGCCATCCAGGCGGGTGTGCTGGGCGGCGATGTCAAGGACGTGCTGCTCCTGGACGTGACGCCGCTGTCGCTTGGGATCGAGACCCTCGGCGGCGTAATGACGCGTCTTATCGAAAAGAATACGACCATCCCCACCAAGGCGAACCAGGTATTTTCCACCGCCGAGGACAATCAGACGGCCGTGACCGTTCACGTACTCCAGGGCGAGCGCGAAATGGCGGCCGGCAACAAATCCCTGGGCCGGTTCGACCTGTCGGACCTTCCAGTGGCGCCGCGCGGCGTTCCGCAAATCGAGGTGACGTTCGATATCGACGCCAACGGCATCCTCAACGTGTCGGCCAAGGATAAGGCGACGGGCCGCGAGCAGTCGATTGTTATCAAGGCGTCCAGCGGGCTGTCCGATGAGGAGATCGATAAGATGGTCAAGGATGCGGAAGCCCATGCCGACGAGGACCGCAAGGCGCGCGAACTGGTGGAGGCGCGAAACGCCGCGGAAAACATCGTCCACGCCACGCGCAAATCCATCGAGGAGCTGGGCGACCAGGTCCAGGAGCAGGAGAAGAAGGAGGCCGAGGCCGCTATCGAAAAAGTCGAACAGGCACTGAAGGGCGACAGCAAGGAAGAGATCGAGGCGCAATCCAAGACGCTCGCTGAATTGGCGGGCAAGCTGGCCGAGCGCGTATATAAGAAGACGCAGGAAGCAGCAGCCGGAGAGCAAGCCTCGTCGGCGCAACAGAAGCCTGCAGGCGGCGACGGCAAGGCGACGGGCGACGAGCATGTCGTCGACGCCGAGTTTGAAGAAGTAGACGACGAAAAGAAATAACAGTGGCTGGTGGTTAGCGGCTGGTGGCTAGGGTCCGGCGCCTAGCGCCATTAACCAGTCACCAGCCACCACCCACCAGGAACTGAATTGTGCCAAGTGGCCCTGGAGGGACAATGACCCTCCGGGCCCGTTTGCGTTTGAAGGAAACGTGTTGAGGAATGGCCGCTAAACGCGATTACTACGAGATTCTGGGCGTCGCTCGTAACGCCACGGATGTGGAGATCAAGAAGGCTTATCGGCGATTGGCCATGAAGTATCATCCGGATCGGAATCCGGATAACAAGGACGCTGAAGAGAAGTTCAAGGAAGCGAAAGAGGCCTATGACGTATTGGCCGATGAACGCCGGCGTGCCGCCTACGATCAATTCGGCCACGCGGGCGTGGATCCGCGTGCCGGGGCGGGCGGGTTCGGCGGCCAGGGATTCGGCGGTTTCGGCGACATCTTCGACAGCGTGTTCGGCGATATATTCGGTGGCGGTGCACGCGGCGGCGAGCGTGTGTTTCGGGGTGCGGACCTGCGCTACGACCTGGAACTCACACTGGAAGAGGCCGTCGCCGGCACCACCATCAAGATCCGGATACCTAAACTCGTGCATTGCGAAACCTGCGCCGGCACGGGCGCCCGCAAGGGATCCAGCCCCAGCGCCTGCCCCACCTGCAACGGTCTGGGCCAGGTGCGCATGCAACAGGGCTTCTTCACGGTGCAGCAGACCTGCCCCCAGTGCCGCGGTAGCGGCAAGATCATTAGCGATCCATGCACCGATTGCCGCGGCCAGGGACGGGTCAGGGACAGCCGGACGATCTCGGTGAAAGTGCCTCCCGGCGTCGACAGCGGTGACCGGGTCAGGCTCAGCGGCGAAGGCGAAGCGGGCGAGAGCGGCGGGCCGCCGGGCGATCTGTACGTCCATATCGCGGTGCGTCCTCATCCCATTTTTCAACGCGAGGGTACCAACCTGCATTGTGACGTGCCCATCAGTTATGCCGCGGCCGCGTTGGGCGGGGAACTGGAGGTTCCTACCCTGGACGGGCGGGTCAAGTTGCGCATTCCCTCCGAGACGCAGAGCGGCAAACTGTTCCGGCTGCGCGGCAAGGGAGTGCGTTCGGTGCGTACTTCGGCCAAGGGTGATCTTATCTGCCGGGTGGTAGTGGAAACGCCGGTAAAGTTGACCAAGCGCCAGAAGGAATTGCTGCGCGAGCTGGACGAGTCCATGACCAGTAACGGCGATCACCACAGTCCGCGCGCCACGTCGTGGCTGGAGGGCGTCAAGCGCTTCTTTGAAACCATGACGGGCAGCGCGTAAATTAATAATTCCTTGTCACCGAAGTGTTTATAGAAGCACTCTCTCGCCAAGACGCCAAGCCGCCAAGATCGCGAAGAGGGTCAATGCACTTCATATCCACGATTTACTTGGCGCCCTTGGCGAGAAACATGTTTGCCTTCAGGGGAGGCGGGGCACAGGGAGCAACCTCATGACGCGAATTGCCGTATGCGGCGCCGCCGGGCGCATGGGCCGCACGATCATCGGGCTGGTATCGGAAACGGAAGGTGTCGAGCTTACCGCTGCCATTGAGTCGGCGTCATCGCCGGCGCTCGGCCGCGACGCGGGCGAGCTGGCCGGTGTGGGAACCGCGGGCGTGGTTATCGGCGCGGACCTGGGTGCCGCGATGGACCGCTTCGACGTACTCATTGATTTTACCCGGCCCGAGGCGGCGTTGAATAATGCGCGGCAGTGCCGCAGCGCGGGCAGGCGCATGGTGATTGGAACCACGGGGATGGATGAGCAGCAGAAGCGATCGATAGAACAGGCAGCGCGTGATATTGCCATCGTGTTTGCGCCCAATATGAGTATCGGTGTGAACCTTTGTTTTAAACTTGCGGAGCTTGCTGCGCGCGCGATCGGAGCCGAAACGGATATCGAGATTATCGAGGCGCACCACAGCCGGAAGGAGGATGCTCCTTCGGGAACGGCCGTGCGCCTGGGTGAGATCGTTGCCGCCGCTCTGGGACGCGATCTGAAGGATTGCGCGGTCTATGGACGGGAGGGACATACCGGCCCGCGCGCCCGCGCTACCATTGGTTTCGAAACAATCCGCGGCGGGGATATCGTCGGAGATCACACGGTGATGTTCGCCGGCGCCGGCGAGCGCGTCGAGATCACGCACCGGGCATCCAGCCGCAAGACGTTCGCGTCCGGCGCGCTGCGCGCGGCGCAGTGGGTGATGCAGCACGATCGCGGCCTGTTCGACATGCAGGACGTCCTCGGCCTGCGCTGATTGAACTTGTAGCTCCCGGCTGGTAACCGAAGTCAGGGCAGCCGCTCCACTTAATCCTCCAATCGCCGCGGGCGGGTCCTGTCAGTCGGGCGGATGAAATTTGCCCGGTAGGCGTGAGGCGATTAGTCGCGCTTGCGCTGATAGATCAGCAGCGCCAGCGCGAACAGGATCACCAGGCATTGCAAGGTGATGGACTCGACGTTGGGGTAAATGCCGAGGATCTCCACCGACGGGATGGGAATGGGATTGGAGGGGATCTTGCCCGCTTCCTGGAGCGCCGCAATGCCCTGGCCGACGAAGATCACCGACAGGAGCACCATCAGCAGGGCGCTGCCAATGAAAAACTGCCGCAGCGGCAGGCGCATGCCGAAACGCTGAAACAGCCACACGATCAGAACCAGCAGGGCGGCGGCCACGCCGCCACCGAGGAACACGACATGTCGCGAGCCCACCGCGACCTGCAACCACAGCGCTTCGTAGAACAGAATGGTCTCAAAGATTTCGCGGTAGACGGCCAGAAACGAGACCAGGCCCAGCGTCCACAGGGTCTGCCTGGTGAGCGCGGCGGTCATTTTGCCGTGCAGATAGCGATTCCAGCGCCGCGCAGATGCGTTGCGGTGCATCCAGTAGCCCACATAGAAAAGAATCGCGGATGCCACCAGTGCAGTGACACCTTCGGTGACCTCACGTGACGAGCCGCTGATGGAGAACAGGTAGGTCGACAGGGCCCAGGTTGCGGCGCCCGCGATTATTGCCACGATCCAGCCGCCGTGCACGTAGCTCAGGGCGTCGCGCCGCTCGGCCTTGACCAGAAACGCGATCATCGCTGCCACCACCAGGATTGCCT
>CAZNWR010000204.1:0-5810 GCA_964576645.1 uncultured Enterobacteriaceae bacterium | reverse complement strand
GTACGGATAGATCCAAACTATGGAATCGTGTGGGTGTATCAGAAGCCATCCCCGCGGCCCTGTTTCAATCCTACCTTGATCTCGGAAGTGCGAAGCGTCCAGATCATGTTGGAAACGTACGACGGCAAGCTGCCGTACCGGGGGGAACTGGTTCCTATCCACTACCATGTACTGGACTCACGGTCACCGGGCATATTCAGCATGGGGGGCGATCTGGACCTTTTCCGTGATCACGTGATGCGACGTGATAAGGAGGGTCTGTTGAAGTACGCAAAGTCCTGCATAGATACGATTCACAGCTTCATTGTCGGATTCCGGTTGCCGATTACGACAATCTCGCTTGTTCGCGGAGACGCGCTGGGGGGCGGCTTCGAGGTCGCCCTGAGCAGCCATGTCGTGATCGCCGAGGAACAGGCGGAGATGGGTCTGCCGGAGATCCTGTTCAACATTTTCCCGGGTATGGGCGGCTATCATCTGCTGTGCCAGCGGCTTCCGGTGGCACAGGTGGAGAAACTGATGTTGTCAGGACGGAAGTATCCGGCGCCGGAGTTGGCCAGGATGGGTGTCATCGACCAGTCGGTTCCACGCGGCAGAGGCGACCAGGCCGTTTACGCGTTCGTGGAGGAGAACCGCAAGCACCGAAATGGTTACCTCGCTTTGCAACACGTACGGCGCAAGGTAAATCCCATCAGCTATGAAGATCTCATGGAAGTGTGCAGCTACTGGGTAGACGTAACCATGAACATCTCGGATCGGGATTTGCGCATGATGAACAGGCTGGTACGGGCTCAGGACCGACTGTCAGGATCGTTGGTCGAACCCCAATGTGAGCAGGCCATGGCATGAGTAGCGGCGTTCGGATTACTCAGATGGCCGCCGCCTTCAGTTGCTTGAGGTAGCGCAGCAGCTCGGTTTCCGTCTGATCCAGGCAGGAAGCAAGTTCCTTAATATCCTGATTCAGGGATTTGTGGTCGGACTGCCTTGATTTGTCGTGAATGACGATGGCCTGCTGCGCCAGGGCAGCGGCGCCTATGCTGCGCGCGCTGCCCTTGAGTGCGTGCATCTGGTCGCACAGGTTGGTCAGGTTATCCTGGGCAATGGATGCCTGTACGTCATCCACAAGCTTGTGGGTGTCTTCCAGGAAACCGTGGATAAGGTCGCTCATGAATCCCAAGTCGTGGCTGAGATTGGACAGGTTTTTCAAAACGGCGCTGTCGAGCATGGTCGCCGGTGTTTCCGGTGTTTCCGGCGTGTCGGGGGCACTCCCTTTTTGAGATCGCGGGGCCTCCGTGCGGTTCGTCAATGACTCGATCATGCGCAGCAGTTTGGACGACTCGACGGGCTTGGTGAGATAGGCATCTACACCGGTGTCCCGGCACATCCGCGCTGCCTCAGGAGTGGCGTCCGCTGTCAGAATTATGACTGGAGTCTGTTCTTCGGCGGGGCCGCTGAAGCGGAGAATCTTGACGACATCCAGACCGCCCACATTGGGCATGTGCATATCCAGTATCAACAGGTCGAAGGACGCATCTTCGACTTTGTCGAGCACCCTTTCGCCGTCAGCCGCCACGGTAACGTGGTGTCCGGCATATTCGAGAATTTTGGTGATTACCTTCTGATTGGTGGGGTTATCCTCGCCCACAAGTATGTTCAGCTTACGCGCGGCCTGCGAGTCCGCCTGTACGTCCACGAGCCTCGTAACATTTGTCTGGGCACTCTGATCCAAGGTGGTTGCGTAGAGGGTGTTGAACAATAGTCTCTTTTCAAGGGGCGTATTCAAAATTGAGAAATACCCGGCGTTGAGCAATTGCGCATGCGGCGCCGTTTCCCGTGTCTGAATAAGTACAAGGTTGGTGGATCGGGCACCGGGAAGGATGGCGGTCTCGCGGGCGTATAACATGGGATCACACTCGAGTCCTTCCTGATCCACCAGGAGAACCGTGTATGGATGCCGGTGCGCAGCCGCTGCATCGAGCATGTCCCGGCTTTCCGATGCGGTCACGGCATGTTCCCAATCCAATTGCCATTCGGACAGATAGCGGGTCAGGGAATCATGCCGGGTGCCATGGGTGGCGACCAGCAGAATATGAGGGTTGTAAACCAACTCCTCGTCTTGCGCGGTTTGCGGCTTTATTTCCTCGCTCCGTGAGAAGGCGAGCTCAAACCAGAACGTGCTGCCCTCATCCAGCTTGCTTTGCAAACCCATGTGGCCGCCCATGAGTTCAACCAGGCTTCTGGCTATGGACGTTCCCAGGCCGGTGCCGCTGTACTCCCGCGCCATGGATTGTTGCGCCTGCGAAAATTTGTCAAAAATCCGGTCCTGGAATTCCTCCGCTATGCCGATGCCTGAATCAATCACCTCGAAGCGCAACTGCACGTTGTGCTGGGAGAGTTTCAGGGTGGATACGTTCACATGCACGAAGCCTTCGTGGGTGAACTTGATGGCGTTGTTGATCAGGTTGATCAGGATCTGGCGTAAATGCAGTTCATCACCGACCAGCCGGTAAGGGGTGTCAGGGGAAATGTGGAGATTGCAGACCAGTCCCTTCTTTTCAGCCTGCGGGGCCAGCATTCGTACGGTGGATTTTAACGTGGCGTAAAGGTCGAAAGGACGCCGGTCGATGTTTATCTTTCCCGCTTCGATTTTCGAAATGTCCAGAATATCCTCGATCAGGAGAAGAAGGGTCCTGGCCGAGGCCTGGATTGTCGACGTGAACTCCCGCTGTTCGTGGTCCAGGTTCGTCGTACCAAGCAGTTCACTCATGCCGATCACGCCGTTCAGGGGCGTCCTGATTTCGTGGCTCATGTTGGCGAGAAACTGGCTTTTTGCCTGGCTGGCCGCTTCCGCCTGTCGTACCGCCCGTTTCAGGCGCATCAGCAATGTACCTACGTAAAGCGGCAGGATGATCAGTCCGATCAACACGCCGGCGCTCAACATAAGGTGGTCGTACCAGTATGGGCTGACCGCCAGCACCGTGATAAATCCGATCACCGAAAGAATGGAACTTATGAACAGGTAGCGGGTGCCGAACCGGAGACCGTGGCCGAAAGTCACCCAGAAGTACACGATGATGAGGGGTGCCGTGGCTGCACCGGACGCAACCAGCGCATAGCTTGTCGTTGCCGCGTCCGCGACGATGGCAAGCATGCGCCGTTCCGGTACCAGGGAAGGGTCAAACCAGGTCCAGAGTATGAGCAGGACACAGAACGGTACTGATGCGAGATACATATAAACCACGGTGGCGTCCACCGCGCCGAGTCGGTGGCCTATGGATGCGTATGCCAGCAATACCAGGCACGCCACCAGGCGCACGAATGACTGCTCCAGGTCGGAGTTGGCCCTGACTGCGTTGCGGATCCTCGTATACAGAGGAAGGGTTGCAGTCATTGCGCGTGTGTTGTCGGCGTGCATTTCAGCCACCACGTGACCCGCGCCCGGTTGCGACGGTGCGGACCTCAACCACGTCATCGGTCCGATTCATCAGCGCCTGGACGCAGGCAGGATCCAGGCGCGACCCCTGGAGGTTCTCAAGTTCCTCAAGGGCACGATGAAGAGGCCACGCCACCTTGTAGGGGCGTTCACTGAGCAAGGCATCCAGTATATCGGCCACCGCCACGATCCTGCCTTCGATGGGAATATCAGCGCCGCGCAGTCCGGACGGGTAGCCGTTGCCGTCGAGTGATTCATGATGCGACAGCGCGATTGAGGCGCCCATCTGCAGGTATGGAGACGGACTGTCTTTTAGAATCTCGTAGCCGATGCGCGTGTGTGACCGCATTATCTGCATTTCTTCCGGATTGAGAGGGCCGGATTTGAGCAGGATGACGTCCGGGACGCCGATTTTGCCGATATCATGCAGCGGTGCCGCGCTTTCAATGGTCTCGCAGAATTGGCCTTCCATGCCGATTTCCTCGGCGATGATCCGGGAGATCCTGCCGATACGGGCCTGGTGTGCGCTGGTTGCGTAATCCTTGAATTCGCCCGCCCGTGCCAGGCGGTAAAGAGTTTCCCGCTCCCTCAGCTTGATTTTATCGACTGCATATTCTATCTGCTTCTCCAAAGAATTGGCGCGGGCCTGGATGATCAGTTGCTGGCGGCGCATGGTGAGCAGATTCTGGCAACGCACCTTGCATTCGTAGTGGTCCACCGGCTTGGTGAGGAAATCGGTGGCCCCGGCTTCGAGCGCCTGGTACATCACCGATCTGTCGTCGATGACGGTAATGATCACAATGGGTACGTCCTGGCAGGACGGCAGGCGCCTGATTCGGCGGGTGAACTCTACACCGTCGAGATTGGGCATTTTGTAATCGGCGACAATGAGGTCAGGCGTTCTGTGTGTGGCGTCATGCAGCGCCATGAGGGCATTGTCGTAGCTGATAACGCGGACATTGTCGCCCAGGGACCGGAGAATCGTTTCAACGATCATGCGGCCGGTCTGCTGGTCGTCCACCACCATGACTTCAGCAACCAGCGAATGGTTGTCGGGATGCTTCAGGAATTCAGCCATCTGTATCGTTCGTTCAAGTAAAGTCAATACCCTGGTGTCGCCGCGAAGGGACGGCTTGCAGTCAAAGAGTTCCTCTTGGTATCTGATTTATTTCCTTTAATCATAGCTGATTTCTTGCAGAAACTCGGCTCGGCGGCAGCCGCTCTAGCCGGAACGTCTCTGCCCGGTATCATTCCGGTGCGGCCTGTGTTTGCCGCCTTTCAGCAGCACGTAGACGGCACCCGTACCACCGTCGACCGGCCTCGCGGAGCAGAATGCCAGCACTTCGCTGCGCTGCCGCAGCCAACGGCTCAAACGTGTCTTGATGACCGGCTTGCGTTGGTGCGACCCTTTCCCTTTTCCATGGATTATTCGCACGCAGCGTCGTTCGGAACTCCAGCACCGGGCAAGAAATCCGGCTACCGCCTGGCGCGCCGCATCGGCGGTCAGTCCGTGCAGGTCGAGTTCCGCCTGCACCGCAAACTGGCCGCGCCGCAGCTTTCTGAACTGCCGCTCCTGCAGGCCTGCTCCGCGGTAAAGAAGCTCTTCTCCAGTTTCCAGATCGGCCGCATCCAGATTCCCGTCGGCCATTTCAGCCAGCACGGACTGCTGTTCCGCAATGGACTGGCGCGGCACCGGTCGCGGGCGCGGTCGCCGGCTGTCTGTACGGTTTCGATCGACGGGTTGTGTGTCGCCGATTGTCGCCCGGAACAGAGCGCGGTCGCTGCCCTTGATATTGCCATGATCCGGCATGACCAACCCTCCTCAAAGGGTTCCAAATTTCAAACAGAACAAAAGCCTACTGAATTTTCGGAGGAAAGTCAGGGGCGCGCTTCCTGGTGCGGGCTCGATCCTCGCGGAAACAGGCGCACAGGAGGGTAGGGTATCCGCAGCAGCAGCAGGACGACGAGGACAATTCCATAGATAAGCGGTGGGCGTATGTCGGCTTTTACCAGCCATAGATAGTGGATTACCCCCAGGGTGCCAATCAGGTATATGCACTTGTGCAGTTTGCGCCAGTTGCGGCCGAGCCGCTGGGTCATACGGCGGGTCGAGGTGACGGCCAGCGGAATCAGCATAACGAAGGCGGCAAAGCCGACCGTTATGTAGGGCCGCTTTACGACGTCGCGCCCAATAGCACCCCAGTCGAAGAACTGATCCAGAACCAGATACGTCAGAAAATGCTGGCACGCATAGAAAAAAGTGAACAGGCCCAACATACGCCGATACCGTATCACCCGGTTATATCCCGTAAGCCGGCGCAAGGGAGTTACGGCCAGGGTGATCATCAGAAAGTTGAGTGTCCAGTCGCCGGTGAAATGA
>CAZNWR010000203.1:0-5813 GCA_964576645.1 uncultured Enterobacteriaceae bacterium | reverse complement strand
TAAAATCCACGAAGCCGGTGGCGATACCGGCGCGAATGATTGGTCAATAATATCGCGCTAACAGTACGATCTGTTCCCTCCTGCCGGGGCAGGCTTCCACGCCAGAGGCCCGCATAGATCTGCGCCGCCTGCCCGGCGAGCCCGCCGCGTACCGCCACGTGCGTGTCCCGCCAGCGACGTGCACCATAGAATTTCCTGGAATTTTCCCGGTGTATATTGAAGCCGCCGAGAAACGCAAGCATGGCATCTATGACCAGCAGCTTGCGGTGGTCACGGCGGTTGTAGCGCCACGGATGCCGCCAGGACCAGCGGTGGAACCAGCGTACCTTCACTCCCCCGTCGCGCATGCGGCGTACCAGCCCGGGCGAGAGCCAGAACAGCGACCCGGCGGCGTCCAGATGAACGCGAACGTCCAGACCTTCACGGGCGCGCTCCATTAACGCATCAGCGAAACGGCGGCCAATCTCATCGTCGGCAAAGATGTAGGTTTCCAGCCACACGGCCAGCCGCGCCCCGGCGATGGCGGCCAGCATGGCCTCATATAAATCGTCACCTTCCGTGTAGAGCTCGAACTGGTGCTCTCCCGGGACCAGGCTCGGGAGATAGGGCGCGCTTCTGCGCTTCATGCGCGGGTTCGTAAACAGGTCCGGCGGGCTCACTCCTGCACGCCGGGCGATGCGGCTTTATGCGTGGACTCATCAAGCGGTATGGTGACCACCGCTGGCATCCCCAAACGCAGTTGATCTTCAGGTTGACGCACGAACACCCTCACCTGGTAAACCAGCCGGGTGCGCACCTCGGGTGTTTCCACGGTTTTTGGCGTGAACTCAGCGGTGGGTGAGATGTAGCCGATCCAGCCCTGATATGTCTTGCCGGGGAAACTGTCGGTGGTGACTTCGGCCTTCATTCCCGGCCGGATCTTGCCCAGGTCGGTCTCAGGCACGTAAGTCCGCACCCATACCGGCTTGTTCAGTGCCAGCGTGAATACCGGCTGTTGCGGCGAGGCCATGTCGCCACGCTCCAGCAGCCGGTTCTGGATAACACCGTCGGACGGCGCGTCCAGCTTTGTGTCCGCCAGTTCCCGCTGCGCCAGCGCCAGGTTGGCCCGGTCCGCCTCCAGGGTGGCCTTCGCGGCCGCAATATCCTCCTTGCGCGGACCTATCACTATCAGGCGATAGGCTTCATGCGCCGCCGCCAACCTGGCCTGGGCTACGTCCAGCGCGGCACGTGCATCGTCCCTGCGCTGTCGTGATTCGAGATCCTTTGTCACCAGCCTGGATACACGGGCAAAAGTGAGTTTGGCGTTTTCAAGGTTCGCCTGTGCCCCGTCCACGTTCGCCCTGGCCTCGCGGATCTCCTCGGGCCGGCTGCCGGCTTCCAGCCTGGCCACAACCTGCGCCTGTGCCGCGGCCTCAGCCTCGCGGCTTTTTACCACCGCCTCCAGGCGTGAGGTCTGCAGGGTCGCAACCAGTTGCCCCTTTTCCACGCGATCACCCTCCTGCACCAGCAGGCTGGCAATCCGTTCGCTGTCGTTAAAGGCCAACTGTACCTGGCGGATATCCACGTTGCCGTACAGCACCAGTTGATTAGCGGCGGCTTCATGGCTGACATGGTAATGGAACCACCAGAAGGCGCCGGCGCCGGCCACGGCCAATATCAGGACAACTGCCCGCAGGATCTTCATGAGATTACCTTCGTAAATCCGGCCATCACTCAGTTCCCGCTGTCTGCCGGTTTATCGGCCGAATCAATGTGCACCGGCGGCGCATTGCCGTCCTTGTCCGCGCCGAAGTAGATGGTCTGGTGCGGAAACGGAATTTCGATATTACGTTCATCGAAAGCGCGCTTGATGCGGCGGTTGAATTCACGCTTCACCGTCCATTGCTGGATCGGCAGCGTCTTGAACCTGGCGCGGATATTGACCGAGGAAGCGCCGAACGAATCCAGGCCGAGTACCTCCAGGGGTTCCGCAATCAGCGGACCGAATTTCTCGTCTTTCCGCAAATCCTCGGCAACCTCCTTCAATACTTCGATCACTTCGTCCACATCCTCGCGGTAGGCGACCCCCACCTCCAACAATGCATAGGAATAGTCTTTGGTAAAGTTCCGGATGCCGGTAACCTGGCCGAACGGCACGATATGCACGATGCCCTCCAGGTCTCGCAAGCGGATAGTACGGATCGTGAGCCGTTCGACGACGCCGACGTGGCCACCCACGTCCGCCACGTCCCCAACCACGACCGCGTCTTCAAGCAGAATGAACGTACCCGTGATGACATCCTTGACCAGGTTCTGCGCGCCGAAGCCGATGGCAATACCTGCTACTCCCGCGCCCGCCAGCAACGGCCCGATGTTCACGCCCAGTTCCGGCAGGATCATCAGAACGGCGACGACCCCGACTGTCACGCGCAGTACATTTTGAAACAGGGGCAGAAGCGTCTTCATGCGCGCGCTTGCCTCGATCACGTTACCGCTGCGCTCGTCCCGGTGCTGGAGAAAGCGCTGAATAAACAGCGACAAGGTTTCCCAAACGAGCAATGATAGGACCACGATAATCACAATCCTGGCGGCGCGTATCAGAAGCGTACGCGCCGGGCCGCTTTCCAGCCATGTGGTCACGCTCATTCCCCAGGCATCGAGGATCAGCGCTACGGCAATTACGTAGACAGCGCCGTTGGCGATCCTGGCAATGACCGGCAGGTAGCGGTTCACACGCTTCTCGAGACCGGGATAGCGCTTGCGCAACTCGGGGCGTATACGAAAACCGCGGTTGATCAGATTATCGGCGGCATCCGCGACAAGCCGCGCCAGGATAGCCACGATGACCGTGAAAAGCGTGGCGCGCAGGAGCAGGCGGAACCCGCTTTGAATATCCATCAACCAGATACCGTAAGCCGCGATAACGTAGACAATGGCGACTATCGGCCACACGTCCGCGAGAAAGTGCCGAAGACCGGTCATGCGCGTGGTGTCCACCGTCTTCGACCCACGGAGCCAGTCCCGGACGGGCTCCCGGCATTGCAGTATGAGGACGCATAACATGCCAGCGAGCAGCAGGCCGATGGCGCTCACCAGGAAGAAATGCACCGGCTCCGATCCGCCCACCTTCAAAAAGGCTTCGCTGAAAAAATAGCCGTAAATGAGCACGATGCTGAAACGCTGTATCCAGATGTAGCCATAGCCGGCGGTTTCCTCGCTGATCGCCAGAACCGGCCGTACGCCGCGCCCGGACAGCAGCAGCACACCTGCGATCATGCTGACCAGTCGCTCGAGCAGGTATGCGCTGAACAGCGCCAAGGCGAGTATCCGCGCAACCGGCCCCGGCTTGGCGACCGACAGTAGCCCATAGGCGGTGCCGGCGAACAGCGCCAGCGGCATCAAACCCAGAACCACCCGATATGCGCCGGTAACGGCCCGCATTATGGCGCCGCCGTCGCCGCCGGCCATTTTCCGGCGCGCACGCCGCACCAGCACCGCCGCGGCCGCCTGCAGCAGCAACGCCAGGACAAAAATGAACACCACTCCACCTGCGGCCTCCAGCCAGCGACCCCGCTGCTCCGGGTTGCGCAGATATTCGATCATGCGGTTGCCCGCGGCCGGCAGATCTGCAAGCGCCGCATTGAGCTCGGCTACCCGGCTACCCAGCCTGGTTACACGATCCAGAAGCAGTTTCAGCACGTCGGGACCGGATTCCGCCGCCGGTGTCGTATTGCCGGCCGCCTGCTGTCGCTGTTCAGCCGCGATCATCGCCTGCAGCTCGCGAACCAGCTCGGCTCGCTTCTGCTTGTTCTGGAGCACGGAAACCAGATGCTTGAGCTGAACGGTCTCGTCGGCCTGCGTGGCTGCAGGCGACTGAGTCACTGCGGCCTGCGCGGGCGCCGCCGGTGCAGCCGGTGCAGCCGGTGCCGGTGTCATCACGGCGGATGCCCAGAATATGAAAAAACCTTGCGCCAGTCGGGCTAATCGCGGCTTCATCACGGATCCCTGGTGAAGAAAATGTGACATTCCTTATTAATTTTAACCGCTTGTTGGGAAAGGGGACAGGTAAGCAGGGATATTGTCATTTTCTTAACCACCACTGCAGTGTCTCACAAACATGCTTCAGAACTCGTGCTCCTTGGGAAGCCCTTCAGAAGACCGTGTGCCGCCGGGGATGGCGGCACCCGGGCTTACAGGGACGTATTCACGGCGTGTCTTCTGAAGGGCTTCCCAAGGAGCGGTATAGCGCAGGACACCCACGGGATGGCATGCAAACTATGCAGTCAGGAACGTACCGGCGCGCTGCTGTCATCGAATGTAGGCATCAGACGCATAGCGGCGCATCATACGGTGACTGTTGAAGTATGATGCATTCTTGGCAATCGCGCCTTTCATTACCGCAATCCAGCCCGGTCGGTTGTCAAAATAAAGCGGCAGCACCACGCGCTCCAGCTTGTCATAGAGGGAAGCCGCATCGTTATCCGAGTCAGTGTCTTTGCCGTCGCCCACGGCCCAGCCGGTAATGCCTTCGATGCAGCCCTCCACCCACCACCCGTCCAGCACCGACAGATTGGGCACGCCGTTAAACGTCGCTTTCATGCCGCTGGTGCCGGAGGCTTCCATGGGCGGCAGTGGCGTGTTGAGCCAGAGATCGACGCCGCCCACCAGGTGCCGGGCCGTCTCCATGTCGTAATTGGGCAAAAAGATGACCGGTATTACGTCCGCCAGCTCACGGGCGTGGGCATGCAGTTGCTCGATGAGCCGCTTGCCGGGCTCATCATGCGGGTGGGCCTTCCCGGCGAGCAATACCTGAAAGGGATGCGTGCGTGCAATCGCCTTGAGTCTCTGCAGATCTTGAAACAGCAGGTCCGGCCTCTTGTATGCCGTCATGCGCCGGGCGAACCCCATGATGAGCTTGCCGGGATCGAGGACGATGTTTGCCCGCGATTGCACAAAACCCATGAGCGCACGCCTGGATTCCTCGTGCGCCTGCCAGATCTCGTCATCGGGAATGCAGCAGTCCGCGCGCACCAGGATGGCGGGCTCGTGGCACCAGCCGCCGAGGTGTTTATCATAGAGACGCGCAAACGCAGGACTGGTCCAGGTGTGCGGATGCACGCCGTTGGTCACCGAACGCACCTGGTAACCGGGAAACATGCGTCGCGAGGTTTCCGCATGGCGTTGGGCGACACCGTTTACGTAGTCGCTCATGTTGAGCGCGAGCCGAGTCATGTTGACCTCGTCTTGGCCGGCCAGGCGGCGCAGCATGTCGCCGTCAATGAAGTCACCGAGGACGGACTGCACCAACTGGTGGGAGAAGCGATCATGCCCGGCTTCCACGGGCGTATGGGTGGTGAAGTTGCACAATTCGCGCACCCTGGGAATATCGTAGGGCAATTCGCCGGGGCGAATGTCTTCCTGTGGATAGGAGAAGTTCTGCAGCAGGTCCAGGGTCAGAAACGCCGAATGCCCCTCATTCATGTGAAATTGACGCACGTGAAAGCCGAGCGCACGCAACAGCCTCACCCCGCCAATACCCAGCACGATCTCCTGCTTGAGCCGGTACGCGTTGTCCCCGCCATATAGATAATGAGTAATTTCCCGATCCGCGGGCGTGTTGTCGGCCAGGTCCGTATCCAGCAGCAGCACCGGCTGCCGCCCGCCCAGATGCCCGTCCAGAACGTACAACCACACCCCGACCCAAACCTGCCTGCCCTCGATGGGAACGGAAACACGCGCCTCCAGCAGCCGGCAGAATTTCGCCGGGTCCCAGTCGTCCGGCTGCTCGGTCTGGCGGCCGGATGCGTCCAGAATCTGGCGAAAATAGCCGCGGC
>CAZNWR010000202.1:0-5855 GCA_964576645.1 uncultured Enterobacteriaceae bacterium | reverse complement strand
GTTACCAGCCGACACTGGCGGAGGAGATGGGCAAGTTGCAGGAGCGCATCACCTCCACCAAGTCCGGGTCCATCACGTCTATCCAGGCAGTATATGTGCCCGCGGACGACCTCACCGATCCGTCTCCTGCAACCACCTTTGCGCACCTGGACGCCACGGTGGTGCTGTCACGCCAGATCGCCGAGCTGGGCATCTATCCGGCGGTGGACCCGCTGGACTCTACCAGCCGCCAGCTCGATCCCTTGGTGGTGGGCCAGGAACACTACGACACTGCGCGCTCGGTACAGAACACGCTGCAGCGTTACAAGGAATTGCGTGACATCATCGCCATTCTCGGCATGGATGAGCTGTCCGAGGAGGACAAGCTTATCGTCGCCCGGGCGCGCAAAATCCAGCGCTTTCTGTCGCAGCCCTACTTCGTGGCCGAGGTATTCACCGGCGCGCCGGGGAAGTACGTGCCGCTCAAGGAGACCATTCGTGGTTTCAAGGAGATCGTGGATGGCAAGCACGACGCCCTGCCGGAGCAGGCGTTCTACATGGTCGGTACCATAGAGGACGCGGTAGAAAAGGCGAAGAGCCTGTAAAGCGGAGCCAATCATCATGGCCAGCATTCACGTGGATATCGTCAGCGCCGAGAAGGAGATCTTCTCCGGCGACGCGGAAATGGTGTTCGCCCCAGCGCTGCTGGGCGAGGTGGGCATCGCGCCGGGGCACGCCCCCATGCTGACCAGGCTGGGACCGGGCGAAGTTCGGGTCAAGCAACCGGATGGCCGCGAACAGGGCTTCTACGTTTCCGGCGGCATGCTGGAGGTACAGCCGAAAATGGTGACCGTGCTGTCCGACACTGCGGTGCGGGCGGAAGACCTGGACGAGGCGGCGGTGCTGCAGGCCAAGGAAGAGGCGGAGAGGCAGTTCCATGACCGCTCGGCTGAAATCGACTACGCGGCCGCCCAGGCGCAACTGGCGGAGACGGTAGCGCAGTTGCAGACGATTCAGAGGTTGCGCAGGCGGAGTGGCAGGGGCTGAGAACCAGTCACAAGTTATAAGTCACAAGTCACAAGGGCGCGGTATCGCCTTCTGAGAAACACCGCCGTCCGCGCCTTTTGCCTTTCAGGATGGTCAGGCCTAAGATTCAGTGCCTTCTTTTAATTTGTGATTTGTAACTTGTAACGTCCGTTATGCTTTCCATCGTCATTCTCGCCGCCGGCCAGGGTACGCGCATGCGGTCGAGGCGGCCCAAGGTGCTGCATGCTCTCGCCGGCAGGTCTCTGCTGCGGCATGTCTATGTGGCCGCTTCCCAGGTCCGTTCGCGCCGGATCCACGTGGTGTACGGCTACGGCGGACGGCAGGTGCCGGATGCCCACGCAGACATGGATGTGGACTGGGTGGAGCAGGAGCGCCAGCTCGGCACCGGGCACGCGGTCATGCAGGTCATCGATCGCATCCCGCCCAATGACAACATCATGATCCTGTATGGGGATGTGCCGCTCATTACCCACCAGACCCTGGAGCGGCTGGAACAGGCGGCGGCGCACACCGGTTTCAGCCTGCTGACCTGCCGCATGGACGAGCCACAAGGTTACGGCCGCATTGTCCGCGACGGAACCGACCGGGTGGTGCGCATCGTTGAAGACAAGGACGCGAGCGAGGAAGAGCGCGCCATAGACGAGGTCAACACCGGCATGATGGTGGTGCGCGCGCGCCGTTTGAGGGCGTGGCTGGACAAGCTGGAACTGGACAACCTGCAGGGGGAGTTTTACCTGACCGATATCGTGGCGCTGGCCGCGGCGGAGAATATGGACGTGATACCGGTGAGCCCGGAGTCCCCCATGGAGGTCTACGGGGTTAACAGCCGCAGCCAGCTCGCGGAGATCGAGCGTTATTACCAGTACATCCAGGCCCATGCACTGATGCGCCGCGGAGTTACGCTGATGGACCCGGCCCGTTTCGATCTGCGCGGCGATCTGGAGGTGGGGCGCGACGTCAGTATCGATATCAACGTGGTCATAGAAGGGAGCGTCAGTATCGGCAACAACGTGCAGATCGGGCCCAACTGCTGCATACGCAATGCGGATATCGGCAACGACGTGGAATTGCTCTCCCACTGCGTAATAGAAAATGCGGTGATCGGCAACCGCTGCCGCGTGGGGCCCTTTTCCCGCATCCGTCCCGAGACCAGGCTTGGCGACGACGTGCACGTGGGTAATTTCGTGGAACTGAAGAAAACGGAGATCGGCGCAGGAAGCAAAGTCAATCACCTCAGCTACGTGGGCGACAGCGAGATCGGCCGCAATGTGAATGTCGGCGCGGGTGTCATTACCTGCAACTACGACGGCGCCGCCAAGCACAAAACCGTCATTGAGGATGACGTGTTCGTGGGGTCCGATACGCAACTGGTTGCGCCGGTGCGGATCGGCCGTGGCGCTACCATCGGTGCCGGCACGACCGTCACGCGCGACGTGGAAAAGGACGCGCTGGCGCTGAGCCGTGTGGAGCAGACCACCGTCAAGAACTGGAAGCGTCCGAAAAAGCGCGGCAAGGGGAACGGCGAATAGTGAAAGTCGGCTTCTACCAGTTCCGGCCGCTGTTCGGGAAGGTTCCACAGAACCTGCTGAAAGTTACCTCAGTCCTGCGGCAGGCTGACGCGGACCTGGTAGTGCTGCCGGAACTGGCTTTCACCGGTTACTACTTCCGCAACCGGGAAGAAGTCATGGCGCTGGCGGAGGACACGCGCGATTCTCCCGTCATCGAATCATTACGGGCGCTGTGCCGGGAAAAGCGCTTCTACATTGTCACCGGTTTCGCCGAGAAACGCCTGGACAAGTGTTTCAACAGCGCCGTGCTTATCGGTCCCGACGGGCTGATTCACACCTACCGCAAGTTGCACCTGTTCAACCAGGAACCGGAATGGTTCGATCCGGGGGATACTCCGCTACAGGTCAACTGGGTGGAGGGCGCCCACATCGGCATCATGGTGTGTTTCGACTGGGTGTTCCCCGAAGCCGCACGCGTGCTGGCGCTGCAGGGCGCCGACATTATCTGTCATCCATCCAACCTGGTGCTGGCCCATTGCCAGAAAGTGATGCTGAGCCGTTGCCTGGAGAACCGCGTATTCGCCATCACCGCCAACCGCTTCGGTGCGGACAAGCGGCCTCACGGCACCCTTAAATTCACGGGCAAGAGCCAGATTGCGGATCCGGGTGGTTTGCGCATCGTTCAGGCGCCGGCGCAGCGGGAACTTCTGCACATCATGGATATCGATCCCTCCATGGCCCGGGACAAACATATCACGCCATTGAATGACCTGATGGAAAACAGAAGACCGGAGTTTTACCGGGAGCTTACCGAAAAGTGAACTTCGCCACCGCCGACCTCTACGACGATCACGAGGATGAAGTGCAGGTGCTCCTGCCCGTTTTCCACGACTACGGCGGCAAGCGCCGCTTTGCCGGCCCGGTTTCCACGATCAAGACTTTTGAAGACAACTCACTCGTGCGCAAGGCGTTGGAAGAGCCGGGCCAGGGGCGCGTACTGGTCGTTGACGGCGGCGAATCCCTGCGCTGTGCATTGGTGGGAGACAAGCTGGCAAAGCTGGGCGTTGACAACGACTGGGCGGGGATCCTGGTGTGGGGATGCATCCGCGATTCCGCGGCCATGGCCGGCATGGATATCGGCGTCAAGGCGCTGGCGGCCAACCCGCGCAAGAGCGTCAAGCGCGGCGCCGGCGAACGCGATGTCACCGTGCACTTCGCCGACGTAAATTTCACTCCCGGCGCCTGGCTTTATGCCGACGAGGACGGCGTGCTGGTGAGTGCCGAAAAGTTGCTCTGATTTCGCCGCTGCGCCTAGTCGCTTCGATCCGCCGGACTGATAACCGCCCGTCCGCCGCGGTTCAGCACGTGCGTGTAAATCATGGTCGTATTCACATGGCTGTGTCCCAGCAGTTCCTGCACGGTACGGATATCGTAGCCCTGCTCGATCATGTGAGTTGCAAAGCTGTGACGCAGGGAATGGGCCGTCGCATGCTTCATGACACCTGCCTTGCGAATCGACGCCCCGATGACCTTGCCCACCGATCTGGCATGCACGTGATGCCGGCCCCTCTTACCGGACCTGGGGTCGATCGACAACAGGTGTGACGTAAACACGAATTGCCACTTCAGTTCCCTGCAGGCATTCGGATATTTCCGCAGTACTCCAGGAGGCAGGTCCACATGACGGATCCCCAGAGCCTGGTCGCGTTCAAAACGTTCGCTGGTTCTCTGGATGGCATCGCGCAACCCGGGTATCGCGGACTCGGGCAGAACAGTAACGCGGTCCTTCTGACCCTTGCCCCTGCGAACGAACAGTTCGCGCCGCCCGAAATCAACATCCAGAATGCGCAGCTTCAGGCATTCGGTGATCCGAAGCCCGCTCCCGTACATGAGCAGCGCCATGGTCAGGTAGGGTTCCCGCAGGTGTGCCAGGATCGCCTTGACCTCTTCCCGAGACAATACGACCGGGAGGCGTTTGGGCCTGCGCGCAGCGATAAACTCGGGCAGGGACTCCAGCTCCGTTTCCAGAACATGCTTATATAGAAACATCACCGCACAAAGCGCCTGGTTCTGCGTTGAGGCGGAAACATTCTCTTTGATTACGAGGTGATTCAAAAAAGCAGCAACATCCTGCGCCCCCAGTTTCGCGGGATGTCTCTTGTTGTGGAAAAGGATAAACCGGCGTACCCACTGGACGTAGGCCGCTTCCGTGCGGGGGGAGTAATGGCGGTACCTGATCCTGGCCCGGAGCCTGTCCAGCAGACGGGGTTGTTTCGCGCTTCCTTGCACGGGATTCCTCCTTGAATCCAGCAGATTTGCTGACTATAAGTTCGACGATGGCCCACGTAAAGTACCGATAATATCCACAGGTGGGTCTCCGGCAAGTGTTTGAAAAAGTGTCCAATTACGCGCCGCGCTAAATTTGCTAATGACTAAGAGGCCTGCCCTGCCGGGCATAATGAAATCGGCAAAGCGAGTCCGGCGATATTGCGCATCGTGCTGATATACCGCATACAAGGTATTGACTGCTAACCAAAATCGGCAGAGCCTCACCCTATCCCCCATAAACTGTTATTGCACAACACCAACGCATAACACCAAGTTGGGCACTCGAAGCGTGAACGATTTAATCAACCCAGAAAATACGCTCGTTTTGCCGTTGAGCAAATGGAAGCTACTGCGGAGCCTTGTTGGAGGAGTAGTTTTTGTTTACGCAAGTTACTATTTGCTCGGTGACAAAGGCATTCATAATTATTCCGATCCCCCGCTTTTTATAAGGGTGGCCCTAGTGATCTCCGCGCTCGTTGGTTTATCGTTTAGCGTGTGGGTTATCACAAAATTCCTGTCCAAAGAACCAGGTCTTGTTCTAGATAGCATTGGCTTAATCGACAATAGCTCGGGGTGTCCTGCTGGCCGAGTCGCTTGGTCAGAAATTCAATCAATCACGCCTATTCGCGCTGGTCGTAGTGCATTTATCAAGGTTGTACCTTCCGAGCCGGCGAATTATTTACATGGAAATGCGTGGAGACGATTACTTTCAAGGTTTATGCTGCGCTTGTTTGGCACCCCGATAGTGTTATCACAGGTTTGGCTTCCCATGGGGTTTGAAAGGTTCAGTGAAATCATTACCACTTACTACTCGTTCTACTGCCGTGCCCAACAAACGCCTCCAGCCGACGCAGCAGAGCCGCGCGGCTGAGGCTCATCGTTGGGCGGCAACAGTAAGGTTACTTCACAGGTAAAGCGATATGTTTGGATTGTCGAAGCGCGAACGATATGAAAAGAATGTTGTCGGATTGCTTCACGCCCTGTTTGGTGACA
>CAZNWR010000201.1:0-5884 GCA_964576645.1 uncultured Enterobacteriaceae bacterium | reverse complement strand
CGAGGCCCGCCGCCGGGGCTTGGCTGATCACCTGGCCCGCCGGCACGGACGTGCCGTCCACTTGTACGTGACCCTCGACTAGATGCCAGCCGCGCGGACGCACCATGAGGGTCGCCACCTTGTCATTGAGCCGGTACTGCTTGCCGTTCTCCGCGGTGAACTCAATGGCCCCGCGCACGGCGTCGCGCAGGTTCACCTGGCCGTCCATCATGACTTCCCAGGTGGGGGATGACGAGTCCTCGAAATCCGCCATGTAGGTGCGCGCCCCGGAGTTCAGGGCGTTGATGATCATCTTCCTGTCGACCGGCCCGGTTATTTCAACACGCCGATCAAGGAGATCGTCGGGAATGGGCGCCACGCGCCAGTCGCCTTCGCGCACGGCCCGGGTTTCAGGTAGAAAATCGAGTGCCTCTCCGGCATCCAGCCGTTTCTGGCGTTCGCTTCTGAGTCTGAGGAGCTCGGTAACGCGCGGGGAAAACTCACGCGCAAGATCCTCGATGAATGCCAGCGATTCAGGCGTCAGGATGGACTCGTATTCCGGGCGTATGCGGCCAAGAAGTTCCATCCCGGACGCAGCAGCGGTCTGCGTACGGGTCATTCTGTATTCACTCCCACCTTTCTGCTATTGGTGAATAGGCGGAAAATTATAACCTTGGCAGTCGCTGCTTGCACAGCGAAGGAAGCAGCCGGTGTAGTGCACCGGAGGCATCCGGTATGCACTAGTTTTGAAACGACTGCACCGGGGGGCCGGAGCATGCGCTCCGACCCACTGGTCACGGCGCTTCTCAGGCGGCTTTTTTGGCCGTCGTCTTCTTCGCGGAGGTCTTCGACTGCGCACGCTTTGCCGGGGCGGTGGATACGGTTCCGGTCTTGCCGGCTTCCTCGAAACTTTCCCTCACCCAGCCAATGAACTCTTCCGAGCTCTCCGTCAGCACGCCGGATACTTCCCTGTTGATTTCCATCAACCTGTTACCGAACTCGGTCGCCAGGCCCGAACCCGCCGAGAACAGATCGTTGTAGCTCTTCACGCCGGTCAGCAGCTTGGCCTGTTCCATGGTCAACTCGACACCCAGAGTCGCCAGGGTGAAATTGATGTCGGCAAGCTTTCTGATGGTCTTTGAATTGATCTCACCCAGGCTCTGGAACGTCTTGTATGAAGACTGGCCGGCGCCGGTGAACTGCTCGAAAATGTCATTTGTCATGTCTGTAGCCTCCGATTGTTGTCTCCCAGAATTTGTGCATTGCACAAATCTGTTGCAGCGCAACAATATGTCAATTGCCAAGACATGTCAACAACCGGCGGCAGCGTGCCAAGCAAGAATAGTTTTCTTTTTATTTTCAGTATCTTAGTAAAAACAATTCTCGCCAACACGGCAAGAACCCCACCACAGTTGTACCAATATTTCTTGGCGGACTTGGCGCCTTGGCGTCTTGGCGAGAGACCTGCTTTTAAAGGACCCGCGTTTCAGAAATGCGGCTTGCTGGGTAGTTCGTCATAGCGGGCCAGGGACTCCTCTATTTCGCGGCAGGCCGCCGCCCGGTCGCGCCAGCCATCGATCTTGACCCACTTGCCCGGTTCCAGGTCCTTGTAGTGTTCGAAGAAGTGCGCAATCAAGTCCAGCAGTGCCGGCTGGATATCCTGCGGTGATTGCACGTCCCGGTGAAAGCGCGACACCTTATCGGTAGGCACTGCCAGGATCTTGCTGTCGTCACCCATCTCGTCGGTCATGCCCAGCAAGCCAATGGGCCGGCAGGGAATGACCGAGCCGTGGATCAACGGCATCGGCGTGGCGACGATCACATCCACCGGATCGCCATCCGCCGCGAGCGTGTGCGGCATGTAGCCGTAGTTGCAGGGGTAACGCATGGAGGTGTTTAGAAAGCGGTCCACGAACATGGCGCCGGTTTCCTTGTCCAGTTCATACTTCACCGGATCGCCGTGGATGGGGATCTCGACAATGACGTTGATCTCATCCGGGGGATTGCGCCCCGGCCCTACCCTGTCCAGATTCACCTCAACGTTCCTCCAATTCTGAATCCTCTAAGCCGGCGTAGCCGGAACCAAAAATGTTTCTCGCCAAGATCGCAAAGAGCGCCAAGGACGCGAAGAAAACTGAAGTCCTACCATGTCATGATTCCCTTGGCGTCCTTGGCATCCTTGGAGAGAGATTGATTTAGGGAACGAACCGGGGTCGGAACATGCGCTCCGACCGCCGCCACCCTACGATTTCTCTCGGCCGTCGATCAGGTCGCCGACCACGTTGGGATCGGCCAGCGTGCTGGTGTCGCCCAGGTTATCCAGTTCGTTGGCCGCGATCTTGCGCAGGATGCGGCGCATGATTTTTCCGGAGCGCGTCTTGGGCAACCCGTCCGCCCACTGGATAATATCGGGGCTGGCGATGGGTCCGATTTCCTTGCGCACGTGCTTGACCAGCTCGATACGCAATTCCTCCGTGTATTCGTAGCCCTGGATCAGAGTCACGTAGGCGTAAATACCCTGGCCCTTGATGTTGTGGGGATAGCCTACGACTGCCGCCTCAGCCACCGCTTCGTGCAACACCAGGGCGCTCTCCACTTCCGCCGTGCCGAGCCGGTGACCGGACACGTTGATAACATCGTCGACCCGGCCCGTGATCCAGTAATAACCGTCCGCGTCGCGCCGCGCGCCATCGCCGGTGAAGTACATGCCGGGATACATCCGGAAATAAGTGTCTATAAAACGCTGATGATCACCGTAGACCGTACGCATCATGCCCGGCCACGGACGTTTCAGGCACAAGGCGCCGCTCGCCGGGCCTTCCAGTTCCTTACCCTGGTCGTCCACCAGGCACGGTTCCACGCCAAAAAACGGCAGCGTGGCTGAACCCGGTTTCAGATCGGTCGCCCCCGGCAAAGGAGTAATAAGTATGCCGCCCGTTTCCGTCTGCCACCAGGTATCCACGATGGGACAACGTTTGTCGCCGACCACGTTGTAGTACCACTCCCAGGCCTCCGGATTGATCGGCTCGCCGACGGAGCCGAGGATGCGCAGGGTCTTTCTGGAGTAGCGTTTCACGAAATCGTCACCCTGGCCCATCAACGAGCGGATGGCGGTCGGCGCGGTATAAAAGATATTCACCTTGTGCTTGTCCACCACCTGCCAGAAACGCCCGGCATCCGGGTAAGTGGGTACGCCCTCGAACATCAGGCTGGTGGCTCCGTTGCACAGCGGTCCATAAACGATGTAGGAATGGCCGGTAACCCAGCCGACGTCCGCCGTGCACCAGTACACTTCTCCGTCGCGGTAGTCGAACACGTAGCGGTGCGTCATGGACGTGTACAGCAGGTAACCGCCCGTGGTATGCAACACGCCTTTGGGCTGGCCCGTGGAACCGGAGGTGTAGAGAATAAACAAGGGATCCTCGGCGCCCATTTTTTCCGGTTCGCAATCCGGCGACGCCTGCTCCATGGCTTCGTGATACCAGACGTCGCGGCCCTCGCTCCAGTTGATATCACCGCCCGTGCGGCGTACCACGATGACCGTGGTCACCCCCGGGCAATCCTGCAGCGCCTTGTCGGCATTGGCCTTCAAGGGAACGTGCCGGCCGCCGCGCACGCCCTCGTCCGCCGTGATCAGCGCGCGGCAATCCGCGTCCAGGATGCGATCCTTGAGCGCTTCGGGCGAAAAGCCGCCGAACACCACGGAATGAACGGCGCCTATGCGTGCGCACGCCAGCATGGCCACCGCCGCTTCCGGGATCATGGGCAGGTAAATGGACACCCGATCGCCGCGGTTGACGCCGCGTGACTTGAGTACGTTGGCAAAACGGCAGACTTCCGCGTGCAATTCACGGTAGCTGATATGCCGATCCTGATCCGGCTCGTCGCTTTCCCAGATGATAGCCGTGGCGTCGCCGTGCCGCTCCAGGTGGCGATCCAGGCAATTGTAGGAAACGTTAAGCGTTGCGCCGTCAAACCACTTGACGTGCGCTTCCTTGAAATCCCATTGCAGCACCGAATTCCAGCGCTCGAACCAGGAGACGAAATGCCCGGCCTGCTCAGACCAGAAGGCCTCCGGCTCCTCGAGCGAGCGGCGATACATCTCTTCGTATCGTGCCTTGTTGATATGGGCGTCGGCGGCAATTGCAGCCGGAACGGGATGAACCACTTCCTCTGTCATAGCGGGCCCCCTTGAAGAGGTGGACGGATTGCGACGTTTTCGGGGATTGTATCAGGATGTGAGAAAAGACCGGCAGTCCGCGGTCGGCGGGTTGAAAAGCTCCCGCTTCTCCCATATCTGGTAAGTTATTGAAAACCTGAGCGCTTGAAAGGGCATGGATTACGACAACGAAGAATCGACCGGCGCCGGCGAAGAAAGCCCGCAGGTCACCCTGCCCGCCCGGCAGGACGAGGTGCTGCCGGACAAAATTTACCTGCTCCCCATGGGCGACCGCCCGTTCTTCCCGCCCCAGACGCTGCCCATCATGACGCCCGAACAGCGCTGGCTGCAGACGGTGGAGCGCGTCGGTTCCACGCCCCACCACATGGTAGGCATGTGCCGGACCACCCAGCCGCCGGAGGAAATGCCCAAGCCGGAACATTTTGCCCAGATCGGCACCGTGGTGCGGATGCACAACGCGCAGCGTGCCGATGGGCGCGTTCAGTTCATCGCGGAAGGCATCCGGCGGTTCCGCATCCTGCGATGGATATCCGACAGCGCGCCATACCTGGTGCAGGTGGAATATCCGGAGATCCCGGCCGAGGACCCGGCCGCGGTCAAGGCCTATGGGCTCGCCATCATCAACACCATCAAGGAGCTGCTGCCGCTCAACCCCCTCTACAAGGAACAGTTGCGCGCGTTCCTGGATCGCTTCAACGCGGAGGATCCGTCTCCGCTGGCGGACTTCGCCGCCGTGCTCACCAGCACCGGCGGAGCCGAACTGCAGGAAGTACTGGAAGCCGTCCCGCTGCTGGAGCGCATGCAAAAGGTGCTGGTCCTGCTGCGCAAGGAGGTGGACGTGGCCGGCATGCAGGCGCGCATCCAGCAGTCAGTTCAGGAAAGCATGAATAAGCGCCAGAAGGAGTTCTTCCTGCGCGAGCAATTACGCGCCATCCAGCAGGAACTGGGGATCTCCAAGGATGACAAGACCGTCGAGCTGGAACGCTTCACCGAGCGCCTGAAGGAGTTAGAGGTACCCGCGGCGGTGCAGGAACGCATCGACAGCGAAATGCAGAAGCTGTCGTTTCTGGAAACCGGCTCACCCGAGTACGCCGTCACACGCAACTACCTGGACAGCATCACCTCGCTCCCCTGGGGCAAGTACTCCGAAGATAAACTCGATCTGAAGCGCGCTCGCAAAATACTGAACCGCGACCACGAGGGGCTTGAGGACGTCAAGCAGCGCATCATTGAATTTCTGGCCGTCGGCGTGCGCCGCGGGGAAGTTGCCGGCGCGATCCTGCTGCTGGTGGGACCGCCCGGCGTGGGCAAGACGTCCATTGGCCGCTCCATCGCAGAGGCGCTGGGCCGGCGATTTTACCGGTTCAGCCTGGGCGGCATGCGCGATGAAGCGGAAATCAAGGGACACCGGCGCACCTACATCGGTGCCATGCCCGGCAAGTTTATCCAGGCCATACGCGATGCCGGCACCGCGAACCCGGTGATCATGCTTGACGAGATCGACAAAGTCGGCGCGTCCTACCACGGCGACCCGGCCTCCGCCCTGCTGGAAGTGCTGGACCCGGAGCAGAATACAGACTTTCTGGATCACTACCTGGACGTCAGGTTCGATCTTTCCAAGGTGCTGTTCGTGTGCACCGCCAATCAGCTCGACACGATTCCTCCCGCGCTTCTGGACCGGATGGAGGTGATCCGGCTGGCGGGATACATAAACAAGGAAAAGCT
>CAZNWR010000200.1:0-5897 GCA_964576645.1 uncultured Enterobacteriaceae bacterium | reverse complement strand
GCGCTCCGCCCTGTCCGACGCGCGCATGCTGGATGCGGCCATCGGCCTCATCGTGGAAAAGGGGCCGGGCGGGACCACGTTGAAGGAGGTCGGCGAGCGCGCCGGCTATAGCCGGGGTCTGGCCGGCTACCGGTTCGGTTCCAAGGCCGGCCTGTTCAGTTTCGTGGTGAAGTCCATCGGCGAGGAGTGGCTGCGGGAGCTGACCCGCGTTACCCGCGGCAGGACCGGACTCGACGCCCTGGCCGCCGCGGCCGACGCCCATTACCGGTTCTGTGCGGAAGCGCCGGATCACCTGCGCGCCTTTTATCTGCTCTGGTTCGAGTCCATCGGGCCCGGATCGGAGTACCGGGACGTGATTGCGGGCATTCACCGGCGCCGCCAGCGCGATGCCACTGCCTGGGTCGAGGCGGGCATCAATGACGGTACCGTGCGAACGGACGTGGACGCCGGCGCGGTGGCGGCCCAGTATTGCGCCTCCATCATCGGCATCGTCTATCAATGGTTGATGGATCCGGAGAACCTCGATCAGATCGAACAACTGTATGCCGGCCTGAAGCACAGCATGGTGCTGCTGCTGGCCCGGCCGGAGGCCACAGTATGAGTACCCAACCTGGAGAAGTCGGCCGCGGCGCCCTTCAAGCGCCGGCGCGTCCGTTGCGCTTCGTCACTGCGGCCAGTCTGTTTGACGGCCACGACGCGGCCATCAACATCATGCGCCGGATCCTCCAGGCTTCGGGCGCCGAAGTGATTCACCTTGCCCATAACCGATCGGTGCGCGAGATCGTTGAAGCCGCCATCCAGGAGGACGTACACGCGGTGGCCGTGAGTTCCTACCAGGGCGGTCACGTGGAGTATTTCAAATACCTTCGCGACATGCTGGCCGAGCGAGGTGCAGGTCACATCCGCATCTTCGGCGGCGGCGGCGGGGTCATAGTCAACGAAGAAATCCGGGAGCTGGAGGACTACGGCATTACGCGGCTGTATTCTCCCTACGACGGCCAGAAGCTGGGCCTGCAGGGAATGATCGACGACATGCTCCAGCGCTGTGAGGTGGATCCGCTGGTGGTGGAACCGGCGCGGCCGGGAGAACTGAACGGCGGCGATCGGCGCCTCCTGGCGCGGGTCATCAGCGCCCTGGAAAACCGTGTGCTGGATGATCGCCAGCGCACGCAATTGGCCAAGGAAGCGCAGGCCCGCGGCAAGCAGACGCCCGTGCTGGGCATCACCGGTACCGGCGGTGCCGGCAAGTCATCGCTGACCGATGAACTGATCCGGCGCGCGCGCCTGGACAGCAACGACTCCCTGAAAGTCGCCATCATCGCCATCGATCCCACGCGCCGCAAGACCGGCGGCGCGCTGCTGGGGGATCGCATCCGCATGAACGCGATCTATCACCCGAATATTTATATGCGTTCAGTCGCTACCCGATCGGCGGTATCGGAAGTGCCCGAATGTATCCCTGACGTGGTTAATGCCGCCAAGGTGTCGGGATTTGACCTGGTCATTGTCGAGACGCCCGGCATCGGCCAAGGCGACGCGGGTATCGTGCCTTACGTGGATTTTTCATTGTATGTGATGACTCCGGAATTCGGCGCCGCCAGCCAGCTCGAGAAGATCGACATGCTGGATTTCGCCGAAGTGGTGGCCATCAACAAGTTCGATCGCAAGGGCGGCGAGGATGCCCTGCGCGACGTGCGCAAGCAGGTGCAGCGCAACCGCGAAGCGTTTGCAAGCAACCCGGAAGACATGCCGGTATTCGGCACCATCGCCTCCCGTTTCAACGACGACGGCGTCACAGCCCTCTACCAGTGTCTGCTGGCTCAAATGCGTGAGCGGGGACTGCGGCAATTCGACAGCCGGCTGCCGGCCGTGAACGTAAAGACATCTTCCGCGCGCACCGTCGTCGTGCCGCCCAAACGCCAGCGCTACCTGGCGGAGATCGCGGAAGCCGTCCGCGGTTACCGGGAAACCGTCGACGAGCAGTCGCGATTGGCGCGCGAGCGCCAGCAGTTGCTGGAGGCGCGACGGATGCTGATCGCGGAGAACAAGTCCGGCGCGGATCTGGAAGCGCTGGCCGATCAGCGCGAAGCGCAACTGGATCCCAGGGCGCTGCGCCTGATCGAGAAATGGCCGGATGTGAAAAAACGCTACGCAGCGGACGAGCTGGTGAGCCAGGTGCGGGACAGGGAAATACGTTCACCGCTGTGGCACACCAGCCTTTCCGGCACGCGCGTGCCCAGGGTGGCGCTGCCCCGGTTCGAAGACCACGGCGAGTTGCTCCGCTGGCTGCTGCTGGAGAACCTGCCCGGCCAGTTTCCCTACACGGCCGGCGTGTTTCCCCTGAAGCGATCCGAGGAGGCCCCCACGCGCATGTTCGCGGGCGAGGGCGGGCCGGCGCGCACCAACCGGCGTTTCAAGCATCTGTCGGAACACTCCGAGGCCAAGCGCCTGTCGACCGCATTCGACTCAGTGACCCTGTACGGTTTTGATCCGGACGAGCGTCCCGACATTTATGGAAAGGTGGGGAATTCCGGCGTCTCCATTGCCACTCTGGAAGACATGAAGGTGCTCTACGACGGCTTCGATCTCTGCGATCCGAAAACGTCCGTGTCCATGACCATCAACGGCCCCGCGCCCACCATCCTGGCCATGTTTCTGAATACCGCCATCGATCAGAAACTGGACAAATTTTGCGTTGACGAGGGAAGGAAGCCGGATGCGGAAGAAGCCGCGCGCATACGCGCCGATACACTGCACAACGTGCGCGGGACGGTGCAGGCGGACATTCTCAAGGAGGACCAGGGACAGAACACCTGCATCTTTTCCACCGAATTCAGCCTCAAGATGATGGGCGACATTCAGCAGTACTTCATCGAAAACAGGGTGCGAAATTTCTACTCGGTGTCGATTTCCGGTTATCACATCGCGGAAGCCGGCGCCAATCCGATCTCGCAGCTTGCCTTCACGCTTGCCAACGGTTTCACCTACGTGGAGGCCTACCTCGCCCGCGGCATGGACATCAACGATTTCGCGCCCAACCTGTCCTTCTTTTTCTCCAACGGCATGGATCCGGAATACGTGGTGCTGGGCCGTGTGGCGCGGCGCATCTGGGCTACGGCCATGCGCTTCAAGTACGGCGCCAACGCCAGGTCCCAGCGCCTCAAGTATCACGCCCAGACCTCCGGCCGCTCGCTGCACGCCCAGGAAATGTCCTTCAACGATATCCGCACAACGCTGCAGGCGCTCATCGCCATCTATGACAACGCCAACAGCCTGCACACCAACGCCTATGACGAAGCCATCACCACGCCCACGCAGGAATCGGTACGCCGGGCGCTGGCCATCCAGATGATCATTAACCAGGAATGGGGGTTGGCGAAAAACGAGAATCCCAACCAGGGATCCTTCATTATCGAGGAACTGACCGACCTGGTGGAGGAAGCGGTGCTGTTGGAGTTCGAGCGCATGTCCGAACGCGGAGGTGTGCTCGGCGCCATGGAGACCGGCTACCAGCGCGGCCGCATCCAGGAGCAGTCATTGCTGTACGAGCACCGCAAGCATGACGGCAGCCTGCCGCTCATCGGTATCAACACCTTTCTCGATCCCAATCCCCAGCCGCCGCCGAAGGTGGAGCTGGCACGTTCCTCGGACGAAGAAAAGCAGGACCAGATCCGGCGCCTGCGGGAATTTCATGCACGCAATGAAAAGGAGAGTCCTGGGGCACTGGAAAAACTGCGCCGGGCGGTTATCGACAATAACAACGTATTCGCGGAGTTGATGAACGCGGTGCGCTATTGCTCGCTCGGACAGGTCACGCAGGCCTTCTTCGAGGTGGGTGGTCAGTACCGGCGCAACATGTAATTACCGGATTCTGGACCGCGGGCGGCGGCTGGCCTACACTTCGCAGTGGGGAATTTCTGGGGAGATCCGCATGAACTGGTATGTCGACGTTCTGAAGAACAGGTACGCCCAATTCGACGGGCGCGCCCACCGCGAAGAGTTCTGGATGTTCGCGCTGATCAACTTCCTGATCACCGTCGCTGTGGCCATCATCGGGCATTTGATTCACTTGCCGTTCCTTCAGGGATTGTACGGCTTGGCCGTGCTGGTGCCCTGTCTCGCCGTTGGCGCGCGCCGGCTGCACGATACCGGTCGCAGTGGCTGGTGGCAGCTCCTGCTGCTGATTCCGCTGATCGGCCTGATCGTCATGATCGTGTTCTGGGTTATGGAAAGCGCACCGGGCGACAACCTGTACGGGCCCAATCCGCGCGCTGCCTCGGCGATCGCCGCGCCGCCCGGAGAGGACGCTCCGTCGGCCTAAGAGGGGACGTTTGCGGCCACGTGCCGCCGGCCTGCTGATCAGACTGAACTGCCGGTTCCCCCGAACGGCGGTTTGTTACTGCGCCGTTTCCTCAGTTGGAGGGGGATTCGGAGCAGGCAGGTTCAGTGCGCCCAGGATTCATGTGAATAGACGATCCGCCAGCCTTCCGCCAATTTCCGCCAAATCAGCGTCACTGCAAAATGCCCGGTACTGATTTTGCCGTCGGGCCCGGTACGGCGTGAGTTTAACGTCCGGGTTGTTACGACCAGATCGCTGCCGATCTGCTCGAACTCCGTAGGCGCGGTCTGGGTGTAAACCACATCGCTGTTGACGTGATGCCACCATTTGAGCTGTTGTTTATGCAGCGCATCCCAGCCGTGAATCACGGTGCCGTTGATGACAAAGACGAGTGTCGGCTGGTGCAGATAGGCGGCCATGAAACGGTCGGTATCATGGGCATTGGCCGCCTCTTTCATTCGATCCATTATCGGTTGGATCTGCAGCTTTGCCGATGTCATCCCGGCATCAGCGCGCGCGGCACCGATGAATACCACACTTGCCATAAACACCATGACCGCAAGCTTCTTCATAAAATTACTGCCTTGCCCTCCGGCCGCCGCGATCACTATATTTCGGGCAGCGTCACGCCGCCTGTCCGTGCCGCCAATGGCGGGATCGGAGGGAGCAGCTTGTCAGGGCGCCGTTTCCTCCGCCGTGCGCACAATGATTTCTCCACGCGAGCCCAGCGTCTGCACGTTGGCGTGAACCTGCTCGGCCGCCTCGGCGGATTGACCGCAGTACAGCGCCAGTACCAGGATCACCAGGCTGAAGCCGGCCAGGATCCACATGCCGGTGAAAAAGCCGAACTCACCGATGCCGCCCATGGTGCCGGTGGGCCCGAGATAGCTCACTACCCACATGCCGGCGAAGTAGGGCAGCAGCCACCATGCCTGTTGCCAGCCCATTTCTTTGAATGGCAGGCGCCGTACCAGCGAATACCATATCTGGTAAAGGATCACGTAAACGGCGACAAACCCGAACAGCCACTTCACGGTGTCATAGCCGGTCCAGTAGATGATCCAGTTGGAGGAGATGAAGGCACAGGCGGAGATCAGGCGCGCCGCCTTCAACCGGAATGGGCGCTCGGCGTCCGGCAGGACTTCGCGCAGGTGCAGGACGATGATGGGACCGATACTGTAAGACAGCACCGTGATCAAGGAAACCGCGCCCACCAGCTTCTGCCACGAGGGGAACGGGAAGAAGAACAGCACGCCTACCAGGTAGGTCACGATCAATCCGATCCACGGTACACCGTAGCGATTGAGCTTGATGACGTGTTTCGGCGCGTTGCCCATTTCGCCTGCCGCCATGATGATGCGCGGACTTGCGGTAATGTAGATGAACGCGGTGCCGAGTGGCGAGATAATGGCATCGACGTAAAGTATAACCGCCCACCAGAACGCGCCGACCGCAACGGCGATGGCCGCCAGCGGGCCGAACATGCCGGTGAAGTGCAGGTGGGTCCAGCCGCCGGCCATGTCTTCGGGCTTCAGCGCCAGGATAAAGGCGATCTGCA
>CAZNWR010000199.1:0-5928 GCA_964576645.1 uncultured Enterobacteriaceae bacterium | reverse complement strand
CATCGTGCCCAATCTTTGCCACGACGGCCATGACGTGCCGTGCGTCGGTCGAAAGGAGCCGGGAGGGCCGCTGTCCTTCGATCCGTTTTTGCGCGGCCTGGTGCCGTTGATCCTGCAGTCCCCGGCTTTCAAGCAGGATGGACTGCTCATCATCACCTTCGATGAGGCGGCCTCGGCCAGTAAATGGGACTCAAGCGCCTGTTGTGGGGAGAAGCCCATGCCCGGCGCCAGGTATTCTCCAGGCGGTGGCGGCCTGGCCGGCGAGGCCGGCGGGCCCGGTGGCGGGCGGGTGGGAGCGGTCGTGCTATCGCCCTTTATCAAACCGGGCACGGTCTCCACACGCCCTTACAACCATTACAGTATGTTGCGGACCGTGGAGGATATCTTCGGGTTAAAACACCTGGCCTACGCCGGCGGCAAGCAGGTGCGCAGCTTCGGGAAGGACGTATTCAGCGCGGCACCGCGCCATTAATTGTCCTGTTCAGGTAACCGACCCCGGCCCGTTACCCGGTTGCGGCCCGCGTTCTTGGCCCGGTACATGCGCCGGTCCGCGACAACGTACAGCTTGTCCCAGGTTTCGCCGTCTTCCGGAAACGCGGCCACGCCGCCGCTGACGGTGGCGGGTCCTTCCATTTCCTCATCCGGTTGGGCAGTCTGCACCGCCTGCCGCAACCGCTCGGCGGCCCGCAGGGATTTTTCCAGATCGTGATGGGGCAGCAACACCAGGAATTCTTCACCGCCGATGCGGCCCAGCATATCCTCCGTGCGTTTGCTGCGGCTCATTGCCCGGGCGACTTGTCGCAATACCCTGTCGCCTACATGATGTCCCAGCATGTCATTGATCTCCTTGAAGTGATCGACATCAAACAGGATCAGGCCGAAAGTCTGGCTTAGGCGCTTGCAGCGCGCCACCTCCTCGTCGAAACGCAGGCGCACGGCGCGCCGGTTCAGCACGCCCGTGAGCTGATCGGTAAAGGCCGCATGCTTCAGGTCCGACTGCATCAGCCGGACCTCGATCCAGAGCATGCCCAGTGTGCCGGATACCACCGTCAGGATCTGGGCGATGGCAAACAGGGAGAATATGAGATCGGCGCGTTCGGGATCCTGTGAGCCGCCCAACGAGAGCCAGACGACGGCCAACCGTACATTCCAGACAACCAGGACGGCCACTATGGCCAGGGCCATGAAGCGGGCGGCCGACCGGGCGCCGGGCGGCGGGCGCCGGATCATCAGCCAGGCAGCGACCGCATACAGCAGCGTGGCATACACGGTGGGTGTGGCAACGTCGATGATGATCCCCAGATTCATCATGCGGCCGATGATTTCCGCCAGCACCGACGCCGCCAGGCCTCCGACCAGCAGGGATCGATTGATGCGGACCGGCGAGTGCTGATACACACCGAGTGCGGTGAACAGTGCCGACAGGGAGATCAGGCCGTTGCCGGCAACGACCTGCAAGCCCACCAGGGAATGGACGTGCACCACGAAGAACATCTGGCCGGCGGCGTAAACCAGCAGGCCCCAGCCCCACAGGCGCAGGGCTCTGGACTGGCGTTCTCCTTGGGCCATGGCCAGCGCCAGCAGGCCGAGCAGCGCGTCCACGCTGACCAGGGCGATGAAAAGTATGGTGGCGCGTGTCATAGCTGCTTGCTCTTCTTCCCTGGTTGCCAGGCCTAATTTATTCAGGATAGCTTGACGCGCATATCACAGGCAAAATTAAGAGCAGGATGACGGCTGTCAGGGTCCGCCTTATACTTTCAGTCCCCGCTATACCTGTATGAACGAGTCATGACAGACGCCGACCTCAGTTTCGATCCCCCGGGCCCGGGGACCTGGACCCGCGACAATATCCACTTCCCGCGCCTTGCGACCCGCTACTGGTCGGAACTGCACCCGCAAGCATTCAAGCGCGGGACCAGCGACTTCGCCCGCTTCTACGGCATGCTCATTGATGGTTTACAGAGCGCCTATATCAACGGGTTTGCCTACCACCAGGTGATGCCGGCCCCGGAGGCGGAGATCCCGGAGCGGTTGAAGCGGGCGCAGGAAGCCATGGAAGGCAAGGTATGGCGCGAGCAGTTGCGCGACTGGGACGAGAACCGCAAGCCCACCGCCATCAAGGCGCACCGTGCTATCCAGGCGGTAGACCCGGATGCGCTTTCCGATGATGAGCTGAGTGAATACCTGGCACGTTGCCGCGATCATCATGGCGCCATGATCTTCCAGCACATGCGCTTCACCGCCTCGGCCACCATGCCCATCGGGGATTTCGTGATGCACGTTTCCCAATGGACGGGTCTGCCTGCCGCCGAGTTGCTGGATCTGATGCGCGGTTCGGCGCAGGTATCCGCCGGCGGATCCGATGAAATGGAACGAATGATTGAGGTTATGCGCGGCGACCCGGCAGCGCTGGCATTGCTTCAGTCCAGCGATGAGCCCGCCGAGGTGCTCCAGCAACTGCGATCCCTGCCCGGCGATACCGGCGCCGCGATGAGCGCGTATCTCGATCTTGTGGGCAATCGTCTGCTGGATGGCTTCGACATCTGCGAACCCACCGCCCTGGAGATGCCGGACGCATTGCTGCGCTCCATGCGCATTGCCGTTACCGGTGAGCACGAGATCGCGGACGTTGAAGTGCGTGCCGCCGAGATCCGTGCCCAGGTCCCGCCGGAGCATCGGGAAATGTTCGATGAGTTGTTGCAAGAGGCCAGGTTGATTTACCGCTTGCGCGACGAGCGCGGCGTTTACAGCGACATCTGGGCGTCGGGCCTCATGCGCCGGGCGGTCCTGGCGGCCGGGCGCCGATTGAAAGAGCGCGGGTCCATTGCCGACGCGGAACATTTGATCGACGCGACCGTGGAAGAGATGCAGGCCCTGCTTGCCGGCGCGGACGAACCGACCCGGGAGGAACTGGCGAAACGTGCCGCGGATCGCATAGCGTTGGCCGCCGTACAGGCACCGCCGGTGCTGGGACCACCGCCACCTCCGCCGCCGGATCTGTCCGCCCTGCCGCCCATGGCCGCGCGCCTCATGGGCGCCGTGTTCACATCGCTCAACATGCTGTTCGGCAGTTCCGAGGCGGAGAACGAGGAGGCGATGCTGTTTGGACTGGCTGCCAGCGGCGGCGTGTACGAAGGCCCCGCGCGCCGCGTGTCGGGTCCCAGTGAGTTCGGCCGCATCAACCAGGGCGATATCCTGGTCACCGAGGCCACTACAGAAGCGTTCAACATTCTATTGCCGTTGCTCGGCGGTATCGTGACCGACAACGGCGGGCTGCTCTCCCATTCCGCCATCGTGGCGCGCGAATATGGGATCCCCGGCGTGGTCGGTACCCGCGAGGCCACCCAGCGCATTACGGACGGTGCACGCATTCGCGTCGACGGCGATGCCGGTGAAGTAACCGTACTCGGTTGAAATCCGCGGTTACACTGGAGCAGGCGCGGGAAACCGGGCAATACGGCTCGAAAGCCGTGGGCCTGGGGGATGCGGCCAGGCAGGGTCTGCCGGTGCCGCCGGGAGTGGCTTTGTCCGGGGATATCGTCGAGGCCATTGCCTCCGGAGAGGAAGTTTCCATTCAACAGGTAACCGATCTGGCGGGCGCATTAGGCGGGCCGTTTGCCGTCCGCTCCTCCGCTGTTGACGAGGACGGCGCGGAGGCCAGCTTCGCGGGGCAGCATGTCACCGTACTCAACGTCAAATCCGCGCAGGACATCCCCGGCGCGGTGCGCGAAGTGTGGTGGTCGGCTAACTCCGATTCGGCCATCACCTACCGCCAGCGCGTGGGGCTGTTCACGCGGCCCAGTGTCGGCGTCGTCATCCAGTCGCTGCTGGATCCGGATGCGGCCGGCGTGATGTTCACGGAAAACCCGGTAACGGGTGCCGACGAACGGGTCATCGAAGGTAGCTGGGGTCTGGGTGAGGCCGTGGTCGCGGGACTGGTGATCCCGGATCATTATCGCATCGATCGGACCGGCGCGGTGCTGGAACGCAAGCCGGGACGCAAAACCATCAGGATGCGCACGTTGGAGAACGGCGGCACGGAGGAACAGAAGGTACCCGCGCAGCAGGTGCAGCAGCTTTGTCTTGACGACAGCCAACTCAAGGCCCTGAACGATCTGGCGGCGCGGTGTGAAGAAGTGTACGGCCGCGCCCGTGATATCGAGTGGGCGTTTGAGAATGGCAAGCTCTACCTTTTGCAGTGCCGGGCCGTGACCACGGGGAAATCCCGGGGAGAAAGGAAACCGGCTCCCGACGATGATCCGGTAACCGCGCTGCGGCGCATTGAGTTGTTCGCCGACCTGACTCTCGAGGAACGGCGGGAAGTCGCGCGGGTTTTCAAGGAGCGCACATTTTCCAAGGGAGAAACCGTGATCATGGAAGGCTCCGGCGGCGCCGCGTTCTTCATGATCGAATCCGGTAGGGCCAGCGTCACCATCCGCGGCGTGGAGCAGGCGACCCTGGGACCTGGAGATTATTTCGGCGAACTGGCCCTCATCGACGGCGGACCGCGGTCGGCCACGGTCACCGCCAGCACTGATCTCGTCTGCCGTGGTATTACCTTCTGGGAATTTCGGCCCCTGGTGGAGGGCAACGGCGTTATCGCCTGGAAGCTGCTGCAGGTGCTGTCCCGCAGGCTGCGGGACGCACAGGAAGAGTAGCGTAAATCGCGGTTGAAGCGCACCCGGACGGCGCGCTGCCGCAATCAGGCTTGGTTCACCCTTTCGGAAATTCACGCACCCACTGGGAGAAGACCCATTTCTCGCCGGAGGTGGGCGGCAGGCCGGCGTGCATGGTGTTGTAATCGGGCTTACCCGCGGCATCCACATTGGAGAACAGCAGGGCGTCTCCCTTCGCGCCCAGGTGGGAGATCCCGAGCTTTGGAAAACAGGTCTCTCCGCCTGAGTAGCCTTCATTCAGGTAAATGAGAAACGTGTGAGTACGCTGGCCACGCATCGCCAGCTCCCGTGCATAAGCTGGTTCGGACGGGTCGAGAAAATCAAAGTGATTGTCGAAGGTGTCGCCCGGCTCGTAGTGGAGGATCTTCGGTATTTCCATGGCCAGGTCCTGGCGGCCGATCAGGGCGCCGATGCGGCCGCGCAACACGAAAGTGAGTACCCCGCAGTTCTCGATATCCAGGTTGCACTGGGAGTTGGTTCTGCGCCCATCCTCGGTCTTGCCGCCGGTGGCCTTGTCATAGATGGTGGCGCGCGACAGTCGGCCTTCGGCCCGCGCCATCAGCCAGTCGCAGGCGGCCGGCGGCAGGAACTTCTCAATTGCCTGGATGCAGGGATCTTCACGGATTGTTCGTATGGCCGGTGGCGCAAGCCATGCCGACAAATCAACAGCGCGGCGCATATGCTCCCAGTCATTGCCCTCGACTCCGTCGCCGTTCGGACCGCCGGCCAATATCCGCAGGGAACTCTCCGACGGCCCATGGCCTCCCCGTGCCGCACGCATCAGGTAGTCCAAGGCTTTGTCCCAGTCCCGGGGCCGCCAGAAGGAACAGCTCGCAATGGTCGCCGCGAACCAGGCGCCCTGCGCATCGCCCGCCTGCGCCGCCTGCTCGATGAGCCCGATACCGCGCGCGGGATCAGGCGGCGTATCCCGTCCCAACAGACAGCGCAGTCCCGTGAACGCGTCCTGGCGTGGATTCCCCGGCGAGGCGGATTGAGAAAAAGGATCAGTAAGGGGCCGGCCCGTGGTCAGGGCGCCACAGCACTTTTTGTACTTCTTGCCGCTTCCACAAGGGCAGGGATCGTTTCGGCCGGTCTTGGCCATGGGCTCTGGGGTCTACCGTGTTGCCTCGATCACCGAGTCTAAGGCCGCGGCCGGTGAATTCATAGGCTCCTCAACAGCGTGGCTTGGGGGCTCAACAAGGTGCGCCGTCCTTGCGGGCAAAGTACCACTTTGTCCTCCGGGCTCGTTATG
>CAZNWR010000198.1:0-5995 GCA_964576645.1 uncultured Enterobacteriaceae bacterium | reverse complement strand
AGTTTGAAATGCGCCGAACGCGGCCCGGCACCGGCCTGCCTGACGTCGATCTGTCCGCGCACCTGCCCGGCGGCGCCCTTGCCGCTTCCCTCCAGGGCCAGGCGGGTAGAAAGGGACGCCGGCAGCGCGGGCACCAGCCCGTGCAGGCCGGACCACTGGCTATGCACGGACATATTCCAGATCCGGGCGCCGAGCGGATCGCGCAGGTCAGCGGAGAGCTGCGCCGCAACGGGCGCCCGCAGGGTCACTTTTGCCTGCAACCGGTTTTCGTCGCCGTGCAACCGGGCGCTGCCGGACAGGCGAATACGATCCTGCAATATCGCTATCCAGCCGGCCCGTGACTGCAGGTGAAACGGGGCCTTGAGAGCGAGGCGGCCGTTGTACCACACCTGCAGCCGGGGCCGGACCAGGTGCAGGTCGCTGAGGGCAAGATGGCCGCGCCGCATTAAAACTTGTGCAGACAGGTGCGTGATCTTGCGCGGCACGGACTTGCCGGGGAGCTGCACGGCAATGTGATCCAACTCCAGGTCGTCTATGAGCAGCGCCACCGGCCACGGCATAAAGCCGCCGGCGCTTCCGCTGCTGTTCGCGTTGGACAGCTTCAGCGAAACGCCGGTGGCCATCGCCCGATCGAAATCGACGATGCCCAGCATGAGCAGGCGGCATTCGCAGCGCAGTGAAAGCCGGTCGATACGCAGGGTGCCCGCCGCGCTCCTGATCCTGATACCGCGCAGTTGTGCGCCGGCGCTCAAGCTGCCGCTGCCCGATTGAACCATGACGGCGCCCCCGGAGAGCGATTGCGCCGTGTGCATCAACAACCGCAGGCCGAGGTTGGTGGTCAGCATCCAGGCGATGCCCAGTCCCAGTGCCAGCACCAGCACGAACAGGATGCGCACCGTGTGCTTCACGCGGGTATTCACAGTTCCGGCCCCACTTCCAGATCCAGGTGCACGGGATGGCTGGGATCCGACAGTCCCGTGGCCACGTCGACGCGCACCAGGCCCACCGGCGATCGCCAGCGCAGTCCGACGCCGACACTGTAGGCAAAGGTGTTGCGTTTGAAACTGTCGAAGGCGTTGCCGAAATCGCTGAACACGGCGGCGCCCCAGTTGCCCCAGATCATATGTTCGTAGCCGACGCTGCCCACGGCCAGGTAGCGCCCGCCGACCACGTTTCCGGCCGCGTCCCGCGGTCCCAGCGACTGGTAGCCGAAACCGCGTATGCTGTTTTCGCCACCGGCGAAGAATCGCAGCGTCGGCGGCAGGCGCTTGAAGTCGGTTACGGCGGTCGCGCCGAGCGCACCGCGCAGGACGACCCGTCCGTTGCCCAGCCCACGGATATACTTGCCCTGTATCACGACCTGGGCAAAGCTGACGTTGGATACGATGTAGCGGGCGGCGCCGCGCAGGTCGACACTGAGCCGGTAGCCGTTGCGCGGATAAACGGGATCGTCGGCTTTGGACCGCCAGTAGCCGATGGCGGGCATGAGCAGATCACTGACCCCGGTCTGATTGCCGACGGTGAAATTTTCATGGGCGTAATTGAGGCTCGTGGTTTCGTTCCATCCCCAGCGCTGCATCAGGCGTTTCACGCCCACCTGGAAGCTGTTGCTGGTGCTGGTGGTGGTGTCCTGGTGCGCGAGCATGGCGGTAAACCCCAGCTCCTGGGGCTTGCCCAGGAAATACGGGATCAGGTAGGTCCCGGTCAGGGAACTGGTGACCGGGGCCAGTTTCAGATCCAGGTGAAACCGATGCCCGTAGCGATTCAGGTAACGCCGGTTCCAGCTCGCGCTCAGGCGCGGACCGGTATCGGTGCCGTAACCGGCGCCGACCCGGTAGACGTTGGGCTTGTTGGGAGACAGCCTGACCCTGATGGGGATTTGATGGCCCTGCAGCCGGTTCAACTCCGGGCTCACATCCACGTCCCGGAAATAGTCGCTGTCGCGCAATTTCTGCTGGAAGGCGATCACCTTTCGCGCGTCGTAAGGATCGCCGGTCTTGAACGGCTCCATGTGCTTGAGCACCGAGTTCGCAACCACCGTGTCCGGCAGCTCTATGGGGCCGAATTTGTAACGCGTGCCGGATGCGAGTTCCAGATCGATGCGCGCGCTGTCGGTTGCCGGATCGATCTCTATAACGTGTTTTTTCCAGGTCCCGTCCAGGTAACCCAGTTGCCGGGCGGCATTACGGATGCTGCGCTTGCCCAACTCGTATTCGCCCTGGTCCAGGCGCTCGCCCTGCCTGAGGGGAAACGCGGATAAGGCCTGGCGCAATTCCTTTTCCGAGTGGCCCGGGCCGGTGATTTCCAGCGTCAGGCGGGTTATGCGTATGGATGGGCCCCTGTCGATCTTGAAAGTGGCCTGCCATTGTCCGTTCTTGTGCGAGAGCTCGCTGTCGATTTTCGCCTTGTAGTAGCCGCGCACCTTGAGCGCTTCCTGCAATTCGCCCGGCGCCCGATCGAACAGGACTTTGATCAGCGCGGGTGTCAGCCGCTCGCTGTCCTTCTGGCGTGCCAGGGTGACGGCGTTCTGCAGCTCGCCCGCCAGGGAATGTTCCACCCCCCGGATGTCCACGGTGACGGTGACAGCGGCAGCGCCGAAGCTAGAACCAACCAGAACTAAGAACAGTAAATATTTGAAATAATACACTTTATTGTTAATTCTTTCACATCCTGCAGGACAGATGGACCGGGATCATGGAACAACGGCGGTTCGGCTTCGTTGCAAGCCGGTGGTCAATGGCAGGCGCGGGCATCCCGAGCTTTTACACTACCGGTTCCCGCTGTCAATGCGTCGTGGACAAGGAACCGACCGCTTGTCTGGAAAAAAACCCCACTATTCATTGATGGTCCAATCACGTATCCGCGGGTTCGAAGGTGCGGCACTATACTCATAGACAGTGGAAATCTGAGAATGTACGAAATCAGATCCCGCCGTAGCCGCGGATGGCCTCGAACATGGCGGAGATGAGCAGGCGCTCTTCCTCGGAGATTTCAGGCCGCCAGATATCGAACAGCAGGATCACCCGCACCTCCCGGCTGTCATTCCAGGCCTCGTGTTCCATGGTATCGTCGAATACCCAGGCGCGGCCCTCCTTCCAGGTCCGCAATTCGTTGCCCACGCGGAAACGGCAGTTATCCGGCACGATCAGCGGCAGGTGGCAGATCAGGCGGGCATTGAAGTAGCCGGTGTGCGGCGGGATGTGCGCGCCGGGGCGCAGCAGGGAAAACAGGATTGAAGGCGCCCTCCCGCGGATCGCCGTCAACGGCGCCTGCGCCAGCGCCTTGAGCGTGGCCGGGCAGCGCGCGGCGTTTTCCGGCACTTCGACCCCGTTCTTCCAGAGGAAAAAGGCGCTCCAGTCGGTGTTTTTCAGCAGACCCTGGTAGTCCTGCGCCGGCCGCTCCTGCTCTCCCTCCACGTACGGCGTGAAGGCCTGCTCGTCTTTCAATACTTCCCGCAGTTCGGAACGAATGGTGTCCGTTTCCGCTTCCACGGCATCCAGCCAGGGGAATTGCCCGCGATCGTAGAACTGGATCTGCGGCAGTTCCGGGAAGTAATAGACCTGCGGCTGCTGCAGGTAGAGTTGTTTCCTTCCCGTCAGCAGCTCCAGGGAATGGGTAAACCTGCGGCTCGACGATGACGGGTCATAACCTTTTGCCGCGAGCCGTTGTTCAATGTAGGCGGTATATTGCCTGCCGTATTGTTCGCTCATGGCGCGGGCGCGCTGCACTTCCTGGCGCAGCTCGGGCGGCAGGTTTTCCTCCGGGGGCGCCGCGCGTCCCGCCGCGGCATAGAACGCCGACGCCGCCGGGTCATTCCCGGCCGCGGCGAAATGATCGGCCTTCATGATGAGCGCCTGCAGGTTGCGGGGCTCGAGCGCCAGCGCCTGGTCCAGGGCCTTGAGCATGGCGCCGTCGTCGCCGTCATTCCGGCAGGCTATCGCCAGCCCCATCCAGACCGAGGCGTCCGCCGGTCCCGCCTGGATGATATATTCAAAGAACCGTCGCGCGCCGCGCGCATCACCCTTGCGCAGGGCTTCCGTCGCGGCGGCTGCAAGCGCTGGAATGTCTATGGGCTGATCTCCCTGGTGTACGGCCGGCTTGAACGCCCGCTCCCTGTTGCGGGCGCCTGATGCACTCTATCATTTTTGCATTCCTCCATCCTGCGGCACAGCCGGCGCCGGATTTATGGCAGGATGTCGCCTTTGTCTGACGCGTTGCGGACAATGCCCACATGATCGAAACAATTCTGGCCGCGGTCTCCACCTGGATCGTTCACGTTATCGATGCCGCCGGCTATGCAGGCATCGTTGCCCTGATGGCGATCGAATCGGCATGCATTCCGCTGCCGTCGGAGATCATCATGCCGTTCTCCGGTTACCTGGTGTCAGTCGGCCGTTTCAGCCTGGTCGGCGCGGCGACCATGGGCGCGCTGGGCTGCAACGTCGGCTCGACCGTCGCCTATTACATTGCCGCCTACGGCGGCCGGGCCGTGGTTGAACGCTGGGGGCCGTATATTCTCATCCGGCGATCCGATCTGGACCGCGCCGACCGGTTTTTTTCCCGTCACGGCGCCGCCACGGTTTTTTTCGGCCGCCTGCTGCCGGTGGTGCGCACCTATATCGCGTTTCCCGCGGGATTGGCGCGCATGCCCATGCTCAAGTTCCAGGTCTATACCTTCCTGGGATCCTGGCCCTGGTGCCTGGGACTTGCCTGGGCAGGCATGGTGCTGGGTGAACGTTGGAACAGCGATCCGACCCTGCACCGCGTCTTCCACCGGTTCGACCTGGCGATCTCCCTGGTGCTGGCCCTGGGGCTGGCCTGGTTCATCTGGTCACACTTGCGTTCCGGCTCGCGCCGGGACGGTTGAGCGGTCCGTTGACCGGGCAGGCCGATAGCGGCGCGAAACCGGTCACCGCGGCCCGGGCGGTGGATGACCGGTTCGCCCTGCTGCTGGCCCTGGCAGCGGCCCTGCTCTGGTCCACTGTGGCAACCGCCTTCAAGCTGTCCCTGCGTTACCTGGACGTCGTTCAACTGCTGCTGCTGGCAAGCGTCGTATCCAGCATCTGCCTGTATCTGATCCTGCTGGGCCGCGGCATGGGTGCCGCACCCTGGCGCCGGACCCGGCGTGACTATCTGCGCTGTGCACTGCTCGGTCTGCTGAATCCGTTCAGCTACTACCTGGTGTTGTTCCAGTCCTACCATCTGCTGCCCGCGCAGATCGCGCAGGCAGTGAACTATACCTGGGCGATCACCCTGACCCTGTTGTCGGTGCCGCTGCTGAAGCATCGCATTCACCGGCGCGAATGGACGGCGCTGATCATCAGTTACGCGGGCGTCGTGATCGTGTGCCTGGGCCGCGGCGGCGTGCCGAGCGGATCGCTTTCCATGACCGGTATCGCCCTGGCGCTGGGCAGTACCGTACTGTGGGCCCTGTACTGGATCGGCAAGGCCGGCGACCCGCTGGACCCGGTGGTCAGCCTGTTCCTGAGTTTTCTGTTCAGCCTGCCGTTCACCGCGGCGCTGTGCATGACGGTGTCGTCGCTGCCGCACTGGTCATTGGGTTGGGTCGGCGCCATGTACACCGGGCTGTTCGAAATGGGAGTTACCTATGTCCTGTGGCTGGGGGCGTTGCGCTGCGCCAGCTCCCCGGCCCGGGTCAGCAACGTGATTTTTCTGTCGCCGTTCGTTTCCCTGGTATTCATTCATTACCTGGTGGGTGAACAGATACCCGCGGCGACGGTAGGGGGCCTCGGCCTGATCGTGGGAGGACTGCTGATGCAGCGGAAAAAGGGACGGAGCGTACGCTCAGATCCCTGATCGATGGCCGGCCGGGGTCGAAGCGCGTGCTTCGACCCCTTATGTCCCTGACGCATTAAGACAGGACATTTCATCGTCCAGGTAAGATAATTTGCAGCCTATGAAACAGACCGGTCATTCCCGACTGGAGGGCGATGCCGGCGACCCGCTGGCCGCTTGCCGGGCCCGCATCGGCGGC
>CAZNWR010000197.1:0-6007 GCA_964576645.1 uncultured Enterobacteriaceae bacterium | reverse complement strand
GACAGGGTTCAGGTCCCGCACGAAGGGATATGGGTCTCTAATCCCGGAGGGCGGGGCCTGACCCCTGCACTGCGGCGCAAGAAGGAATAGGGGTCTCTGATTCCTCCTTGCGGGACCTGAATCCGGCAAATCGACTGCGCTCGGCAACACCGGTTCCGTCCCTTGGGACCCTGTCCGATCTCACCCTCTCGGGTGGTGCAGTGCGTGCAGCTTCTTCAACCGCTCGCGTGCCACGTGAGTATAGATTTGCGTGGTGGATATATCCGAATGCCCCAGCAGCATCTGGACCACGCGCAGGTCCGCTCCGTGGTTGAGCAAATGCGTGGCAAAGGCATGACGCAACACGTGGGGGGATATGGACTTGTTGATGCCGGCCTTGACCGCGTACCTTTTCAACGCGTACCAGAATGCCTGACGGCTGACCGGCCGGCCGCCCCGGCCGGGAAACAGCGTGGCGTCGGGCGCGGACTTGAACAGATCCCTCCGGGCTTCGCGCAGGTAGCGCTGCAGCCACTCCACGGCTTCCTCACCCAATGGCACGAGACGTTCCTTGCCTCCTTTGCCAAAAACACGAACCACGCCCTGGCGTAGATTGACCTGATCCAGCCGCAAGCTCACCAGTTCCGACACCCGCAGCCCGGTAGCATAGAGCAATTCGAGCATGGCCCGGTCGCGCATTCCCCGCGCCGTGCCCGTATCAGGACTGTGCAGCAGGGCCTCCACTTCCTGCTCGGTGAGCGCCTTGGGCAGCGATCGCCCCAGGCGCGGAGCTTCCACCAGCGCCGTCGGGTCCTCGGCAATGTGCCCTTCCCGGACCAGAAACTGAAACAGGCGTCGTAAACTGGACAGCCGCCTGGCGGAAGTACGGACCGAACGGCCCGGTTGCGCTGCGAGGAATGCAAGTACGTCCGAAGCGCGCGTCGCCACAAGCTCGGTACCGCGCGCCGACTGCCAGGCAGAGAATTTTCGCAGGTCGCTTCGGTAGGCCTGCAGGGTATTTTCGCTCAGGCCGCGCTCCATCCAGAGACCATCGAGGAATACATCGATCAGAACATTGGCTTCGCCGCCGGAGGATAAGGACCCGGTCATACCCGCGCCCATCACGGCCGCGGGGACGCGGCCGCGAGCTCACGTTTGCGGCTGCGCGCCGGGGGCTTTCCTTGCCCGCGGCGCATCAACCGCCGCCACCTCATCCGGATTGCTGCGAGGCGCTGGTCTTGATCTTTTCCTTGATACGTGCGCTCTTACCCCTGCGTTGCCGCATGTAATAAAGCTTGGCGCGGCGTACGTCACCCTTGCGCTTGACCTCGACCGCCGCGATTGCCGGACTGTGAGTCTGAAATACGCGCTCCACGCCCTCACCGTAGGAAATCTTGCGAACCGTAAACGAGGAATTCAGACCGCGATTGTGTTTCGCGATCACGATACCCTCGAACGCCTGCAGACGATCGCGTTGCCCCTCTGATACCCGTACCTGAACCACCACGGTGTCACCAGGGGAAAAATCCGGTAAGTCGCTCCTCAACTGTTCCGCTTCCAACTGTTCAATAATATTGCTCATAACCGCCTGCTCCACGTTCGGTTCCGTCATCTAATTCTGTTCGTGTTCGCGAATGAACTCCTGTAAAAGCTCGCGTTGCTCATCATCCAGGTCCAGATCCTCAAGCAACTCAGGTCGCCGCAACCAGGTTCGTCCCAGAGACTGCTTCCGCCGCCAGCGACGTACCAGCGCATGGTCCCCGCTCAGAAGGACTTCCGGCACCCCGACGCCGTCCAGCACGGGTGGCCGCGTAAACTGGGGGTGATCCAGCAAACCATTCATAAACGAGTCTTCCCCGGCTGAATCTTCATGCCCGAGTGCTCCCGGCAGCAGCCTCGCCGCCGCGTCGACCAGTACCATGGCAGCCAACTCGCCGCCACTCAGTACATAGTCGCCTATGGACAATTCGCAGTCCACATCGCTTTCAATGAGGCGTTCGTCCACGCCCTCGTACCGGCCGGCAATCATAATCACCGGCGGGCCGGATGCCAACTCCCGCACACGCGCCTGATTCACCGGCTCACCCTGCGGCGTAAGATAGATCACCCTGGCGTCACCCAACGCCGTGCGCGCAGCCACTATGGCACGCCGGAGGGGTTCCGCCAGCATCACCATCCCCGGGCCCCCTCCGTACGGCCTGTCATCCACGCTGCGATGCACGTCTTGGGTGAATTCGCGGGGATTGAAAAGCAGTACTTCCAACAGGCCCTTATCCACGGCCCTGCCGCTGACCCCGTAGCGGGTCACGGCGTCGAACATCTCCGGAAAAATGGTTACAACACCTACCCTCAACATTTCGGCTCACGACCCCGCAGGGTCCCAGTCCGCGATAATTACGCCCTGTTCCAGATCGACACGGTCAATAAACCGGCCCGTTATGAACGGAATCAACGTGCGTGCCGCGCCCTCGACGACCAGGACGTCGTTGGCCCCGGTCTCCTGAATTTGCGTAACCACGCCTAATTCCTCACCGCCGCGGCGCATGACTTTAAGGCCAACCAGGTCACACCAGTAATATTCGTCAGCTCCGGGCTCAGGCATGGCGCTGCGCGGTACCGCCACCTGCAAATCCGACAGCTTCGCCGCACAGGAGGCATCATCTATGCCACGCAGCTTGGCAACCAGTCCGCGGCCGTGGATCCTACCCTGCTCGGGAAGGTGCCGGGTCCAGCTCCCTTCGCCGCCGATCAACCAGGACCGGTACTTGAACAGGTTATCCGGGGGACGAGTGTAGGAATCAATACGCACCCAACCGCGGACGCCGTACACACCGGACACGTGTCCCAATATAACCAGGCGCGCATCCGGTTCCTGTGGCCGCATTTCGCGGCCGGGCACGTCGCGGTCAGGCGGCAGCGGCGGCGTTTCTGCTTTGCTTGATGAGCCGCGCAACGCGCTCCGACGGTTTGACCCCACGGGCCAACCAGTAGTCGACGCGGCTTTGATCGATTTCCAACTCCTGTTCCCCGCCCACGGCGATGGGGTTGAAGAAACCGACCCGCTCGATATATCGCCCGTCCCGCTTGCTGCGTGAATCAGCCACGACGATGTGATAAAAGGGCCGCGCCTTGGCGCCGGTTCGTGACAGCCTGATCGTTACCATATTGCCGCTATGCCTCCTGAAATCTGGTGGTGACGCACCGGCGGGAACATGCGCCACACCGGACAAAACAGAGCATTCTAGTCAATATTCGAGAAATTGGAAGCTGTGCTGCAAACGTGTGTTAACTGGCCTGTATAATACATTGTTTTATAATAAGTTATATGATCGAGTCAAAAGACAAGTCCGGGCTGGCGAAGCGCAAGGCCGCCTGGCGCACGCGGCTGCTCCGAACCCGCGGTGCCATGGGCGATGAACAGCGCCGGGCCGCGGCGGAGAAGATCCGAGAGCGGCTAATTTCCCTGGAAGCCGTGCCGGCGGCGGAGGTGGTGTTCTGCTTCATATCCTACGGATCCGAAGTCGATACTCATCCCCTGCTGCACTCACTGCTGGCCGGGGGCAAGACCCTGCTGGTACCGAAGATCATCGGCCGCGAACGCATGATCGCGGTGCCACTGCACAACTGGCGCGACCTGGCGCCAGGGCAGCTCGGCATTCTCACTCCCACGGGCAACGAGGAATGGACGGGCAGAGTCGACGTTTGCATCACGCCGGGGCTGGGCTTCACGACAAGCGGGAAACGCCTGGGCTTCGGGCGCGGCTATTACGACCAATGGTTCGCCGCACACCCTGCGGGGATTCGCATTGCCGTTGCCTTTGACTGCCAGGTAGTGCCGGATCTGCCTGTTGACCGACACGACATGCCGGTGAACACCATCGTCACCGAGCGAAGAATAATTTCAGTCTGAATCCGTGAACAATTCATCCGCCCCCTTTCGCCGCTGCGCACGCTCGGACTTATGCGTCCAGTACCCCGCCAGGATGGAACCGGTAATGTTGTGCCAGATGCTGAACAGGGCGCCGGGCAGCGCTGCCAGAGACGAAAAATAGGTCTGGGCCAAGGCCACGGCCAGACCCGAATTCTGCATTCCCACTTCAATAGCCAGCGTGCGCCGCCGACGCTCGTCAAATCCGAGCATCTTCGCCACATAGTATCCTCCCGCGAGTCCCAGGATGTTGTGCCAGAAAACGGCGGTCACCACCGGCAAAGCCAGCACCGACATCTGGGCGCGGTTCAGCGCCACTACAATGCCGATGATCACCAGGATGGCAAGTATCGAGATGTAAGGAAACATGCGCTTTAGAGGATGGAGTCGGGCGCCCAGGTAACGGTTGACCAGCACGCCGATGGTCACCGGCGCCAGCACAATAACGAAAATATTCCCCATCATGTCCTCTACCGGAACCGGCACGCGCTGGCCTATATACAACCAGGTCAGCAAAGGCGTCAGCACCACCGCCAGGAACGTCGAAGCGGTGGTAAGGGTAATTGACAGGGCCACGTCCCCGCGCGCCAGGTAACAAATGACATTGGACGCAGTTCCCCCGGGAGCGCTCCCCACCAACACCATGCCGGCCATCAGCTCGACCGGCAGCCCCAGCACAAGAGATACGACATACGCAATCAGGGGCATCAGTATGAACTGCATGGCGACACCCGCGCCAATCAGTTTCGGGCGCTTCAGGATCTCCTGGAAATTTTCCACCCGCAGGGTCATGCCCATCCCCAGCATGACCACCCCGAGCAAGGGAACAATCGCGCCCGCCCACGGCGACAGGATATCCGGCCGCAGGTAGGAAAGGACGGCAACGGCAACCGCCCCCAGTGGAAACATCATGGTTGCGAACATGTTTGTTATCCTAATCGACGCCAGTCACCCGGCCACCTCAATCAGCCACCGGACTTCAGAAATTCCAGCGGCGCGGACGGATCCACGCCGGGCCTGAAAGGGATCTGCCGATCAATGTCCGTGAGTTGGTAGACCAGGCCGATCCAGTTATTGATCACCGCCTCGGCCGTGTCGTGCCAGGTGTTGTCCAAGGCCGGCACGACAAGATGCTCCGGAAACTCGGGCGGCTGTACGCCTTTTGCAAGAGCCTCCTGGAGCCTGTCCCTGTACTCTTCCAATACGGCCTTGCTTCTCCGGGTAAAATAATTCTCCGGGAACACCGGATAATCTCCGCATTCTCCCCGGACAAACAATCCCACTTCCCGCTTGTATTCTTTCAGCAGGCTTATGGCATCGTATTCCGGATGCCCCTGGAAAAAAACCATCCGCAATCCGTCAGCGCTGGTTGCCAGGTGGACGCCCGCCCGGTCACTTTCCGCCAGCACTCTCAAACCGGCCGCTTCGTACTGGCTTCGATCCACCTGATTGAAGCGCGAATGGGGCACATCGAAACGCGTATTCACTCCCGCCACGAGCGGATGGGAGCGATCCACTACACGGTGTGAATAGACACCCCAGCGCTTGACCGGCAGCCCGTGCCGCCTCTGGCCGTAGTGAAACTGCAAAACGGCATGGGTGGCAAGGCAGGAGCACAGAATCGAGGTTACATTTTCCAGCCCCCATTCGAACACCCTTATCAACGGCTCCCAAAACGGTTCCCCGGCGAGATCAGGTCCGGCAACGTTGGCGCCGGTAATTATCAGTGCATCCAGCCCCTCTTCGCGAACGGCATCAAAGTTCCGGTAAAATTGCTGTACGTGCGAGCTTGCCTCAGCTCCCCGTTGCAGTTCCGGGACCGAGAAAGGATGCAGATAAAACTGCGCGATCTGATTGGAACCGCCAACCAGCCGGAAAAACTGCCGCTCGGTCGCCTCCAGGGCCCTGTCCGGCATCATATTCAGCAAACCTATGTGCAACTCGCGGATATCCTGTTGCCGTGCATGATCCAGCGAGATCACCGTCTCTCCCTGCTCGCGCAGGCGCTTGAAGCTCGGCAGATTCGTGTTCGCGACCAACGGCATCGTATTCGTCCTGTTGTTCAGTTTCTCATCAGTAAGGACGTGACGGAATATGGAC
>CAZNWR010000196.1:0-6052 GCA_964576645.1 uncultured Enterobacteriaceae bacterium | reverse complement strand
TCACTGGATTCCGGCCGCGGGCCGGAATGACAAAGTACCCGTCATGCCGGACAACAGCGCCGGCGTCAGCCGGCGGCGGCCGTTCCGGCATCCAGTCAATTGAATGTGCGCCCAAGGCGCGCCTTATTCACTGGATTCCGGCCGCGGGCCGGAATGACGAAGTGGTATCCCGGTCATTTCGCTCCCGGAATGACGAGGAAATCAGCCGCCGATTGCTACGGCCGCTACCGGTTATCGCCGGGACCGTTATCGTTATCGCCGGGACCATTCGAAAGTCCGTCCCGATCGTGAATGAGGTTATCACGCCGCTGGAAGTAGGCGTTTTTTATAAACTCGTACTTGTCCAGGGCGGCCTCGCCGATAAGCTTGCTGGTGCTCAAATTATCCGCCCTGAAGTCCACGTAGGCCAAAGACAACACCCCCGCCCTGTAGGCATCATCGCCGATATAGGCCACCGGAGTCAGAAAGGCGGTCTGCACTCCGTAACCGGCCGCCGAGCGTAGCGTCATGGGACCGAGAAACGGCGCTATAAGATAGGGGCCCGAGCCGATTCCCCAGACGGCGAAAGTCTGGCCCAGATCCTCATCGTGCTTGGGCAACCCCAGGCGCGTGGAGACGTCGAACAAACCGCCGATGCCGATGGTGGAATTGAATACGAACCGGGCCATGTCGGACACCGCCTGCCCCGGCTTGAATTGGAGCACGTCATTGGCGATAACCGCGAGATCGTCGATATTGCTGAAGAAATTGGAAACACTCCGATTGACCAGGCGCGGCATGACCTCGTTGTACACGCGGGCAATGGGATCGAACAGGTGCTGATCCATGAACTCGTTGAAGCTGAAAACCTTGCGGTTCATTCCCTCCAGCGGATCCCTTGGATCGCCGTTGCCCCCCAGGGTCGCGCAGCCCCCGGAAAACACCAGCAGGCAACAGAAACAGACAATCGCTACGCGGCGCGCGCGCGCTGCATGAATCATAGGCAGGACTCCTCGAACGCTCCCTCACTCCGGCAGGCTCCGGGGCAGCCGCCCCGGCCTGTCGATTGTTATTGTTTATGCGGCGTCTTCCAGAGCGCGGCAGAGTACAACAGCGCGATGCTAGAATTCAAATACAGACATTGCGAGGCGCGCTTCAGGGAATCGGGCACCTTGCAGGGATTACTTGTTTTATTATTTTAGTAACAAACACATATAAAGTTCTTTTCAGGATTGACATTAAATGAATTCCTCTACCGACAACCTGGCGCAGGACGAACTGGCGAAGTTCGAAGCCCATGCCGGCGACTGGTGGGCCCCGCGCGGCCCGTTACGGCCGCTGCATGCCATGAATCCCGTGCGCCTCGAATACCTGCGATCGGTGATGAAGCTGGACGGCAGCGAGGTGCTGGACGTCGGCTGCGGCGGCGGCATCCTGGCAGAAGCCATGGCGCGCGCTGGCGCCCGCGTCACCGCCATTGATGCCGGATCCGGCGCCATAGATGCGGCGCGCACGCACATGACTGCATCCGGCCTGCATATCGATTACCGGGTCTGTACTGTGGAACAACTGGCGGAAACCGACAGCAGGCGCTTTGACGCCGTCACCTGCATGGAACTGCTGGAGCATGTTCCCCGCCCCGATGCGTTGTTGGCAGCCTGCGCCGGTTTGCTTCGTCCCGGCGGTCACCTGGTGTTATCGACCCTCAACCGAACCTTGCCGGCGTACCTGGGCGCGATACTTGGGGCGGAATTCGTGTTCCGGCTGCTGCCCCGCGGCACCCACGACTATGCGCGTTTCATTCGGCCGTCGGAACTGGAGCGCTGGCTGCGTGCCTGCGGCATGCAATTGATGGACGTCACCGGGATCCGGTACCTGCCCTGGGTCGATCACTGCACACTGACCAATGACCCCACCATCAACTACATCGCCCACGCACGACTGAAGGATTGAATGTTGCCGTCCGGCATCACGCATGTGCTGTTCGACCTGGACGGTACGCTGGCGGACACGGCGCCGGACCTGGGTAGCGCGCTGAACCGGCTGTTGCAGAGGCACGGCCGGCCGGTTCTGGATATAAGCCAGATCAGGCCGACCGTATCGCTGGGGAGCATCGCCCTGGTGGAACTTGGTTTCCATATCAACCGTGAAGATCCCCGCTTCCCCGATCTGAGAGCCGAGTTTCTCGACCTGTATTCAAAAAGCCTGGCGGATAAAACCAGGCTGTTCCCCGGCGCTGAAGAACTGCTTTCCCGATTGGACGAACGCCGGCTGCCCTGGGGCATAGTCACCAACAAGCTGGCGCGATTGACGGAACCGGTGGTATCGGCACTGGGCCTGGCCGGGCGGGCCCGTTGCGTCGTTTCCGGCGACACCACGGACCGTCCCAAGCCCGATCCGGCGCCGCTTCTGTACGCCTGCCGGCTGATGTCGTGTGCGCCCGCGGATGTGGTCTACGTGGGTGACGCCCGCGCCGACATTGAGGCCGCCCGCAGGGCCGGCATGACCGCCGTCGCGGCACGCTACGGCTACACGCCGCCCGGGGAGACAGTGGAAAGCTGGGGGGCCGACGCCATCCTCGCCAAGCCGGAAGATCTCCTGCCCTGGCTCGGAGAAGCATGAAAGTTAAAAGTGAAAAGTGGAAAGAACCGAGGAAGCCTATTACTTCTCACTTTCAACTTTCCACTTTCTGCTTTTCCCTCCCATGAACTCCGAGGAATTCTGCCGTAACCGTGCCGCCCCGCCGGGCTCAAGCCTTTACTACGCGACGCTCTATCACACGCCGGACGAACGGCGCCGGCTGCACGCCCTGTTCGCGCTGTGCTGCGAGGTGGAGGAAGCGGTGCACGAAGCACGGGACCCGGGGCTCGTGAGACTGAAACTGGAGTGGTGGCGCAACGAACTGGCGCAACTCCGCTCGGGAACGCGACAGCATCCGATCAGCGCCGAATTGCAGGAGTGTGCCGACCCGGGATCAGCAATCGACGCCTCCCGTCTCGACAGCTTCATCGACGCACTCATGGATCATTGGCAGGCCGACGCGCCGGAGACCTACGAAGGGTGGCTCAACTCGCTACAACGCAGCTACGGTGAATTCTGGCGCCAGGTGGCGGCGGCCTGCGGCGTGGAAGACAACGGACGGCTGCCGATCCTCGCCCGCACCGGCGCCCTGCTCGGCGCCTTCGACGAGCTGCGCCACCTGAGCCCCGCGCTCGCGGCGGGACGCTGCATCGTTCCGGTCCAGGAAATGAGCAATCACGGCGTGACCGCCGATCAACTGGCTGAGAATACCGCGCCCGCCGCCGCGCCGTTGCTTCGTGACCTGTTGCGCCGCCTGCGCGATGATTTACGTGGCCAGGACCGGCTGCTGCGCCGGCCGCCCGTGAAGCGCCTGCTGTGCTGCCGTATCCAGGTGCGTCTCGCCGCGGCCCTGTGCGCGGAACTGGAACGCGATCCGCTTGCCCTGCTGAATAAACGCACGGCGCTGACGCCGGTAAGGAAATTGTGGATCGCCTGGCGCACGAAGCTTTGATGTCGCTTATCCCGGATTATTTATAAAAACCGGCATCACGTGGCGGACGGGGCCTGAATCCGTGCGCGTGCGTCCTCAACGTGGATTCCGGGTCCGCGCGCAGCGATATGGGTCACTAATCGCGGAGCGCGGATGCGGAATCCGCGGATCCCTATCCAGGCCATTGATGTTGTTAACGCGAAAGCCAGGCGTCTTTTTCATAGCGCTCCGAATCGCAGTCGCACGCCCAGTCTCCTCAGTACATCCGGTCCGGTATTGTCCCGGGTGAGCACAAAGGCGTATGGGCCGGAGTCGCCGCGGAATCGCAGCACCACGAGCCACGACTGAACGTAGGTTCCCGGAAGCAGCCGCAGATCTTCGATACCGCCGTCGTCATGGAGCAATCGCCACGCGCCGGTCGCCGATAATTGCAGGCTGAAACGGGATTGGCGCAGAAACCGGCGTATCTGCCACGCATAACTGCACAGTAAGCAGAGTGTGGACGCAATGCGAACCGTCATGGGCGCCGCGGAACCGAGCACGCATAGCAGCGCCCCCGCGTGGGCCGCGGATACGGCCGTAAATATACCCGGTGACCGCCGCTGCGGGATCACCAGGGGCAGTTCGAAATTGCCGTACCCAGCCTGCATTTCTCAAGCTCCTTCGACTGCGACCGCCGATCCACTCGCCGCGACGGGCTTGAGAAAGGCGGGCGCGCATCCATTGCGCTTCCGGCTGCTTGCATTCGGAACTGCGAGAAAAGATACTAAGCTCTGGTGGACGTATAATAACCAGGGGTTAGCGTAAAATATCCGCAGCGGGATGATTCTACTCCGTTCCCCGGCACAATATGAGCAGCGACGACAGAAAAACGGAAAAGACCCGACGTCCGCAACCGCGCTTCGCCTCGAAAGCGGAGAAAAAAGCGGTTGGCCCGAAGGAAATCGGCGGACCGGCCGGCCCCGAACCCACCAGGTTCGGCGATTGGGAACGGCGCGGCCGCTGTATCGATTTCTGAACCGGCTCCGTTACTGCCGCGGGAAAACCGCTAATCTGTTTTCACACTTAGGGAGAAACACCTGATGGCATCCGGACGGCGGCCGCTTTCGCCCCACCTTCAGATATACCGGCCCCAGCTTACTTCCCTTCTCTCCATTACCCACAGGGCGACGGGGGTGTTTCTCAGCATCGGCGCGCTGCTGCTTTGCTACTGGCTCCTGGCTTTGACCGCCGGCCCCATCAGTTACGCGAAATTCATGCGCCACGTCTATGCCTGGTACGGCCAGATACTGGTTATCCTTTTCGTCTACTCCCTTTTCTATCACCTGTGCAATGGCATACGTCACCTGTTCTGGGATATGGGCAAGGGACTGGAAATCAGGACTACCTATTCTTCCGGGTATGCGGTCGTAATCGCTTCCCTGCTTCTGACCGCGGGCACGTTCGTTCTGGGAGTGGCGCTGTGACCCGGCGCTCGGCACTTGGCCGCGTGCGCGGCCTGGGTTCCGCACGCGGCGGTGTGCAGCACTGGTGGCAGCAGCGTGTCACCGCGGTACTTCTGGTGCCGTTGACTTTCTGGTTCGTCGGCTCGCTGACGGCACTCGACCTGACCAGCCGCCAGGCGGTAATGCACTGGCTGGAATCGCCGCTGGCCGCCGTACTCATGATACTGTTCATGATCTCCCTGCTGCATCACGCGCAACTGGGCATGCAGGTGGTTATCGAGGACTACGTGGAACCGGAATGGCAGAAGATCGCCTGCATCGTCATCGTCAAGTTGCTGGCTGTGCTGGCCGGGCTGACCGCGGTTCTTTCCGTACTGAAACTGTTCTTTGGATTGTGACTTCCGTATGACCGATGCTTACAACATAGTCGATCACAAATACGACGTGGTTATCATCGGCGCCGGCGGCGCCGGGTTGCGCGCCACTTTCGGCATGGCCCTGAAAGGTCTGTCCACCGCCTGCATCACCAAGGTCTTCCCCACCCGCAGTCACACCGTCGCGGCCCAGGGCGGTATGAGCGCGGCGCTCGGCAACATGGGGCCGGATGACTGGCGCTGGCACATGTATGACACGGTCAAGGGTTCAGACTGGCTCGGCGACCAGGACGCCATCGAGTACATGTGCCGCGAGGCGGTACCGGCGGTCATCGAGCTGGAGCACTACGGCGTGCCGTTTTCCCGCACCGAGGATGGCCGCATCTACCAGCGCCCGTTTGGCGGCATGACCACCCACTTCGGCGAGGGTACGGCACAGCGCACCTGCGCGGCCGCCGATCGCACCGGTCACGCCATCCTGCATACGCTCTACCAGCAGTCGCTGAAGCACCACGCCGAATTTTTTATCGAATATTTCGCCATCGATCTGATCATGGACGACGACGGCACCTGCCGCGGCGTCATGGCCTGGAACCTGGAAGACGGTACCCTGCACCGCTTCAGCGCCCACCTGGTAGTGCTGGCCACCGGCGGCTACGGCCGCACATACTTTTCCTGCACTTCCGCCCATACCTGCACCGGCGACGGCAACGGCATGGTGCTGCGCGCCGGCCTGCCCCTGC
>CAZNWR010000195.1:0-6074 GCA_964576645.1 uncultured Enterobacteriaceae bacterium | reverse complement strand
GCGTATGCCGATAATGCCGGTCCACTTGGGCGTAAAGTCGTATTCGACCTGCCCGAACACAGACCAGGTATTCAGGCGCGTGTGATAGGGGTTGTCGACACCCTCGAAGTTGCCGTTGGCATCCACCAGAGGAAAGTCCACCGGGTCCAGCCCCACCAGGGTGTACAAGGGTTCCATCCCGCCGTTGGCATCGTGAAGGTTGATGTGCAGGAAGTAAAAGCCGGTGACCCAGCGGGTACGCTCCGTCTTGCCGTTTATGCGCAATTCCTCGGACAACTGATCGGCGTTGGTCATCTGATAGAACATGAAGCTCGGGGTCGGCGAACCGTCGGAATCCTCGGTGTAGTTCCGGTCCACATGGTCGCCGGCACTGATTGACGTCAACTGGAAGTTGCCGAAATCCCACTTCAGGGTAGCGGACCCGCCCCAGGTGGTCAGGTCCTGGTGGCCGGGGTAATCCCAGTTACCTGCGAATACGTTGCCGTGGGTGTCCTTGAGCCCGTTGTAGCCGCCGAAGTCGACCCCGTTGGGATTGTTTACACCCAGCACCCCCGTGGAATCGGTCACCGAGGGCATGTCTATCCAGAAACCGGTGCGGATCTGTTCCACCGATCCGTGCCCGTTGAGCAGAAGCGTGGCGTGGTCATTGATCTTGAACAACAACTGCCCGCGCGTCGCGTAGTCATTGTCGTTATTGATATTCTGGGGATGATTGGGGTTAATGTTCTTGATCCAGCCCGCGTTGTGGTTGGTGGCAATGGACAGGCGACCGTCCACCCAGCTGTTGATAGGGCCGCCGATGGCACCTTCAAAGTTGGTCTGCGTGTATGAACCGAACGTGGCCTTGGCGTAACCGCTGAGCTGGTCGGTAGGCTTGTTGCTGATGTACTGGACCAGACCGCCGGTGGCGTTGCGGCCAAACAGGGTGCCCTGCGGACCGCGCAGGATCTCAACCCGGTCGGTATCGAACAGCAGGAAGCCTGCGGCCGACATCTGGCTGATATAGACGCCGTCCATGTACAGCGATACGGGGCTTTCCTGATTGCTGATGAAATCGTTCTGGGCTACGCCGCGAATCGCGAACGCGTAGTTGGACGGCCCGTTGGGCTGGATGGTACTGACACCCGGCGCCAGGAATGACACATCCTGGGCGTTGGTGAAACCGAGTTGCTGCAACTCCTTGCCGGTGTAGGCGGTTACAGAAATACCCACGCTTTGCAGGCTCTGTGCGCGCTTCTGCGCGGTAACGATCACTTCCTCCAGAACCGCTGCGCGGGCGAACACCGGCAGCAGCAACAGAACCAACAGACGAACGACAAATCGCGCATTACCCAGACCCATGGCGTACCCTCCCGTTACTGATTTTGCTCGAAATACCCCAATTTCGGCTCCGGACTCCCCCATCGGGAACAATTCCCGTGAGTCCGGCGGACACCAGAGTACGGCACCCGCCAATTCATTATAGGATATCTGTCCTAAAGTGGAAGCCCCCTACACCTTTCCCTTTTGCAGCGGGCAGGCAGTCGTGAGCGGCCCGGGACACAGCCTGTTCAGGCATTTGAGAAAGCGCGCTTTTATTGGTATGAATGCTCCCCCCATCAGGTCGGCATTGAAAGAACCATGATCATGCGCCAGCGGCGGGCGCTCATCCGGCCCGGCACCGCCAAACACCAGAAAGGACTGGACCGGCTGGTTACCATCCTGGACGCGGCCCGCGCCGTATTGCAGGAGGAAGGTTACGCCGGCATCACCATGCGCAAGATCGCCCGCCAGGCCGGCATATCCACCGGTAACCTTAATTATTACTACCGCACCAAGGAGGACCTGCTGCAGGACCTGTTGGAATACGTCATCAACACCTACCTGCAGGAATTCGACCGTTTGCGCGAAGTGGCGGGAGAGAACCCGGAACGGCAACTGCGCTCGGTGCTGGAATTCTGGATCAGCGACCTGGGGACCCCGGAAACGACGGCGTTCTTTCCAGAGTTCTGGGCACTTTCAAACCACAGTCCCGATATTGCGGTGCTGGTGGACGAGTTGTACGCCCTGGCCCGGGAACCCCTCATCGAACTCATATTAAGGATCAACACCGATCTGACAAAGAAACAGGCCCAGGAAATAGCCATGTATATGTGCGCCTCCATGGAGGGGCTGACGGTTTTTGCGGGACACAAGAAACCCTGGGCCCGGCAACTCGAGATCCTGAAGCGCATGAGCATCGAGAACTTTCTGCACATCATCCGGACTACCCGTGGCGCGCGGCGGTCGGGACGCGCGCCGGCACGAACCTGAGCCGCCGCGATTCCATGACGGATCCTCTGCCGGAACACCCATCCGTTCCCGAACAAAAGACCGTGGAGCGCACCGCGCTCCTGGTCGTTTCCCTGAGTTCCTTCGTCACGCCGCTGATGCTGTCCGCGGTGAACGTGGCCATCCCGGAAATGGCGGCGGGTCTGCACGTGAACACCATGGTGATGAACTGGGTGCCGACAGCCTACCTGTTAACCAGCGCGGTGTTCCTTCTACCGTTCGGCAGGCTGGCGGACCTGCACGGCCGCAGGAAGATCTTTCTGGCGGGGATGGCCATTGTCACGCTGGGCTCGGTGCTGGCCGCCTGCGCCGGCTCGGCGCTAATCCTGATTGCCTGCCGGCTGCTGCAGGGGCTCGGCGCCGCCATGCTGTTCTCCACCGGCGTCGCCATCCTTTCCTCCATCTTTCCAAAACAGCGTCGCGGCGGCGCCATAGGCATCAGCGTGTCCATGGTTTACGTGGGGTTGACCGGCGGCCCACTCATCGGCGGATGGGTCACCAGCCACCTGTCCTGGAGAGCGGTGTTCCTGATCCCCGTGCCCCTCACCATGCTCGTTATCGCCCTGGCGTTGTCAAAGTTACGGGGCGAATGGAAGGATGCCACGGCCCACGGATTCGATACCGCGGGGGCCCTGGTGTACGGCCTGTCCATTTGCGCGCTCATGTACGGCCTGTCCAGCCTTCCTGCCTGGACCGGTTTGCTGCTTATCGGCACGGGCATCGCCGGCATGACCGTATTCGCGCGCGCCGCGCTAACGTCGGATGCGCCGCTGTTCGACGTTAAACTTTTCGCCGGCAACCGCGTATTCGCCTTTTCCTGCCTGGCCTCCTTTATGGCGTATTCGTCGACTTTCGGCATCTCCTACCTGATGAGTCTGTACCTGCAGTACCTCAAGGGCCTGTCACCGCAGGCGGCGGGAACGGTGATGGTCGCCCAGCCCGTCATGATGGCGCTGTTTTCCCCTTTCTCGGGCCGCATGGCGGATCGATTCGAACCCCGCCATATTGCATCGCTGGGCCTGCTGCTGGTCTCCGCCGGACTGGCCCTGCTGGCGCAGCTTCAAGCCGGGTCACCCCTTATTCATGTAATCGCGGGTTTGATGATGGTGGGTTTCGGCTTTGCCCTTTTCTCCCCGCCCAACGTACACGCCATCATGAGTTCGGTGGATTCGCGTCACCTGGGCACGGCGTCCGGATCAGTGGGAACGGCGCGGGTCCTGGGCCAGACGTTCAGTATGGGGATCGTCACCCTGGTTTTCGCGATGGTGCTGGGACCGGTGCATCTGGTGCCGGCGCACTACGCCGCCCTGTCCCGGAGCATTGCCGGCAGCTTTACGGTGGCCGCCTGTCTCAGCTTCGCCGGTGCTTTCCTGTCACTCGCCCGCGGCAACCTGCACCGGCGCTAGACAGCAGTTGCGAATTCCGAAGCAGGCAGCATTGCGGCATCCGGGTTCGGGACCGTGAGCCGCAGGGATGCGGCGATCGAGCGTACAGGGACGTATTTACAACGTGTCCGGAACCCGGATGCCGCAATGCCCACAGCCATGCGTATCAGGTCTCGGGACAGCTATATATCCTGGGGACCGTCTCAGCCGCCCACGCTGACGGTAACGGGGCCTTGTCCGTAAGCGCGGGAGCTTGATCGATCGCAATGCGCCCGTCCGGGCGCCGATGCTATTTTCCTTGTCGTGCAGAGCGCCCTGTCCAACCTGAACCTGGATCCCACCGAGGCTTACGGGCCGTCGGCGACGCTGCCATTGCGCCAGGACATGCGGTTCACCGTCTCGGCGCGCGGCAAACCGGCCCGGGCGCCGCTGCTGCGCTTTCTCGCCCGTCACTTCGCCAGCGTGCCGGTTGCGCAACTGGACAGCGTGTTCGGCTTCGTGGAGCCCACGACCCTGTACGGCGGGCGGGTGTTCCGCGGAGCGGAACTGAGCCCGAATGACGTGGGGATAATGGCCGAGGTGGGCATCGGCCTGCGCCTGCCCCTGTCCAACCACTTCGTCACGGAGGAGGAATACGAGCGCAATCGTCAGTTCCTTGAGCGCTACCACCGCGACGGCAACGCGACGATTGTTACCAACGACGACCTGGCGCGCTGGATCCGGCGGGACTACCCGTTGTACCGGGTGGAGGCGAGCATGATCAAACACCTGCGCACGCCCCAAAGGGTCGAGAAGGCGCTCTCGATTTACCACACCGTCATATTGCCGATGGAGTGCTGCGAGCAACCCGATTTGCTCAGGGAAATGCCGCACAAGGAGCGCATCACGCTGTTCGCCAACGCCGGGTGCGCGCTCACCTGCCCGGCACGCACCTGTTACGCCTCGGTATCGCGCATTAACAAGCAGGATAATGACACCGAGTTCAACTGCTCCCAGCAGGTCAAGGAACGGGAGCGGCGCGGCATGGTCGACTTCGACCTGGAACAACTCGTAGCGCTCGGGTTTCGCCGTTTCAAACTCCTTCGGGCCCGCCCCGGCGCCGCGACCGGCTACTGAAAAGCGCATTCCCGGCGAGCCCTAAAAAAATGGTGCAACCCGGCGGCTGACCGGGCGCCGGCGCCGTTCCCGTCTTGATCGCGCCAAACCGTGTATTAATATACGTTGCGCGCCGCGCGACGCTTCCGTACCGCTCTCGTACAGGCCCTGCCGGTCAAACCGTACCCGGAAACACGCTGAACTAACCATTTCTTTTATAAGGAATTCCGATGCTCAACGCCATCGACAAGCTACCGCCTGATCCGATCCTTGGCCTGACAGCCGCCTACGATCAGGATCCCAACCCCAACAAGATCGACCTGGGCGCCGGAGTCTACAAGGACGAAACCGGCATTACGCCGGTGTTCGACGCGGTCAAGCGCGCGGAAGAATTGTGGCTGCAGCAGGAAACCACCAAGGTATACATTCAACCTCCCGGGTTCCCCGACTTCAATTCGGCCATTTGCAGCCACGTACTGGGCCGTGATCATGCCGCCCTGGACAACAACCGGGTCGGATCGGTTATGGCCCCCGGGGGCTGCGGCTCCCTGCGGCTGGGCGCGGAAATCGTCAACCGCTGCCGCCCCGGGGCCAAGCTGTGGGTCAGCAGCCCGACCTGGGCCAACCACGTACCGTTGCTCGGGACGGCGGGGCTCAAGATCCAGGAATATCCGTATTACGACGCGGAAAAGCGTGAACTGCTGTTCGACAACATGCTGGCGGCGCTGGGCAAAGCCACCAGAAACGACGTGGTTCTGCTGCACGGCTGCTGCCACAATCCCACCGGCGCTGACCTGTCCCGGGAACAATGGCAGGCTGTTGCAAAACTTGCGAAAAAGCGCGGGTTTCTGCCCTATGTGGACCTGGCCTACCAGGGACTGGGTGACGGCATCGAAGAGGATGCCTACGGCACGCGCCTGCTGGCGGAGACGGTGCCGGAAATGCTTATAGCCTATTCGTGTTCCAAGAATTTCGGCCTGTACCGCGACCGGATCGGCGCCCTGATTATGGTCGGGGCAAAACGCGACGTACCGGAGGCGCTGGTAAGCCATGCCTGTAACATCGCCCGCACCATGTATTCCATGCCCCCGGCCCACGGCGGCGCGGTGGTCAAAACCATACTGCAGATCCCCGAACTCCAGTCGCTGTGGAAAGAGGAAGTGGACCGCATGCGCATCCGCATCAACTCCCTGCGCGCCCTGCTGGCGGACACGCTGAAAAACAAGGGTGCCGGAGATTATGACTACCTCAAGCACCAGCGTGGCATGTTTTCCTTCCTGGGAG
>CAZNWR010000194.1:0-6077 GCA_964576645.1 uncultured Enterobacteriaceae bacterium | reverse complement strand
GGCAGCGGGAACACGTAGACGGCCTCGATCCACTGTTGGCTGTCGTTGCGGAAGGACTGCCGCAGCTCGGTGTGGGCCACCATGCCGCTGACCTGTACCCGGTAGCGGCAGTTGAGGCGCGCGAGGCTTTTGTAACCGCCGCCCTGCTCTTTTGTCAGCAGGCTGCCGCTGCCCACGTCTTCCATATGGTTGTACAGCTCGTCGGCGCGGGCCGCGGTGTCAATGACCAGCAACGTCGCCAGCATGAACAACGCAACCGCCGGGGCACACCGGTAAGGACGCTTCATGGCAAGCTCCCCTGTCGTTGGAGTGACAGGGGTTATTCAACGCGGGGAATCGGGCGGGGTGGCGTTGGGGTTGGGGCGAGGTGGTGATGAATTGTGATGAATTATGGCGGGGTCGGTGACGTTTGCAGGTGCGGGAAGGAACGGCGCCAGATAAAAGGTCGTCTGCCCCCTGCTAGTCTTGCTCCCCAAGCACGTTCCATTCCGTGGTCAACGTCCAACCATCAGCTTCGCTGCCCGTGTACGAGCTTTTGATGGCGCCGGCCTTGAGGCGCAGTTGGACTTCCTTGTCCATGCGATCTTTCGATATCCCGGCTTCGAATTTCTCTACGGTCTTGAATGTGCCTGCCATGTGCGTTCTCCTTCGGCCTAATGCGTTCCAAACGGCTACTTCGCCCTAATTGCGGCTTCCCAGGCTTTCAGTTCTTCATCTTTCCTGCCCGCCATGACCACGATCCTTTTCAGCAGCATCTTGGCCTGGTCATCAGAGATGTCTTTCAAGGCTTTGCCACCTAGGCTCGCTGTCATCATTGCATTGATGCCCGATGTCAATTTGACGGGTGGATCCTTGAGAATGATGAGGGCCTTGCCGTCGGGCAGATCCGTGACCGCGTCAAGCAGTTTGCTTACCCGGTTCTGAACCGCCACATCGACGAAGGATTTGGCTCGTATTTGGTCGATCTTGATATCGGCGGCCTGCTTGGTCTTCCCCGCCACCTCAGTGACCGCGGCGATCGCGCCCGGAATTGAGCCGGCCAGGTAATATCTTTCCAGATCGGCGAAGGCCCGGCCCAGGGGATAGGTGGCATCGTCCTGCTCCAGTCCCTGGTAAATCTGCGCCTTGATCGTTTCGCGGCTCGCGATCATCAAAGACAGCAGTGCGGGAAGCGTCTTCTCGAAATACAGGTTCTTATTGATGGATGCCCTGGAACCGGAGATGCCGCCTGAGAGCGCGGACAGGATCCGGCTCGTGGTCGCGTCTGTTACCACGCCGCCGGCCGAGCCCAGACCGAGGCCCAGAATGTCAAGCGACAGATTGCTTACAATGCCTTCCTTGTACAGTGCTTCCTGGAAGATCGAAAACTGCAGGTCGTATGCCAACAACCTGTTGTATACGATCTCGTTGCGCAGCTTCTTTCGCTTCGCTGGGGAGGTGGCAGCATTATAAGCGGCGATCTTGCCGCCCGGCTTTGCCGCGCCAGGCTCGAAATACTTGGAACGCAAATCGCGAAGCTGAACTTCAACGCTTCCAGTTCTGTCAGGGAATCCGCTGATGGATGCGCAGGACGTGATCAGTAAACTACAGAATAAAACGAATCCCCGTTTTACAAGGTCGGCTGACATCGACGATCCTCCCCAGAATCGTGACGAGTAGAGTAATTTATTCTCCCCTTTACTTAAGTCTAGTTCGCGTTACCTGACGAATATATACACCGAATGTGGTAGTTCTCCTTGGGTACTAGATGCGTACTCATGCTGAGGTATTCGCAAATTCGCAATGGCGGCCTACATTTATACCTAATTGGCTCAGTTGCAGTGTGTGGGGAATCGGGAGAGACGACATGCCCATGTCACGATTAATCGTATGCTTTGATGGAACGTGGAATACGCCCGACAAGGGCGAGAAACCGACTAACGTCGTGAAAATCCTGCGGGCGATACGAAACACCGATGGCGATGTTCGCCAGATCACTTTTTATGAGCCCGGCGTAGGCACGGGAGGCCCGGTTGATCATGTTGTCGGTGGTGCATCCGGCGCCGGGCTTACGGAAAACATGATCGCCGGATACCGGTTTCTGGCGAACAATTATGAAGACGGTGACGAGGTATACGTATTCGGATTCTCCCGGGGTGCCTATACGGCGCGCAGCCTCGCCGGATTTGTTCACCTTGCGGGCTTGTTCTCTCCCCTGCACCTTGGTTGGGATCTGCATCAGGCAATAGACATCTACAGAGATCCGGACCTTAAACACGAGCAGAAGCAGAGCAAGATCGACGCGCTTAATTTAGGTGGGCATCCTGACATTCAGATCCGGTGCGTAGGCGTCTGGGACACGGTGGGCGCGCTGGGCATTCCGGGGGACCTGGGGAGGCGCCTGGTGGGAAAGCGCTTCTATTTCCAGGACGTGCAGCTCAGCAACAAGGTCCGCGTGGCCCTGCATGCCATGGCCATTGACGAAAAGCGCAGCGCCTTCGCGCCGACGCTCTGGGTGCGCAAGAAGGGCGAGCCGCCTGTGCCCGGGCAGGTGGTGGAGCAGGTCTGGTTCAGCGGCGTGCACTCGAACGTCGGCGGCTCCTACAAGGATGAGGGTTTGTCGGATATTGCGCTCGACTGGATGCTAAAGCGGGTTCGCCGCCACACGGGGCTGGCTTTTGACGAGGCTTACATCAGGGACTTCGTCAAGCCCGATGCCGAGGGCAAGGGCGTGGAAAGCCGTACGGCGCTTTACATGATTAACTGGAAGTACCCATACCAAAGACTGATAAGGCAGATCATTCCGGGCGGCAAGGGGTTGGGCGAGTGGTTTCGGAAGACGTTCAAGTCAATGGACTGTCGCAGCATTTTGCCGGAAGGATTGGAAACCATTAACGAGATGATCCATATCTCCGCTCTCAAGCGGTGGCGCGTGCCTGTTGTCTGGGATTGTCCCGAAAGCCGTGAATGTCCCAGGCGGGCTTATCGTCCCGTCAACCTGAAGGCCGTTATAGGCTCCCCATCACATGAGAGCGTGATTCCCGTTGTAGGAGAGAATGGTGAATTTTCCACCAATGGAGCGGATGTCTGGCCCGCGGACAACTAGCTGACTGGATCGGGCGAGCTGTTACTGTCCGGGCGATGCGGTGATGAATTTTGAGGAAGTTGTCCGCTATGACGAAGCCCTGACCGCCTCAGGTGAAGTGCAGGATCGTCATGTCGATCAGCGTTGTGGCGGCGAATCGCCCTTTCTGTGCCCCTTGTCCTCGTACATGCGCCGGTCCGCCAGGTCTATGAGCCGGGACGTCTCGCGCGCCTCCTGCGGGAACCGTGCGATGCCGATGCTGGCGCCCACCTGCACTTCCGCGGTGACGCTCTCGCCATAGATCCGTACGCGGGTCGGCGATTCGACCACCTTGCGGAGCCTGGCGACCAGGTCATCCGGGTAGCCCGGATCGTTCAGATCCTCGACCAGTACCATGAATTCGTCGCCGCCCATGCGGCCCACGGAATCCCCCGGCCGCACCACGGACTGGACCCGGCGCGAAATCGAGATCAGCACCTCATCCCCCGCGCTGTGGCCGTACTGGTCGTTGACGGGCTTGAACCTGTCCAGGTCGATCATCAGTATCGCACCCGACACATCGAGTTTTTCGGACTGCTGCACGGCGTGGTTTACGCGCTCGTCCATGGCCGCGCGGTTCCACAGGCCCGTCAGGTCGTCGCGCAGCGACTGCATGCGCGTCTCGTGCTCGCGCTTCCGCAGCGCTTCACGCGCGAGAAATTCCAGCCGTATGAATTTCTCAATGGTATACGCGGCGAATCCCGCGAGCCCGCTGGCCGCGATGATATAGACGCTGTCATGCAATATCTTTATCCAGGCGACATGAATGATTTGCAACTCGATCAGTTCGAAAGCAATGTATCCGATCACGTTTATTGCCAGCGCCACGACGAACGTGAAGGCGCCAATCAGCCACACGCCGGTCTGTACCAGCATCATGGCCTGTGAGAATTCATATTCACTGTGTACGCCGACGACAATGCGGATAGCGAAGATGGCCATGTAGGCACTCACCGCCACGCCAACGAGCAACGTGGCGACGGGTCGGCGGTCCAAGACGAATCGAAAGAGGATCCACATGACGGCCAGAACGCAGACGAGCAAAATACGGATTGCCAGCAGCTCGGCGTCATACTGCGGGGCGAACGCGTAATCGAGCGGGGCGAAACCCGCGAATATCAGTGCGACAAGGACGATAACGCGATGCGCGCGCTCACGCAGCCACCTATCCCTTGCATTCAGGTAACGCGCTTCCTGCGCGGTGTCCCTGAATTTCAGCGAATACAGGCGCATTCAACCTCCGTCAGCCGGGCTGCGGCCCTGTTGGTCCGGAATGACGGTCAGTTGAGTGGGCTGTGCGTTCGGCATGAGGGCGCCGGTATCAAAGAGCGGCCACGTAATAGCTCCACTTTGACACCTCATACCTGACCCGCCAGCCTGTCACCGACGAATAGTTCATTCTCAGGTACCTGACGGTCTTTCCGGTGGGAGACTGGCCGTTCTTGTAGTGCACTTGCACGCGGGCAACGATGCTCGTCCCCGTTCCGTGCCTGGTGACGGAGACGATTTCGATATTGTCGCTTTGCAGCTTCTTGGCCATGTCCGCCAGGTGCTTTGGGTTGGCGTTCGGATCGTTCATGGCTTTTTCCATGCCCGGCAAGGCGGCTCGCTCGGATTCGGCCACCAGCCAGTTCTTCACTTTTGCCACGCCCTGGGTTTCGAGCGTCGTGGATTGGGTTTCAAATCTGAAACCCAGAAAGACGGCCACCACGATAACGCCGATAACGGCATTCCAACCGGTCAGCTTGAATTCCATGATTTCAATACCTCCCCGTAATTGGGCCTAGTGACTGTGCTCAGCCGCGCGGCTTTGCGGCGGTGCCTGGAGTAATGGAGCAGGCGCATGTTTCGCGAGCATGAATGCGCTAAGGACCAGTATCAAGGCTGGGATGATGAAGTACCAATAGTGGAGAATGATCTGCCCCTTGTATGCCGGGTGAGGCCGGATCGTTCCCGGATCCGGCATCGGTATCGTCCCTCTTACCCAGCCCCGCATGACCGCGGCAGCGAAGGCCCCGAGAAAAAACAGACTCAAGGCCAAAAGATAAAGAGACGCGCCGGAAAAGTATGTCCCGGCTTCCGGGTGCCACCGATCACGCAGGAAGAAGGATCCAAGCTCCAGCAGATAGGCCCCGCCTGAAAAGCAGAACAGTGCAAGTGCCCCGTTTAGCACGATTCTTACCGTATTCATTTCCCCTGCCCTACCGGTAAACACTAACCCACGGTCAGCGAGTCTGCAACGGAAGGGCGCAAAGTGCCCGCGCAGGGGACTTGTCTTGTCGATTGTGCTCTGGACGCTGCGCGCCCGGAATGACGCACGAGTGCGGGCGGCTTGATTGACTTGCTACCGGACCTGCCGGTGACTGCCTCAGGTGAAGTGCATAATTGTCATGTCGATCAGAGCACCGAGCTTGGACAGATCGCCGGACTTGAGTACATAGTGGTTGGACCCGGCCTGCCGGGAGTCCTTACGATCCTGTTCCGACTCTGATGAAGTTAACATGATGATGGGACTTTGGAAGCCCTCACTTCTTAGCTTTGATGTTGCTTCGATGCCATTGAGAACCGGCATTTTGATGTCCATGAGCACCAGATCGGGTGAATTATCGAGGCATTGCTGCACCGCCTCCTGGCCGTCAGCGGCCGTAATGATCTGATAGCTGTATCTGCTGAGCTTCACCTTAATTAGCTCAATAATACTTTCGTCGTCGTCCGTAATGAGGATAGTTTTCATATGACTCACTGCCCCTTCTTCGCATCGGCGTAGATTCTCTGTCGTCCGCCAGGCCCCTGTGCGCGGTCGATTGTACCGTATGCGATGACGAAGAGGTACGGCCGTCGACCTGGATTTCCTTTGACCTGGGTCAATTCCCGCGGCATCCGGGCCTGGGCCCTTGATGGGGCGGCGCTCGATAACTTTATACTGTGTCCATTCAGCACCATCCTGGAGGGGACGGTCATGCGCAACAACATC
>CAZNWR010000193.1:0-6079 GCA_964576645.1 uncultured Enterobacteriaceae bacterium | reverse complement strand
GAGTACCTGCCGTGTGGTTTCAATGCTCCCAACGGCAACGGGGAAATGACGGGGGTACTGCAGGAACTGGAGTTGGGGATCCTGGCCTCGCCGTTGTGCCTCACCAACACCTGCAGCATCGGCATGGTCTACGACGCACTGCTGCCGTTGCAGCCGCGTGACGATCTGCCGCCGGGCATGCCGGTAACGGCGGAGACCTGGGATGCCTTTCTGAACGATATCGCGGGCCGGCACGTTCACAAGAAGGACGTCATGCATGCCCTCAAAACCGCGCGCGGCGGCCCCGTCGCGGAGGGCTGCGTGGGCGGCGGCACCGGCATGATCTGCTATGACTTCAAGGGCGGCAACGGCACCGCGTCGCGGCGGCTGAAGCCGGAGCAAGGCGGCTACACGGTGGGCGCGCTGGTGCAGGCCAATCACGGCGACCGCGCCCATCTGCGCATCGACGGCGTGCCCGTGGGTCAGGAAATATCCGATCTGCTGCCCAAACCGGAATACGTTTCGTTCTTCAATTCCATCCTGATGATCCTGGCCACCGATGCGCCGCTGCTTCCCCACCAGTTGAACCGGCTGGCACGCCGCGCTGTCCACGGGCTGGCCAAGACCGGCAGCATTTCGGCCAACCCCAGCGGCGACTTCGCCCTGGCGTTTTCCACGGCCAACAAGATCCCGCGGGAGGCGTTCTGGCGCGGCGATGGTTTCGAGATGCAAACGGTGGAACAATTCAACATCGATCCGGTGTTCCAGGCTGCGGCCGAGGCCATCGACGAAGCCATCATCAATGCGCTGTGCATGGCGACCACCATGGTCGGCCGCGACAACCACACCGTGTACGCCCTGCCACTGGGCCGGACGGTTGAAATCATGCGCGAACACGGCAGGCTGTTTCCGCCGCCGGGAGGCAAGAATGCCGGCATCGGTGTTTAATCTCGTCGACTTCCCGTTCTGCCGGGTGCTCACTTTCGAGCGCTGGGACGCGAAGCCGGGCCGGTATTATCTGGCATACCGGACCTTGCGCGCCTACCGTCACCTGCTCGGTCACCCGGTAGTGGATGAATACCGCACGGTATCCTCCCCCATTTTCTTCACCGCCGAGCCGCTACTGGGCAAGATCTATAACGTTGGCATTTCCCTCGGCGAGAAGCGCGGCCCGAAGATGGATCTGGACAAGGGCTGGCCGCCGCTGTGCGTCGGTCTCAAAGAGCCGGCGCCGAAACTGCCCCGCGGCTGGGATCGAAAGCTGCTGGACGCCGTCAGCGGCGGTCCGGTGCCGAAGACCACGGGGGAAAAGCAATTTCTGCGCTGGCGCCGCGATGTGGCCGGGTTTACGTTGGAGCGCTGGCAGTTCGGCGATGAGGTGACGGTTTTCGGCACCACAGCGCCGCTGCTGCCCGAGCAACTGGAACGCGTGTGCCAGCAGGTGGAGATGCCTCTGACCATGGCCATGGCCACCGGTAATCACATTACGCGCACCAAGCCCACCGGCACGCAGACCATCAAGGTGGTTTCCGACCAGACTCTGCAAAAGTTGCTGGACGGCGCGAAATCCTGAGACATTCCAATATCTGATCAGCTTTGCCCGGACGCGGATGCCCGCGGCGCTTAATCTCGCTTTCGTGGCGGTCGGGTCCTGCCAGGCTCCTCGCGTTGGCGTGGGCTTTGGTCGGCTGCGGGGTGTTCGCTCCGCTTAATCTCGCCGTACATCCATGTACGGCTCGAATCAGTTCCGCGCGCTGTTTACATCCTTGTATCGCACGCTCCACATGACGCTTCGCGAACACCCCGCAGCCGGCTTGCGCTCCGGTTGGCACCGTGGGCCTGGAGCGTTGGGTGGGTCTGCGCAGCGGCATGAGCGAGCGCGGAGCCAGGGATGGTGGAACGCGAGCGCTGCTGCGAGCGGGACATGGATGTCCCGCGAAGCAAAAGCGGAGCAGGCCCGCCCGACGCGTCGTTTCCAGGAAGTGAGTGAATATTCCGGCCGGTGGACTCAGTTACTCATCACCGGCATGACCAGGCGCGAGGCGTGCTCCGCGTCGTGATAGATGGTGATCGCCGCCGGCTTTGACTTGGAAGAAGTCACCTCCGACTCACCGGTCTGCAGGTTGCGCGACAGGTGTGGGGCGAATGTGCCGGAGATCATCACCTTGAGCACGTGGCCGGGCGGCAGCAGGATACTGGTTTGCATCCGATCCAGGTGCAGTTCGTAAACCTTACCCGGCTCGAGCAGTTGCCGCTTGGAGGGATCACGGTAACTGGCGCGCAGGTTGTTGAGCCCCGGACTCATCAGGTTCCAGGCATGGCCTTGCGGGTCCACATCCAGCAGCGTTACCCACAGGTCGAAGTCACGGCAGTTGCATGAGACAAACATGTCCGCGTCGATGGTGCCGGTGAACTCGGTGGGCTTCTGGAACGGCGGCGTTTCAAACACCGCAACGTCGCCGCGCCGGGTGAGCTTCGCATAATCGTGGGGGCCGTAGGCATCGTACGGATCCGTCACCGGGTTCGAGGGCGTGGATATGAAAGCCGTCGCATCACTGCCGCCGTGCCGCCGGCTGAACACGATCTGGCCGTGCATGCCCGGCACCCCCGGCGAGGCAAGGTAATAGCTGACCGGGTGGCTGCCCGCCGGCGGCCAGGTTTTTGCATCGTGCCACTTGTTTTCATTCATGACGAAATAGCGCACCCGCGGGTCATGTTCGGCGCCGTTGTCCTTGCCGCGAACGTAATGATCGAAGAAGCGCAGCAGCGTCTGATCGTAGTTGATCTCATCGTTCGGTCCGAAGTCCCGATCCCCCGTCTTGCCGGTGCCGGTTTCCTGCACGCCATGTTGCCAGGCGCCAATGATCAGGCGCGTCTTCGGATCGGCCTGCCCGGCGCGGGACTTCATCAGGCCATGGAAATTGGTCACCGCGCCCTCCGGCCCGTAGGACTCGTCGTACCAGCCACTGAGATTCAGGACCGCCGCACTCACCTTGTCGTACTTGCCCCGGATTTCGGCCCAGTTCCACCACGGATCCTCCGGAGGATGCTTCAGCCAGGTGTAATAAAAAGGCGCTACCTTCTTCAGGTCCGGCAGGTCAATCAGCGGCAGGTAATTGCGCATGGCCGCGCCACGCGCTTTCCAGCCCGCCTTCACCTGCGCATCCGTTTGCGGTCCCGGCAAGTGCAGGCGCCGGCGCTGATCGGGAGCGATGTCGAAATAAATCCAGTCGATCCAGGAAAGGTCCCATTCCCCGTCGAAGTAGAAGAAATCGCGGGGCGAGGAAAAGGTCATGAACGGCGCCATTGCCAGCAGGTGCGGCGGGTGTTCCACCGCCGCCAGCCACTGAACTGCCGCCGGGTACGACAGCCCCCAGGTGCCCACCTTGCCGTTGGACCAGGGCTGTTTCGCCGCCCATTCGATGGTGTCGTAGCCGTCCCGGCCTTCGTGCCGGTAGGCATCGAATTTTCCGGCCGAGGCATAGCGCCCGCGGACATCCTCGATGACCACGGCGTATCCGTCTTTAACCGCCGACAGGTGCATCGTGTAATCCCTCTCGGCGCCGTGCTTGTCATAGGGAGTGCGGTAAACCAGCACCGGGAACGGACCCGGGCCCTCCGGCCGGTAGACATCCGCGCGCAGAATCGTGCCGTCGCGCATGGGCACCGCCACATCCCGCTTCACCACCATGTCGGTGCCGGCCGGACAGTTAAGGGAAAATACGACGGCGAGCAGTGCGGCCAGAAGTACCTGTATGTGGATGCTGCGTGTTTCAGGATATGGAATCATCTGTGTCCCCTCATGTTCCCGTTGACATTAGACACCGAGCGGAACTGCGAATAAAGTGCGCGCAACACGCCAGGTGCGTCCCACCGCACCCATGCCGTGCCAAAACATTATCCGACCATGACAGAAAAAGGTTCCATCGGTGCTTTTCCCCGGGGCGGGGGCGTACAGCACTTCTGGATGAGAAAGGGCGCGGCCCGGCTGCCATCCGTGGCGCGCGCCGAAGGGATTTACGTCTGGGACGGCGCCGGACGCCGCTACCTGGATGCGACATCGGGCCCGGTGGCGGTAAACCTGGGCCACGGCAACCCGCGCGTGCTGGCCGCCATGCGCGAGCAGTCGGAAAAAGTCTGCTTCGCCTACCCGTCCTACCTTGAAAGCGAGAACAACGTCCGGCTTGGGGACCTGCTGGCGCGATTGTGCCGACCGGGCCTGGACCGGGCGTTTTTCGTATCCAGCGGCGCCGAGGCCGTGGAAAAGGCCCTGGAGTTCGCGCGGCTCCATGCGGTGGCCCGCGGTGAGACCACGCGCTGCAAGTTCATCAGCCGCCGGCCGTGTTTTCACGGCAGCACCCTGGCCACCCAGGCGCTGGCTGAAGATCCCGGGCAACACCCGCTGGGTCCGCTGCTGCAGAACTGGCCCAAGGTGCGGGCGCCATTCAGCTACCGCCCGGCCGAGGGGCTGGATGCGGAAGCGGATGCGGCGCGCTGCGCGGAGGAACTGCGGGAAACGATCCTCGCGCAAGGCCCGGACACGGTACTGGCCTTCGTAATGGAACCGGTCATGGGGTTCAGCGGCGGGGCCAGTCACTGCCCGCCCGCCTATTACCGGCGGGTACGCGAGATCTGCGATGAATTCGGTGTACTTCTTATTTACGACGAGGTGATGAGCGGCGCCGGGCGCACCGGCCGATTCCTGGCGGCGGATCGCTGGCCGGACGCGCGACCCGATCTGACTGTTCTGGCCAAGGGCCTGGGCAGCGGCTATTACCCGGTTGCCGCGATGCTCGCGCCCGATGCCATGGTTGAGGCGGTGGTCGATGCCGGCGGCTTTCACCTGGGGCACACCAACAAGGCCAGCCCGCTGGCCTGCGCCGTGGCGCTGGCCGTACTGGAGGAGACGCTTGAGCGTGATCTGATCGCGGCCGCGGAACGCAACGGCGCATACCTGCGCGAGCGCTTGCGGGACCTGCAGCAGGAGATCCCCATTATCGGCGATGTACGGGGCTTGGGGATGATGAATGCCATGGAGTTCGTGGCGGATCCGGTCAGCCGCGACATGCTGCCGCGCCACCTGGACGTACCGCGTGAAATCAGCCGCATGTGTCTGGAACATGGCCTGCTGTTGTATGCCAGGCGCACTTCCGGCGGACGTTACGGCGACTGGATCATGCTGGCGCCGCCACTGATCGCGGAAACCGCGCAAATCGATGAACTGGTGGGCCTGTTGCGCGCCGTATTGCGGTCATACCACGCGCAACTTCACCGGGATGGCCACTGCCGATGAACAAACACGCGACGCAACCGTCAAAATTTGTAACACTATATATTGTCGCAGAATGTGCTTTCGCGAAGCAGTAACCTGGATTATTCGTGAACAGTGACTCACGGTCCGGGCGGGTGGCATGAGGTATGGCCTATCGCGCGCAGCTCTGCAAGCACGAAGGCCGTGCCCCATGACAGGACCCGTCCGCCGCTTTCGGTTAAGATTCACGAATAACCGCGATAAAAGCACTGAACAACCCGTAATTCAGGAGGAATTATCAAAGCATGAGCATAGAACTACCCAAACTCCCCTACCCCAAGGAAGCACTGGAACCGCACGTATCCAGGGAAACCCTGACGTTTCACTATGAAAAACACCATGCCGGGTACGTGAAGAAGCTCGGCGGTCTGCTGGAAGGCGGCAAGTTTGCCGGCAAATCCCTGGAGCAGATCGTCGCGGCGGCCGAACCCGGCGGCCTGTTCAACAACGCCGCCCAGGTCTGGAACCACACCTTTTACTGGAACAGCATGACCCCCAACAGCGGCAAGCCCGGAGGAAAGCTGGCCGACGCCATCAACAGCGCGTTCGGCTCGGTGGAAAAGTTCAAGCAGGAGTTTTCCGCGGCGGCCACGGGCCAGTTCGGCTCGGGCTGGGCCTGGCTCGTTCAGGGCGGCGACGGCAAGCTGACCATCGTCTCCACACCCAATGCAGAGACGCCGATCCGCTCCGGCGGCAAACCCCTGCTGACCTGCGATGTGTGGGAACATGCCTATTACATCGATTACCGCAACGACCGCGCCAAGTACGTGGAGTCGTTCTGGAACGTGG
>CAZNWR010000192.1:0-6100 GCA_964576645.1 uncultured Enterobacteriaceae bacterium | reverse complement strand
AGATATTCGTTAAGGCTGTTAACCTCACTCTCTAGTTCTTCCCAGCTTTCTAGTTCCCTTTCTGTCATCTCTATGGGATCTCTAACGGCGCGCCTCAGGCGCGTGGCTTCGCCGCGTCGCCTTGAAGGCGCTTGTTAGAGGCATATTTCTATTGACTGCTACGAACATTGAAAATACCCCACACTATACCCAGAAGCATCACTACCGCTCCGGTATAGAATAACGAGTCAATTGCTCCCATCCCAAAGAACCCAGGCAGGACTCCAATTGCAACGAGTGCAAAACCTACAGCTGAAACCTTCAATGGTCTTTGAATCAGTGAATCTGCGTCGCTCAGGAGCATCCTTATTATCATTGCCGCTGCCGCGATACCCCACCCGGTCGGAAACATATAGGATGCAAGCTTGCGATCCACTCCCGACGCACCAAGAACGAAGCCGATGCCAGCCACAAGAAATCCAACGGCCACTGGATATCTAGACTTGACCAATTGCGTGATTGTCATTCGTCTTGTGCCTCTAACTTCGTGTTATGCGTAGGTGTTGTGCAATAACAGTTTATGGGAGATAGAGCGAGGCTCTGCCGATTTTGGTTAGCAGTCAATACCTTGTATGCGGTATATCAGCGCGATTCGTAATATCGCCGGGCTCGCTTTGCTGATTTCATTAGCGAATCGGCGCTTGGCCGCATAGATATTATCCGGCCCGGGCAGGGGGCGAATTCGGCTGTAAATTCAGACTGTTGTTGGCAGGTGGGCGCGGTAATGTTATCCGTACCCGTCCGGCCGTACTCGGACTGTCTTCATCCCTGGGGGCAGGGAGTCTTTGATCAGAACTGTTCTTCGCTGAGGGACATGGTGGCGGCCGGGCCCGCCAGCACGGCATCGGCGTAGGCGCGGGCGCGCGTCAGGATGTGATCGGCGTAGAAGCGGGCCGTCGCCAGCTTGGCCTGGAGGAATTCGCGATCTTCGCTGCCGGATTCAAGCAGTCTTGCGGCGGCAAGGGCGGCGCGGCCCATCTGCCAGCCGCCGCAGACCGAGCCCATGAGCATGAGCAGGTTGACGGCGGCGGCGCCCGGCACGTTGGGATCGTCTTTGTGACTCTCCACCACGCAGTTCACTGCCTGTTCCAACGCGGCGATGCCGTTGCCGAGCTTGGTTGCAATACAGGCCAGGTCCGCAATTTTGCCCTCCGCCAGTTGGTTTTTGCAGTCATCCATTTCCGCGATGATGTCGCGCAGCACTTTCCCGTCGTCGCGCAGGATCTTGCGGCCGATAAAGTCGTTAGCCTGGATGCCGGTAGTACCTTCGTAGATGGAGATGATGCGCGCATCGCGCAGATGCTGCGCCGCGCCGGTTTCCTCGATGTAGCCCATCCCGCCGTGCACTTGTAAGCCGAGAGAGACGATCTCCTGCGCCAGTTCCGTGCACCAGCCCTTGACCACCGGGGTAAGCAATGCGAATCGCTCCATGTGCCGTTGTCGTTCCGCCTCGTCCTCGCACAAGCGAATGTGATCCGCGGATGCCGCCGTGGTGTAGCACAGCGCGCGTTCGGCTTCGGTGCCGGCCTTCATGAGCATCAGCATGCGGCGTACGTCGGGATGGTGGATGATGGTGGTGCGTTCGGTGCCGTCCGGAGCATGACCCTGCACGCGCTCTTTCGCATACGCCCGTGCCCGCTGGTAGGCGCGCTCGCTGATACTCACTCCCTGGATGCCGACCGCGATGCGCGCGTGATTCATCATGGTGAACATGCAGTGGATGCCGTCGTGGGGTTTGCCAACCAGGTAGCCCACGGCACCTTCGCCGTCGCCGTAACCCATGACGCAGGTGGGACTGCCGTGGATGCCCAGCTTATGTTCGATGGACACCGGGTAGACATCGTTGCGTTCGCCAGGTGAGCCGTCTTCATTGACCAGGAACTTGGGGACGAGAAACAGCGAGATCCCCTTGATGCCTGGCGGTCCGTCGGGCAGGCGTGCCAGCACCATGTGAATGATGTTTTCGCTGAAGTCGTGATCGCCCCAGGTGATGAAGATCTTCTGGCCCTTGATCAAATAGTGATCGCCACTGGGTTCGGCGCGGGTTTTCACGGCAGCCAGATCGGAGCCGGCCTGCGGCTCGGTGAGGTTCATGGTGCCGCACCACTCGCCGCTGATGAGCTTGGGCAGGTAGCGGTCCAGCATTGCCGCATCGCCATGATGCTCCAGGGCCGTTACGGTGCCTTCGGTGAGCATGGGGCACAGCGCGAAGGCCATATTGGCGGACTGCCAAATCTCGTTGGTGGCCGTGGCCACCAGTTCCGGCAGGCCCTGGCCGCCGCGTTCCGGATTGCAGGGCAGGGACGGCCAGCCGGCTTCCGCGAACTGGCGGTAGGCGTCGGCAAAGCCCGGCGGGGTAATGACCGCTTGATCCTTTATCTTGCAGCCCGCTTCATCGCCGGTGCGGTTTAGCGGCGCCAGCACGTGGGATGCGAAGCGCGAGGCTTCTTCCAGGATTGCGGCGACGGTGTCGCTGGTGGCTGCCTCGAAACCGGGCAGGGCGGCTGTCGCGGACAGGCCCGCCAATTCCTCGAGCACGAACATCTGGTCGCGTGTGGGTGCGGAGTAGTCGCTCATGTCAGCAGCTTGTTGTCCTCTCCCTGACCCTCTCCCGCAAGCGGGCGAGGGAACCTGGATGCGTGCCAGGTAGCTTATGTGTTAAGGAGACTTTATCACGACGGGACAGTCGCTAGTACATCTGGAACGGCTGCGGTTGTTGATGCCTTCTCCCGCAAGCGGGAGAGGGAACCTGGATTTTTACCGAGTGCTCTTCCGTCAGGGCGAAGTTGCTAGTGCCGGCGAGGGGAGCGGACGCGGAAGCGCCCGGTAAAGCGATCGCAGTGCCTGAGAAATCGTTGGGTTGTCTTGGGCATGGGTACGCGCAGCGTGGCCAGGTGCACCATCAGTTCGCCGCCCCGGTGGATTAATTCAGTGCCGCGGTGGGCCAGGGTCAGTTTGAAGCGGCCAGTGTCCTCGGATATCACGGGCTCGGTGTTGCTGAGCCGGTCGGCGGCGGAGACAAACCGCGGCCACACCTCGATGTTGTGCGGATCGATGCGCATGGTTTCGGCCGCGTGCCGGGCGCTGTCCGCCAGCTCGGTGATCAGCGGAATCATCGGCGCGAACAGGGGGTCGTCCTCGAACAACTCCAGGAGCTTGTCCCTGATGGAGTCCACGGCGCGCATGGTCATGGCGATCTTCAGGTAGCGCGTTTCAAGGAAACTGCTAACGGACATGGTGAAGGCCTTGAACGGTTCGCCCCACAATTCGTTCAGGCCTTCCTTGCCGGTGACCGGGCGGATGAACTTGCCGTGTTCCAGTGCGCCCATGAAACAGCGGCCGCACTCTTTAATGAGTTCGTTATCGGGCTTGAGCTTCACGCCTATCTGCTCGAGTTGCACGATGCGCGTGAGGATATCGGTGCCGCGATTGAGCAGGGCGCCGGCGAGCATGGCCGCCAGCACGCGCTTCCTGCCGGGGTTCTGCTCCTGCTCGTATGCGAGCTGGACTTCCTCCAGGCGATTACCCGGCGTGTTGATACCGGATTCGGCATGGTGGAATACCCGCCGGGCCAGGGAATCGATAAGGCTCCGTTTGAGGCTGAGCGATTCCACCACTTTGTAGTGCCGGACCCAGTAACCCTCGTAGAAAATACGTTCTTCTCCCTCCACGTTACGGATCGTGCCGTTGGCGATCGGCTCCTTGGTGGGAGGATGGGGTGGTTTGCTTACCAGTGCGTGCGCGGTCATGATTGCGCAGCCTCGAAGGCCGGGGGATGTTGGGAGTGAGTTCGCTGACCGCGGGTGAAGATCATGGAATGGGGATCGGGCACGGGGCCCGCAATACCGCCTGCGGCATCATGATGGATTACTGGGTGTTCCCCGAAAGCGCACTGCAGCGATACGGGTTAGGCCCATGGTGCCGGTTTCGGCGTCAGTGATAGCGGCGCTTTTTCAGCGCCGGGAACTGGCCGAAGTCCATGGGCATTTCGTCGCGCACCTGGTCCTGGCGCATGGGCAGCCCCTGCTTAAGGGTGCGATACACACCGAGCGCCCAGATGGGGAAGAAGTGACTGTAACCGTGGTAGCGCAGGTAGAACACGCGCGGGAATCCGGTCCCGGTGTAGGCAGCTTCCTTCCAGCCGTCCGTGCCCTCGAAATTCCGGATCAGGTAGTTGATGCCCCGTTCCACCGATTCGCTTTCCAGTTCGCCGACGGCCATCATGCCCAGCAACGCCCAGGCGGTCTGCGACGCCGTACTTTCACCTTTGCCGTGCAGCGCGCGATCTTCGTAGCTGTCACAGGTTTCGCCCCAGCCGCCATCGCTGTTCTGAATGCTCTTCAGCCACTCCACGGCCTTGCGGATGTAGGGTTGATGCGCATCCTCGCCGAGCGCGCCCAAGCCTACCAGCACAGCCCAGGTGCCATAGATATAGTTCACGCCCCAGCGCCCGTACCAGCCGCCGTAGTCTTTCTGATCGCGTTTCAGGAACTCAATGCCGCGTGCGATGGGCGGGAACGAGCGGTCGTAGCCGAGCATGGCCAGCATTTCGATACAGCGGCCGGTCAGGTCCGCGGTACTGGGATCCACCAGCGCGCCGTGATCGGCGAACGGAATGTTGTTCAGGTATTCATGGGAGTTGTCGATATCGAATGCGCCCCATCCACCGTCTGAGTTCTGCATTCCAAGCACCCAGTTCACCGCCTGGCCGATACGCTTGCGCTTGTCCGGGTTGTGGTGCGCGCCGGCGCGCAGCAGCGCCATGACTACCATGCTGGTGTCATCCACATCCGGGTACATGTCGTTCTCGAACTGGAACGCCCAGCCGGCTCCGTCCAGGTCAGGTGCGTTCATGGACCAGTCACCGCGTACGAACACCTGCTTGTCGAACAGCCAGGTGACGCCGGACAAAACGGCGGGGTGATCAGTCGGCAGGCCGGATTCACACAGGGCGTTGATGGACAGGCAGGTGTCCCAGATGGGAGAAAGACACGGCTGCACGTAACTCTCTTCGCCCTCGTCGATGACCAGGTCCTCTATTGCCTGGAGCCCGCGCGCCATGTCCGCGTCGGTAGCGTCACAGCCCAGCATCTTCAACGCCATGACAGCGTTGGCCATGGCCGGATAGATGGCGCCGATGCCGCCTTCCCCCTGCATGTGATCGCGCATCCAGGTTTCGCAGCGATTCACGGACAGCCGCCGCAGCCACCTGGGCATCAACGACTCTACCACCTTGAGCACGCGATCCAGCAGGAGAAACGCGTTCTTCAACCGGTTGCCGGGAACGAATTTATCCAGGTTGCGCAACTTGTCCGGCGGAGTGAGGAACAACTCCGCGATACCCTGTTCGGATTTCAGTTTGAACACCGGGCGCTTGGCGAACAGGATCAGCAGCGGCACGATGACGCAGCGCGACCAGTAGGACACGCGGTTGAGGTTGAAATAGAACCAGCGCGGCAGCCAGATGATCTCCGCGGCCATGGCCGGCACCGTGCGCCAGGGCACCTGGCCAAACATGGCGAGCGTGATGCGCGTGAATACATTGGATGCTTCCGCGCCGCCGTGGGTCAGCACCCACTCGCGCGCGTTGGCCATGGTATGCGAGGCCGGGTCCATTCCCGCCAGCTTCAGCGCGAAGTATGCTTTTACCGTTGCGCTGATGTTGCCTGCGCCGCCTTCGTACAAGGGCCAGCTTCCGTCCGGCAACTGGCGGCTGCATATATAGTCGGCAAGCCGCGCTTCGCGCTCCGCGTTTACCGTTCCCATGAAATGCTGAAGCAGCATGTACTCGGACGGAATGGTGGAGTCCGCCTCCAGATCGAAACGCCAGTAGCCGTCGCTGTACTGACGATCGAGCAGCGCGGTTGCGGATCTGACGATCGTTTTTGTCAGTGCATCGGCATGTGTCGCCGGCGCGTGGACTGGTTGTTCCACCGGCAGTGTTGCGGCGAAGAGATCAACGCTCTCTGTGCTGGTGATTGTTGTCGTAGCGTCTTGCTTCATGTGCGGTTAATCGGTCCCATCAGTGTGCGCTTTTCCTGCTCCACACATAAAATTAGTG
>CAZNWR010000191.1:0-6125 GCA_964576645.1 uncultured Enterobacteriaceae bacterium | reverse complement strand
CAGTTCGATCTCACTGCCGTTTCGTGACGGCGGCAAGGTAATTGGCGCCCTGACTGTATACAGTTGCGAGGTAGGCGCCTTCCACAAGTCTGACGTCAGCCTGCTCGAGGAGCTCGCCTCGGACGTGGGATTCGGCGTCTCCACCCGCCGGGTTCAGCGCGAATTCGGCGAAAGCGTGCACGATCGGGAACTGGCCGCGGAACGCCTGCACGATACATTGATCGCCGCAATCGAGGCACTGGCGGCAACCGTCGAGCAGCGGGATCCCTATACCGCGGGTCACCAGCGCCACGTGGCGGATCTGGCCGTCGCCATCGGCCGCGAACTGAACTTCGACGAAGACTGGCTCGAGGGTCTTTACGTGGCCAGCGTCATACACGACATCGGAAAAATTTACGTCCCATCCGAAATTCTCTCGCGTCCCGGAAGACTGACGCCCCCTGAGTTTGAAATCATCAAGACCCATGCCCAGGTAGGCTACGACATAGTAAAGGGGGTCGACTTTCCCTGGCCGGTGGCTGAAACCATTCTTCAGCATCACGAACGGCTTGACGGCTCGGGCTACCCGCGGGGACTGAAAGACGGGGCAATCATCCTGCAGGCGCGTATCCTGGCTGTTGCCGACATCGTGGAAGCCATGTCTACTCACCGGCCGTACCGGGCCGGCCTGGGCCTGCAACTGGCGCTCGAACAGATACACAAGGAAGCAGGAAGCAGACTCGATTCGGAGGCGGTCGAAGCCTGCCTTCGTCTGTTCAGGGAAAAGGGCTACGCATTTCCTGCCTAGCACTCGTTCACGGCATCAGGGGTCAAGCATACACTTCGACCCCAGCGTCTACGCCGGCGTCTATACCAATCCCATACGCTGAAAGTAGTCCCGCAGCGCTGTAATTACTCGCGGCGACAGCAACAGCGTTGATGTTATGGTCGGGATCGCCATGAGGGCGAATGCGGTGTCGATCATATTCACCGCGGTGCTCTGCCGCCACATGGCGGACACGGGGACAAGCACCAGGTAGACATAAACGTAGAGTCCGCCCAAGCGGCGCCCGAACAGGTAGCGGGCGCATTTCACGCTGTAGTAGGAATAGGTGATCATGGTGGACAGGGCGAACATGGCGGCCACCAGACTCAGCACCGGCTTGCCGAACCCGGGCAGAGCCTGGTCGAACGCCTGGGCGGTCATCGCCACACCACTGCTGGTGAACGTCGCTTCCGAACTCAGGATCACCAGGGCAGTGAGGGTACAGACCACCAACGTATCGATGACCGGCCCGATCATCGCCACCAGTCCTTCGCGCACGGGCTCATCCGTGCGCGCTGCCCCATGGGCCAGCGCCTCTGTACCTATGCCGGCTTCATTGGAAAATGCCGCGCGCTTGACGCCGGTCACGATTACCTGGCGAAAGGCGATGCCGGCGGCGCCACCGGCAACGGCGTGACCGCCGAAAGCACTGTGGAATATTTCGGCAAACAATGCCGGCAGTTCCGGCAAGCGGGCGGACAGGACCCACACACACGCCACCAGGTAAACGATGCACATGCTCGGCACCAGCCTGGATGCCACCTTCCCCACCCGCTGTATGCCGCCGATGATCACCACACCCACGATGAGCATGCCGGCAAGGCCTGTGCCGAGTGGCGGAACCTGCCACTGGGCGCTGAGCAGGCCGGCCAGTTGGTTGGACTGAAACAGCGGCAACCCGCCGATCATCCCGCACACGGCAAACATGATTGCCAGGGGCTTGAAGCGCGGGCCCAGTCCCAGTTCGATGAAGTACATGGGCCCGCCCTGGGCGACGCCCTGCTCATCGTTCTTGCGGTACATGCAGGCCAGCGTGCAGGTGAAGAACTTGGTGGCCATCCCGACCACGCCGGTTACCCACATCCAGAACACCGCCCCGGGTCCTCCCGCCGCGACCGCGATGGCGACGCCGGCGATGTTACCCAGCCCGATGGTCCCGGACAGGGCGGAACTCAATGCCTGAAAGTGCGTGATTTCTCCCGGATCGCGGGAGTCGTCGTATCGTCCCCGCAGCAAATCGTAAGTGTGTCTCAGTGCGGTAAAAGGCAGGAACCGGCTTGAAATCATGAAATACAAACCGGCGCCGGTGACCAGTATGGCCAGCGGCATGCCCCAGGCGACATTCACGGCCCACGCCCAGAATTGCGCGAACTGCTGCAAGGCTCAGGATCCGTACCTGTCCAGGGTCTCGGCCGTGCGCCGGTAGCCGAAGCGGATAATTTCGCGGGCTTTATGGAAATCGAAAAACCCGCACAGGTTGCGCGGGATCCGCACCACCACATTGGCGTCGTAGCCGGCCAGCTTGAAACGGGTAATGGTGCCCTGAACCGCATCCATGGATCGCATCATCAGGTCGAAGGCCCCGGGCGCCTCGCTCAGGCCGGCCTCGCTCATATCCGGCATCAGGCTGTCGAGAAAACGCGCAATGCGGTCCCGGTAGCCGGCAGTATCGACATCGTCTTCCGGAGAGAAATCCGCCTCCGGCTCCGGCGACAGATGTTCGCGGCGTCCGTTCAGGTCGACCGCAACAGTGAGATCGGTGTTATCGTTCAGCGTAGGCGCAATAGGCAGCGGATTGGCAAGTCCGCCATCCACCAGCAACTGCCTGCCCTGCTCCACCGGGGCGAATACCATGGGTACCGCCATGGAAGCGCGGATAGCGTCGAACAGCGGTCCGCGGTTGAACCACACCTCCCGTTCACTGTTTAAATCGGTGGCCACCGCCGTATAGCCGATTTCAAGATCTTCTATGTTGCACTCGCCGATCATCTTCCTGAGTACCCCGATAATACGTTCGCCCTTGAAAAGCGCTCCGCGATTGAACGACCAGTCCAATAATCTGAGCACGTCGCTCGCATGGAGTTGTTTCACCCAGTTTTCGTAAATCTCCAGCTTGCCGGCGGCGTAAATGCCGCCGATCAATGCACCCATGGAAGAACCGGCAACATATCGAATGTTATAGGCACGCTCCTCCAGGCAGCGGATTGCGCCGATGTGCGCGAGTCCGCGCGCGCCGCCGCTGCCCAGCACCAGGGAAATCCGTTGTTCCTTGGCTGTCACCGCCTGCCCTTACTTAATCAGGTGAGAATTCCAGCCGCGAGTATCGCACGTTCACGGTGCATGCGCCTCCTTCAACCGGCGGATGTACGCCCGGGGATGCAACCATGTATTCCGGTTCCGCGCCTGATGGCGCCGGCAAAACCCGGTATCATAAAAATTGGGAACCGGTAAGGGGAGCCATGACCAGTGAGTTCATTTGAAGAGAAATACTATCTGACCGATCCCACGTTCATGCAGCGCTTGCGCCGCGACGCACGGATGGTCGTCGACAGCGCGCGGTTCCTGGTCCTGTGGGCGACACTGGGCCGGAGGCTGCGCAAGGCGGTAAAGGACGCGGAGCGCAAAGGAGTGCCGATTGTGCTTGAAGACTGGCTGAGGATGCAGTGACCATGAAACTCGACATTCCTTCGGCCGAATACCCGTTTCGCTACCGCAATCCACCGCGGTCGGGCAACGACATCAACGGCCTCGGGGTGCGCGAGGCGCGCCGGCCTGTGCAGATCTTTCACAGCTCCGGCCGGCGCCGGGTGGAATGGGAACTGTTGGAGCTGTATTTCCTTCTGACCATGCCCTTCCGGCTGTTCCTGAGCGGACTGGTTTCGCGCTGGAAACTGCGCCATGCGGATGGAGCGATCGCGGCGCAACGCACCGCGGTCATTGACCGCAACGCCATGTCGGCGCAGATCAAGGACCAGGCAAAACGCCTGGGCGCGGCCGCCGTCGGCATCGGCCGGGTCCTGCCCGAGGCCCTGTACCAGAACTATGAAACGCCCTTCGGCATGGCAATCTCCATCGCCTGCCCGATGGACTACGAGGAGATGATGCACGTGGCGCATCCGCGCGGCGGCATCGAAACCATGCGCGCCTACAACGAAACCACACGCGTTGCGGTGGAGCTCGCCGCGTTTATCCGCGGCCTCGGTTGGCCGGCACGCGCCTATTGCGAGAGTGCGGATCTTCTGCATATTCCGCTTGCCATCAATGCCGGCTTGGGTGAACTGGGGAAACACGGCTCGCTCATCAACCGGGAACTGGGGTCAAACTTCCGTCTTGCCACCGTTCTTACGGACCTGCCGCTTGCCCCGGACGCGCCGGTGGATATCGCCGTCGACGATCTTTGCATCAACTGCCGGCGCTGCACCACCGACTGCCCGGCGGAGGCCATCAGCGATGACAAGCAAATGGTGCGCGGCATCGAAAAATGGTACGTGGACTTCGACCGCTGCGTTCCCTACTTCACAAAAACCTTTGGCTGCGGGATCTGCATACAGGTTTGCCCGTGGACCAGGCCCGGCCGGGGTCCCTCCCTCTCAGAAAAACTGCTGAGCAAACGGTCCGCCGGAACCAGCGGCGGCACTCAACTGAAGAAGCCGTAGATCATCACGGCGCCGACCGCAATCGGCGCCACGTACCTGGTCAGCAGTGACCACAGAAAATAGGAGGCTCGATGTTTAAACCCGATTTCCTCACGCAGTGTTTTGCGGAACACCCATCCGGCAAACAGCGCGATCATGAGGGCGTTGGCCGGGAGGATCACGTTGGAGACGGTAAATTCCAGGATGCCGAAGATGTTCTTGCCCTTGTAAAGAGGAATAAACGATAGCGGCGTAAAGTCTTTCAGCACGTTAAACGACAGGATCGCCAGGATCCCGGCGGCCCACACACCCGCGCCGGTCCAGAAAGTGACTTTTTTACGCGCCATCCCCTTGGTATCAACAAGCCAGGAAACAAACGGTTCGAACATGGCGAGAGAAGACGTATACGCGGCGAAAAACACCAGCACAAAGAAAACAATGCTGAAAAAGTAGCTGAACGGCATGTGTCCCAGCGCCACCGGCAGGGTAACGAACATGAGACCGGGCCCCTCCGCGGGATTCATGCCGCTTGCAAACACGATTGGAAAGATGGCAAGACCCGCCAGTAGCGCCGCCGCGGTGTCCGCCAGTGCGATAATCCAGGATACACCCGGAAGGTTAACGTCCGAGGAAAGGTAAGCGCCGTAGGTGATCAGCGCGCCGGTGCCCACCGAGACTGAAAACAAACACTGCCCCAGGGCCGTGAGCACCCCGTACATGGTGAGCTTGGAGAAATCCGGGTCAAACAGAAACTTCCAGGCACGGGCCGGGGCTCCCGCCGCGTGGGAGTAGACCACCAGCACCACGAGCATGACCAGCAACGCCGGCATCATGATGGTGGTGACCCGCTCGATGCCACCGCGTATGCCGCGACTGACCACGTACACGTTGAAGCCGATGTACAAGGTATACCAGAACAACAACCGCCACGGCGATGCCAGAAGCCGGTTAAACAAAGCATCCGCCGCCGCGGGGCTGATGCCGCTGAAATGTCCGGCAACTGCCTGCCAGGCATAGGCCAGCGACCAGCCGCCTACCACCGAATAGAAGCACAGTCCCGCGATCGGCGCGAGGATGCTGAGCCAGCCGATGCCCTGCCACACCGGGTGACTCCCGGCTTCCGCGCACAGGCGTCTCATGGTGCCGACGGGGCTGCTTTGTCCACGCCGGCCCAGCGAAAGTTCAGCCATGACAAGCGGTATGCTCACAACGAACACGAAGACCAGGTAAACCAATACAAAGGCGCCGCCGCCATACTTTCCGGCGACGTAGGGGAAGCGCCACAGGTTGCCGAGGCCGATGGCGGCGCCCAGTGTGGCGAATAGAAATCCCAGTCTCGATGACCAGTGTTCGCGCCCGGATGTGGATTCCGGGGCCCCGGTGCGGGCAGCGTCAGTCAAGGTAATCCCTCAGGTTAATGGCTTCACTACCCGGAATTCGCTTACGCTGGAATTCCTCGCGCCGATCGAATGGCCAGGTGGCGTCAATGCCCAGCCTGCCCCAGTGATCCTTTTTGGGATCGCGATAGAACCCGGGAATGTCATTCAGAACGATCGCGCGGGTATCGGCCCGGCCGCGGGTAAGATAGGCCCACCACACGTCATTCAGGTCGTGTATGTTCACGTCTTCGTCCACCACCATGCAGGTCTTGCTGTAATCCAGGTTGGCGCCGAACGCGGCCAACA
>CAZNWR010000190.1:0-6131 GCA_964576645.1 uncultured Enterobacteriaceae bacterium | reverse complement strand
ACTGATATTCAGCATCGGCAGCCAGCAGCGCAGCGTTTACATGCTTCCGTGCCTGATCCCGTTGTCGCTGTTCCTGGCAACCGGCATCGATGCCCTGAATCGGCTTCAGGCACATCGTCGCTGGCCGGTGATTGCGGCAACATTAATCTTTTTCCTGGCCGCTGCGCCGATGCTGCTTATGTCACACCTGCTATTGAATAACGAGCGCATTCAGCCCGGACCCTGGCTGGGCTGCCTGTGGAGCGCTCCCGCCGCCTGGCTGCTTTGGTCACGACTGCAGACCAGGTGGAAAAGTCGGGCCCTTACCATCTTTCTTTGGTCCGGGTTATGTCTTGCCCTCGGCTATGGACTGCTGGGAGCCAGCGGCAGCGGTTGGAGCCGGGAACGTTTTGAACGCCGGGACCTGGCCCTGGCAGCCGCTCATGCAGCGGCAGGAGCACAACTGGCAACCTACGCGGTTGATCCGGATGTATTCGTTTACTATGCACATCGCACCATCCCGGAATTTCATACGCCGGCGGAACTGCGAACCGCCCTGGCCCGGAGCCGCAGCCGGACACTGGTTACAATTGTTTACAAAGGTTCACTGCCGGACCTGCGCCGACGATTTCATGTCCGGATTCTGGCCGCTTACCGGGAACATCACGCCGATTCACTCGCACTGGCGCGTCTAAGCTTATTACATAAAACCTAGCAGAGCGGTTTCGATACAGGTCATTGATCTGTACAATAACAAACTCTCCAGGCGGCGATGCCGCCACGCTGTTTCCCGTTCACCAACTTTAATAATACCCACGACGCTGACCCTGTATGAGTCAAACCCAGGACAAAACAAACCTGCTGAAGGACCTCCTGAAGACGCGCATTCTGCTTCTGGACGGGGCCATGGGCACTTCGATTCAGGACCATAACCTGACAGAACGGGATTTCCGCGGAGAACGTTTCGCCGATCATTCCACCGACCTGAAGGGCAACAACGATCTGCTGTCTCTCACCCAGCCGGATTTGATTCGCGAGATCCACAACGCGTTCCTTGAAGCCGGCTCAGATATCATTGAGACCAACACCTTCAACTCGACGTCCGTGGCCATGGCGGACTACGGGCTTGAGAGCGCGGCATTCGATCTGAACCTGGCGGGAGCACGCCTTGCGCGCGCGGCCGCCGAAGACTTTTCAAAGCGCACCCCGGCTCGACCGCGGTTTGTGGCCGGCGTCCTCGGCCCCACGAATAAGACCGCTTCTATTTCGCCTGATGTCGCCAACCCCGGTTATCGCAATATCAGCTTTGAAGAGCTTGCAAGCGCCTACGCAACGGCAATTGACGGGCTGGTGCAGGGCGGCGCCGACATGCTCATGGTGGAAACGGTGTTCGACACGCTCAATGCCAAGGCGGCCCTCTACGCCATCGATAGGTATTTCCACGAACACGGTATGCGGCTGCCGGTGATGGTGTCCGGGACCATCACGGATGCCAGCGGCAGAACCCTGACCGGGCAGACGCCGACGGCTTTCTGGTATTCGGTACGCCACATCATGCCGATTTCCATCGGCCTCAATTGTGCCCTGGGAGCCAGGGATCTGCGCCCGCACGTCGAAGAACTCTCCACCGTGGCCGACGTATACGTCAGCGCGCACCCCAATGCCGGCCTCCCCAATGCCTTCGGTGGCTACGATGAATCCCCCGACTACATGGCCGAACTCCTGGGGGAGTTTGCGGAATCCGGCCTGTTGAACGTTGTCGGCGGCTGCTGCGGTACCGGGCCGGAACACATACGCGCCATCGCCGAAGCGGTAACGCCTCACAAACCCAGAACGCCGTCCGTGCAGCCGCAATATTGCCGGCTGAGCGGACTGGAGCCGCTGACATGCACCCCGGACACCGGCTTCGTCAACATCGGTGAACGCACCAATGTGGCCGGGTCGCCGCGCTTTCTCTCCCTCATCAAGAACGACGATCTGGAAAGCGCCCTGGACGTCGCCCGGCAACAAGTGGAAAACGGCGCCCAGGTTATCGACATCTGTATGGACGAAGCGCTTCTCGATTCGGCCCGGCTGATGAACGACTTTCTCAATCTCATTGCCGGCGAGCCTGATATAAGCCGTGTCCCGGTCATGGTGGACTCATCGGACTGGACAGTGATCGAAAGCGGCCTGCGCTGCATACAGGGGAAAGGAATCGTCAACTCCATAAGCCTGAAAGAAGGAGAACAGCAGTTTCTGGAACAGGCGCGGCTGGCCCGCCGCTATGGTGCGGCGGTCGTCGTCATGGCATTTGACGAAAAGGGACAGGCTGACTCGACCAAGCGCCGTTTCGACGTGTGCCGCCGATGTTACGAGCTTCTTACTCAAAAACTGGGCTTTCCCGCCGAAGACATTATTTTCGATCCCAACATACTTACCGTCGCCACGGGCATGGAAGAGCACAACGACTACGCGGTTTCGTATTTCGAAACAACGCGCCTGATCAAGGAGCACCTGCCGCATGCGCTGGTGAGCGGCGGCCTGAGCAATGTGTCCTTTTCATTCCGGGGCAACAATCCTGTTCGCGAAGCCATACATACCGCTTTCCTCTACCACGGTATCCAGGCGGGCATGGACATGGCCATAGTCAATGCGGGGCAACTCGGCATCTATGACGAAATCGATCCGGAACTGCTGCGGCGTATCGAGGACGTACTGCTCAACAGGCGTCCCGACGCGACCGACCGGCTCGTTCAATTTGCGGAAACCGTGAAGCCTGACGCGCCCGGCGAAAGGAAGGATGACGCGGCGGCCTGGCGCGATGAAACCGTGCAGAAAAGGCTGTCGCATGCCCTGGTCAAGGGAATAGACGAGCACATCGAAGCGGACACGGAAGAGGCGCGACAACAGTATGACAAGCCCCTGGAGGTGATCGAGGGGCCGCTGATGGACGGCATGAATGTCGTAGGCGACCTGTTCGGTTCCGGCAAGATGTTCCTGCCGCAGGTGGTAAAAAGCGCGCGCGTGATGAAAAAGGCTGTTGCTTACCTGCTCCCCTTCATAGAACAGGAGAAGGAAAACTCGGGGGCAACCGACAGCAACGGTCGCCTGGTCATGGCGACCGTCAAGGGCGACGTCCATGACATAGGCAAGAATATCGTGGGTGTAGTGCTTCAATGCAACAACTACGAGGTCGTCGACCTCGGCGTCATGGTACCCTGCGAAAAAATCCTCAAAACCGCCATTGAGGTCAAGGCCGACATGATCGGATTGAGCGGCCTGATTACGCCCTCCCTTACTGAAATGGCGCACGTGGCTCATGAAATGGAGCGGCAGGGATTCACTATCCCGCTCCTGATAGGCGGCGCCACCACGTCGCGCACGCACACCGCCGTTAAGATCGAGCCGTGCTACGGCGCACCCGTGATCCACGTTAAGGATGCTTCCCGCGCCGTAAACGTGGTTCAGTCGCTGATGAGCGGCACGCAGCGCGATCAGTTTGTCGATAAGACGCGCAAGGAATACCAGACCCTGAGGGAACGCCACCTGGGCAAGGAGAAACGAGGCAAGTGGTTGACACTGGAAGAGGCGCGCGCCAATCGCTTCCGTATCGATTGGAACGGGTACACCCCGCCGCAGCCACGCCAGCCGGGCATCCAGGTTTTTAACAACTATCCACTCGCGGAACTGGCGGAGTATATCGACTGGACACCATTCTTTGCCGCATGGGAGTTGGCCGGCAAATTCCCGCGCATACTCGAGGACCAGAAGGTGGGCGAGGCTGCGCGCAAGTTATACGAAGACGCCCTGTCGATGCTGGATCGGCTTATCAAGGAAAACTGGCTGCGGGCGTGCGGGGTTATCGGCCTGTTTCCCGCCAACAGCGTCGGCTTTGACGACATAGAACTGTACACGGACGAGTCGCGTCGCGGGATTGCGGCAACCCTGCACATGCTGCGACAGCAACAGCAGAAGTCGTCCGGCCAGCCGAATTTTTCGCTCGCCGATTTTGTCGCTCCCCGCGAAACGGAAAGCGCAGACCATGTCGGGGCGTTTGCGGTAACCACCGGCCTGGGAATTGAACCGCACCTGGAACGCTTTGAGGCGGACCATGACGATTACAGCGCGATCCTGCTCAAAGCCCTCGCCGACAGGTTCGCCGAAGCTTTCGCCGAGCGTCTTCACCAGCGGGTTCGTACCGAATTCTGGAGTTACGCGGAAGAACCGCAGTTGCACAATGAGGACCTGATCAAGGAACGCTATCGCGGCATCCGCCCGGCTCCGGGCTATCCGGCCTGTCCCGACCATACGGAAAAACCCGTGCTTTGGGAGCTGCTGGATGTGGAGAAAAATACCGGGATACGGCTCACCGAAAGTTACGCTATGTACCCTGCGGCCTCGGTCAGCGGCTGGTATTTTGCGCATCCTGAAGCCCGCTATTTCGGGATCGGCCGCATTGCACGGGATCAGATGCAGGAATATGCCCACCGCAAAGGCATCGAGCTGCACCATATGGAACGGCTGTTGTCGTCGAACATCAACTACGATCCGAACGAAGTCAACTGATTCGGGAAACGGGCTCTCCCTTCATTGCTGCCACAGGCTGTCGCACCTGCCCGCGGCGCGGCGTTCGACGACGTGTACGTGACAGGCTTTCAGCGTTTTTAGAAACAGGCGCTGCTCAGCCACCGGAACGGATATGGCGCGCATGCCGGACTTGAGCCGGTAAACCAGGCTCGGCAATAGCCAGACCATGCGCCGCCGGGACTCCGGGTCGTCGAGCTGCTGTACACTCAGCACCAGTTCGTCGAGCGTTCGCATCGCACGATCCCAGTCAGGGCCGTTGTGTCCCCTTTCTACGTAGATCTGCTGCAGGAATACACGCCAGTATCTGTCGATGAACTCAGTGATAAATCGTGGAACCGGTCGCTCCTTTACGCAATGCCGGATGGCGGATTCCACCCAGGATTTCACCAGCATCAAATTGCTTTCATCTCCGTCTGCGGTGTCTCCGGACAACGCCTCGCTTGCGCTGCCGGCAGTCAACGATGCCGGCGTGCCGGCCGCCGTCGCAGCGCTGCGTGCCAGCAAGCTGTCCACCTCCCGGTAGACACCTTCCAGATTCAAGGCAACGTAACGTTCAAACAGCCCGAGCAGTACCTGTTGTATGGCGTCCCCCGACTTCAGGTCGCCGCAGACCCCACGAAACGCCTCGTATACCAATTCGGGCCGCATGGGATTCAGAGACGCATACATGTCGCGGTTCAGCAGGGTACTCACGCGCTTGTCCAAGGCCAGCAGGGACTGGCGGCAGGAGGCGCGTATCCTGGACACGGCCTCGTCGCTCCCGTCCGACCCACCCGCATGCGGCGCGACCGGACTTCCCTCTCTCCCGTCTCCCGGCTTCGCCTCCCGGTTCAGAGACCGGCTCAGGGCATCGTCGAACAGGCTTGTAAACCGGTTTTCAAAACGCAGTTCGATCTCGCGACGCCGTGACTGTATCTCCCGTATAGCGTCGAAATACGGAGAATCGGCGACATTGCCGCCATCCTTGAGCGCAAGTTCGGACAGGACATCGTTGGCCTGATGCAACATCGCTCCGATAGATCGGCGCATTCGCCCGCACATCACGGTCCTGCATTCGCGCAGCAACACCACCTGATCACCCTCTTCGAGTCCGGCCGCCATCACTCCTCACCGTCCGTTGTGCCCTGTCTGGTAATACGGCAACTGCGCATATCGAATGCCAACATCCTCATCTAAGTAATTCTTCCCCTTATCATTCTATTCTTCACTGCTACCGCGGACTGCGGCCTGGATCACACGGAATTGGAGCGGAATTGTGATGCGCGTCACGACTTGCCGCGGGCGGCCGGCGATGAAGTGCTTTGAAATGCGTCGCCTGGCCCCGACATCCAGACGGCGGGAAAACCGCGTTACCTCCATAACCTGTTGATTTTGCAGAAGCCGCCGTGTGGCACGCATGTTGCCTCAACTGAGGAAACCACCCTCAGGAGGCAACCGGTGAACAGCCGCACTCCCCATTCCACTGCGCTGTGGCAGCGACACATGCAGTTTGAAACCCTGGTGGATTCCTGCGAGCGCGACGAATTGAAACTCTGTCTGCGCCTGCTCGGTATGTATCTGGGGATATACAAACTTCACTTCGG
>CAZNWR010000189.1:0-6148 GCA_964576645.1 uncultured Enterobacteriaceae bacterium | reverse complement strand
CATGGGCGGCAGACGTAACGTCGGCAGCCAAGATCCGGGAGATCGGATCGACGCTGCCCCACGAGAACGTGGCGATCGCGAGGATGGCGAGCACGAGACCGGCGACAACCGATCCTGGCCAGGGCGCTCGATCCGCGCGTGCCGGAGCCGGTGCCAACGTGGTCACCCTCTCTCCGGCGCGTTCGCACCGCTGGTCACGGCGTCCGCCACGGCCTTCAGGTCGTCGGATGTCAGCGCTCCCAGCGCCCGTTCCAGTTCCTCGCGGTCGTGTACCTCCACCAGGATATCCAGCCCCAGTTCCCGCGCGGTGCCGGCCAGTTCAATCATCTGCGGATCGCTCAGCGCGGCGACAATGAGCAGAATGCAGTCCGCGCCGAGGGCGCGGGATTCGTAAACCTGGTAAGCGTCGATAATGAAATCCTTGCGCAGTACCGGCAGGCCGGCCGCGGTCCTGGCCTGCGCCAGGTATTCATCCCGACCCTGGAAAAATTCCTGGTCGGTCAACACCGACAGGCAGGTGGCCCCGGCATCGGAATAGGAACGGGCGATTTCGGCCACGTTGAAATCGGGACGGATGATCCCGCGGCTCGGTGACGCCTTCTTAATCTCGGCGATCACCGCCACCCGATCCCGCTCCAGCACGCCGACAATGGCATTGTAAAAGCCCGCACAGGACGGCGCGTCGGCGGCGCGCGCGCGCAACTCCGGTAAGGGCAGTTTCTTGCGGCGCGCCTCCACCAGTGTTGTCTTTGCACTGAGGATCCGCTTCAGGATATCAGCGGGCGCGGACATGATCGGCCTAGTTTCCGTCCGCCATTTCCGTTGTCAGGTGGCGCAACTGCGCCAGCCTGGCTTCGGCGCCGCCGCTGGACAGGGCCTTGTCGGCCAGTTTCACCCCGCTGCCCAGGTCCGGCGCAAGCCCGCTCACGTAGATGGCCGCCCCCGCGTTGAGCAGCACCACGTCGCGTGCGGGCGAGGGCGCGTTGGCCAGCACCGAGTTCATGAGCCGCAGACTGTCGGTCACGTTGCCGGCGCTGATGGCCTCGCGCGGTCCGCGCTGCAGGCCGAATTGCTCCGGCGCGATAGTGTAGGACTCAAGCGCACCGTTCCGGAGTTCAGCAACGGCGGTGGGCGCGGAGATACTGATCTCGTCCATCCCGTCTTCGGAATGCACCACCAGCACATGGCGGCTGCCCAGCTTCTGCATCACCTGCGCGATGGGCATCAGCCATATTTCGCTGAATACGCCTATCAATTGATTGGGTACCAGCGCCGGGTTGGTAAGGGGCCCCAGCAGGTTGAACAGGGTACGCACGCCCAGTTCCCGCCGCGGGCCCGCGGCGTGGCGCGTCGCCCCGTGATGTGCCGGCGCGAACATGAATCCCACGCCCACCTCGCGCACGCAGCGTGCGACCTGTTCCGGTGTAAGGTTGATGCGCACGCCGGCGGATTCCAGCACGTCGGCGCTGCCGCAGCGGCTGGAGACCGAACGGTTGTTGTGTTTTGCCACTTTGCCGCCGGCAGCCGCCAGCACGAATGCGGAGGTGGTGGAGATATTGAAAGTGTTGCTGCAGTCGCCGCCCGTGCCGACGATGTCAACCAGGTTGGGCTCCCCGACATCTACCTTGACGGCAAATTCGCGCATGACCGCCGCGGCGGAGGCGATTTCTTCCACCGACTCCCCTTTCATGCGCAGTGCCATCAGCAATCCGGCGATCTGCGCCGCGGTCGCCTCGCCCAGCATAATGCTGCGCATGGCGGCCTCCATCTCCGCAGCGGTGAGGTCGATCCCTTCGGCGGTTTTGGCAATGGCTTTGCTGATGCTCAAGGTATCAACTCCGGTTCATGCCGGCACGGCGATGAAATTCCTCAACAGCTCGTGGCCATAGGGCGTAAGAATCGACTCCGGGTGAAACTGCACGCCATAGAGGGGGTGCTCACGGTGACGCAGTCCCATGATTTCCTCCACTTCTCCGGACTGATCCACAGTCCAGGCGGTCACCTCCAGGCAATCCGGCAGGCTCTCGCGCTGCACCACCAGGGAATGGTAGCGGGTCGCGCTCAACGGCGAGGTAATTCCGTGGAACAGCTCCGAGCTGTCATGGAAGATCTCCGAGGTCTTGCCGTGCATGATGCGGCGGGCGTGCACCACCCTGCCGCCGAACGCCTGGCCGATGGATTGGTGGCCCAGGCACACGCCCAGGATCGGCAGCTTGCCGGTGAACGCGGTGATGACATCCATGGAGATCCCGGCCTGCGAGGGTGTACAAGGACCCGGCGAGATCACGATGCGTTCCGGGCCGAGCTCCGCGATCTGATCCACGGTGATCTGATCATTGCGGTGGACCTGCACGTCCTGTCCCAGCTCGCCCAGATACTGAACCAGGTTATACGTAAAGGAATCGTAGTTGTCGATCATCAGCAGCATGGCTTAAATAAGCTCATGAAATATAAATAAAATCCAGAAATCCGCGCGCGCATATCTTAACAGAGAAACCGATGCCGCCATGCGCTGGCGCGCAAAAAATAAACGAGGGACCCGGGGAAAACCACAACAACGGTAACCTCGCTTTTCTCCGGCTTGAAAAGCATACTTTCCTCATGTCCCCTTCTCCGGTGGATTTGAACTGCTTATCCGGCAGCTCGGCATGAACGATGCCGGATTGGAAACCGGCGGTGCCGCCGCTGAACACCTGACCCCGGCACCAAGCCGCAGTCCGGCGGCACGCTGTCCGAACTGCGGACATCCGGTAACGGATCGCTATTGCGGGCACTGCGGCCAGTCCATCGATACTCACCGCCGATCGCTTGTGCGCCTGCTGCACGATTTTTTCGCGGACATCGTGAACTTCGACAGCCGCATCCTGCGCACGGTCTATGCCATGCTGTTCATGCCCGGAGAACTCGCCCTGGCCTTTCGCCAGGGGCGCACACAGCGTTACGTCCCGGCTGTGCGCCTGTACCTTTTTGTGTCGCTGATTTTCTTTCTCACTCTGTCCATGACGCATATCGCGATCGTCCAGCTGGTCCCGGTCGTGACTCCGGAGAGGATCGTCGTCGAGCGCGGGAAGACCTACGCGGTCATACCGCGGGAAAACCGACGTTTCGAGGTTGCTCCGTCGCTCAACGATGGACGCCGGCATTATTCCATCTCCACCTTGCGCGCGGTGTACTTCGCGCGAGAAGGTTCGGTGCATTCGGACATCCCGGCGGGTGCGCTGAAAGACATGGAACTGCGGCGCGACCTTACGCCGAGGGCGAGACGGACGCTGACCAAGCTTGCCGCCAATCCCGCCGCCCTGAATAATTCATTGACCACGTGGATACCGCGGGCCCTGTTCCTGCTGCTGCCCTTGTTCGCGCTGCTGCTGGCGATTTTCCATCGCCGCTTGCCGGGGCGAATGTACTTTGTCGACCACCTGGTGTTCTCACTGGGGTTCCACACCTTTGTTTTTGCGCTGTTACTCGTGGCCGCGGGACTGGCGCAAGTATTACCGGGTGAAGTGCTGGCATGGCTGACGCTGACGGTCCTGGGGATGTATCTTCTTCTGGGGATGCGCCGCTTCTACGCCCAGGGTTGGCGGCGGACCATTGCCAGGTTCATGGGCGTGGCAGCGCTGTACGTGGTGTTCTGTGTATTTCCGGTTTTTATCGGGATTTTCGTCGCCAGCATCCTTTACGGATGACAGGACGCGCCATTGCCAATGCTCAGGAGTTAAGCCCCCGCTCCGCCATGGCCACGGCCCGAAACATGGCGCGGCCCTTGTTCATGGTCTCTTCCCATTCGCTGGCCGGCACCGAGTCGGCGACGATACCGGCGCCCACCTGCACGTGCAGCACGCCGTCTTTGATGACAGCGGTGCGGATGGCGATGGCGGTGTCCATGTTGCCGGCCCAGGAAAGGTAACCCACGGCGCCCGCGTACACGCCGCGGGTCACCGGCTCCAGCTCCTCGATGATTTCCATGGCACGGATCTTGGGCGCACCGGAAACGGTGCCGGCGGGAAACGCCGCGCGCAACACGTCCATGGCGTGCAGGCCCTCGCGCAGCCGGCCGCGTACGTTGGAAACAATATGCATCACGTGTGAATATCGTTCGACGACCATGCGCTCGGTCACTTCCACCGTTCCCGTGGCGGCCACCTGGCCCACGTCGTTCCGGCCCAAGTCGATTAGCATCAGGTGTTCGGCGATCTCCTTGGGATCGGCCAGGAGTTCCTGCTGCAGGCGTTGGTCTTCCTGCTCATCCGCCCCACGCGGGCGGGTACCGGCGATGGGCCGCAGGGTAACGGCGCCGTCTTCCAGCCGCGCCAGTATCTCGGGGGAGGCGCCTACCACCTGGAAGTCACCGAAGTTCAGGTAATACATGTAAGGCGAAGGGTTGATGCTTCGAAGCGCCCGGTAAAGATTCAACGGCGGCGCGGAGTAGGGGATGGACAGGCGCTGGGACAGCACCACCTGCATGACATCCCCCTCAACGATGTAGTCCTTGATGCGTTCAACGTCCCGCTCAAATTTCTCGCGCGCCGTGCCGGATTTAAAATCGGACTCGTTCACGTCGTGACGACCGGCTTTGGTTGCATCTTCGAGCTGGGAATGCAGCAGCTTGTCCTGCAGCAGGTCCAGGTCGTGCTGTGCCTTGTTGTAGGCATCATCGCCTGAAGGGTCCGCGTGCACGATAATGATGACCTTGCCGGCGAGGTTGTCGAACACCACCACGCGGTCAGACACCATCAGCATGATGTCAGGACAGCCCAGGGGATCGGATTTGCCGCGCGCGTGCAGGCGCGGTTCAATATAGCCCACGCACTCGTAGCCGAAGTAACCCACCAGGCCGCCGGTGAAGATCGGTAGCTCCGGCACATGGGGCACGCGGTATTGATCCTGGAACTGTTCCACTTCGCGCAGCGGATCCTCTGCTTTCTTGCGTACTATGGTCTTACTGCCGACTTCAATGGTGACGGTGGCGCCGCTCACCGTCAGCGCCGTGTCCGCCGCCAGGCCGATCATGGAATAACGGCCCCATTTCTCGCCGCCCTGCACGGATTCCAGCAGGAAGGTGCGCGGCCCGCCGGCCAGGCGCAGGTAAGCGCTCAAGGGTGTATTCAAGTCCGCGAGCACTTCGCGGGCCACGGGAATGTGGTTGTAACCCTGGGCGGCGAATTCGCGGAACTGCTGTGCGCTGATGAGATTCAAAATTGCCGGCCCCGGAAAACCATGGTGACGTTGCCGGCTTCGTACAGCTTGATGGGAAAGGTGGGTTGGCGCCGGGTGCGATCAGTCGCTGACCTTGGCCAGCTTCTCACGCATTTTGCGGATAGTCGCCGCGTAATCCTTGCTGCCGAAGATGGCCGAACCGGCGACAAAGGTGTCCGCGCCGGCCTCCGCGATCTCGTGGATGTTGTCCGGATTGACGCCGCCGTCGATTTCCAGCCGGATGTCGCGCCCGCTTTCGGTAATGATGCGCCGCGCCTCGCGCAGCTTGTCCAGGACCGCACGGATGAAGGTCTGGCCGCCGAAGCCGGGATTCACCGACATGAGCAGCACCATGTCGATGCGTTCCAACTCGTATTTGAGATAGTCCAGCGGCGTGGCCGGGTTGAATACCAGACCCGCTTTGCAACCGTGGTCGCGGATGATCTGCAGACTGCGGTCCACGTGCTCGGTAGCTTCGGGGTGAAAGGTGATATAGGACGCACCGGCCTCGGCGAACATCGGCACGATGGCATCCACCGGCTTGATCATCAAATGCACATCCAGGGGCGCCTTTATGCCGTGGCCGCGAAGGGCCTTCACCACTACCGGGCCGAAGGTGAGATTGGGCACGTAGTGGTTGTCCATCACGTCCACGTGAATAAAATCGGCGCCGGCGGCGAGCACCGCCTCGACTTCTTCGCCGAGGCGCGCCATGTCGGCGGACAGGATGGACGGTGCGATGACGAAATTCATTACAGGGCAAATAACCTGAGGCAGCGAACAGGAAGCAAGCGCACTTTACCCGATGAACCCCGTATCGCCAAGGGTGGAGCCGACCGCCCGATCCAGGCAAATGCTCTCATTCCTGTATCCAGTGGCGTTGCGGTATCCGGGTGACGGACACGCTGTGAATACGTCCATGTACGCTCGATCGCCGCGTCCCTGCGGCTCA
>CAZNWR010000188.1:0-6169 GCA_964576645.1 uncultured Enterobacteriaceae bacterium | reverse complement strand
ATGGCGCAGACTTCGAGCGATCAGTCACAGGGGCTGGAGCAAATCGTTGTCACGGCCCGCAAACGCAGCGAGTCGTATATCGATGTGCCGGTCGCCATGGATGCCTTCACTGCCAAGGACATTCAATCGGCGGGGATCGAAAGACCGCAGGACTTCATCGGTCTGACGCCCAACGTGACCATGGTTCAGACCCAGAATGAAGGTACCTCGTTTATTACCGTGCGTGGCATATCCCAGGCCCGCAACAGCGAACCTTCCGTCGCCGTGCTCATTGACGGCGTACAGATGGCCAACCCGTCCCAGTTCAACCAGGACCTGTTCGATATTCAGAGCATCCAGGTTCTGAAGGGGCCGCAGGGCGCCCTGTACGGGCGCGACGCCATCGGCGGCGCCATTATCATTACGACCAAGCAGCCGACGGATCATTACGGAGGCAAAATAACGGCCGGCTATGAAAACGGGCCCGGGGAGAAATTCCTGGGCGATTTCAGCGGCCCGGTGCCGGGCACCAGTACGCTGAAATTCAGAACCTCGTTCGAATATTTCAATACCGACGGTCACATTCAGAATACCTACCTGCATCAGAAGGCGGATCCTTATCGCGATGTATCCGGTCGGGTAAAGCTGTTGTGGACACCCAATGACAAGTTAACGGCCGACGTGCGCATGTACCTGTCCAAGGTGCACACCCAGGCCCTGTATTTCAATATTACCAACAGCGTCAACGACACCAGCCTGCCTGTGCGGGTGAACAATACCGGTGACGATGACCGGAACATGTACGGAGCCTCCCTGAAGCTGGATTACCAGACGCCGTGGGGCACCGCGACCTCGGTGTCCGCCTATGATCATATTGACGAAATGCTCACCGGCGACCAGTTCAACTTTCTCCCTATTACGCAGTCGGTCCTCTACACGTTGCTTCATGTTCCTGACCAAGCACAGCATCAGTACCTGGATGTGGACGCAGTGAGCGAGGACCTTCGCTTTACATCGAGGTCTGATCAACGGTTCCGCTGGCTGGTCGGCGCTTACATGCTGTTCACGGATCGGTTCATTTCCACCGGCAACATATTTGACTTCGGTTCAGGCATTATTCCCCACGTGAAGCGTACGCCGCTGCCCCTGTACAACCCGCAGTACACATTCCTCGCCGATACCCAGCACAATTTCGCCTGGGCCATGTACGGCAGCATGAACTACGACATCAGCAAGCTGCTGGAAGCGTCTGTCGCCCTGCGTTTCGACTCGGATCATCGGGAAAACACCACCGACACACCGCCGCAGTTCATCCCCGCTCCCCTGGTTGGCCAGGCCTATACCGGGCAGGTGCGCAAGCATACCTGGTACGATCTGCAGCCCAAGTTCACCCTGCGCTTCAAGCCCAGCGAAAACCTCATGTTTTACCTGGGTTACAGCCGTGGCTTCCGCAGCGGCGGCTTTAACCAGACCGGCGTCGGCGCGGCCGGTATCGCGGGCATCAGCGACCTGTTCGGGGCTGAAACCGCGGACACGGTGGAAGGCGGTATGAAAGCGCAATTCTTCAACAATCGCCTGCGCACCAGTTTCAGCGTGTATCGCACCATGGATCGGGGCGCCTATTTCTTCGTGTTCGACCCCAATACCAGCACCCAGAACCTGGGCAACCTCGGCCTGGTCCGGTACCAGGGATTTGAAGCGGAGGTGACCGCGGAGGTCCTGGAAGGACTGGAGGCGCGCGCGGCCATCGGTTACACGGACAGCAGGATCCTGGAATCCGATCGATCGCCGTCCGACGTGGGCAACCAGGCCCCGCTGGTCTCGAAATACACGTTCAATTTCGATGTTCAGTACCGCAAGCCGATCCCCTACTGGAGCGGCGTCAGCGCCTTTATCCGCACCGATTACGAACTCATCGGTCCAACCTACTGGTACCCGGACAACTATACCGTTCGCAGGCCGGTCAACCTGGTCAATCTGCGCTTCGGCGTGGAATCCGACAAGTGGGCGGTGACATTCTGGTCCAGGAACCTGAACAACGAGATTTACAACGCGGAATGGTCGCCGGGCCCGCAGTTCTTTCCGAACCCGGGGGAGACCAACAACTTCGTGTTCAAGGCACCGCCGCGGACATGGGGCGTGGACGTCAGTTACAAGTTCTGACGTGCGCGCAGCAGTACATTTGAGGAGTATTGGTTTATGTCAAAGCCCAGCACACTGCCTTCCCGCTTGCATCACACTGCCTACGTGACGCACGACCAGGAGGCGACCAGAAAATTTTACGAGGAACTCATCGGCCTGCCGCTCATCGCCACCTGGTCCGAGGCGGACGAGCTGTTCGGCGCCGAACGGGTGTACTGCCACACCTTCTTCGGCCTGGGCGACGGCGGTGCGCTGGCGTTCTTCCAGTTTGCCAAGGAAGAGGACCAGAAGCTGTTCGGACCGGAGATGCCCAAGTCTCCCTTCCATCACATTGCGCTCAAGGTGGACAAGGAAACCCAGGACGGCATTGACAAGCGCCTGCGGGAAGCAGGTTACGAAGAACCCGCCATGTACGTCCTGGAACACGGCTATTGCCGCTCCCTGTACGTGGAGGACCCCAACGGCCTGATCCTGGAATTCACCCTGGATCATCCGGACGTGGAAAAGATCGGCGCGGACCGCAGGGCGGATGCACACGCGGTGCTCGAGCGCTGGTTGGCGGGCGATCACACTTCAAATAATTCTTATCGTTAAGGGTTTAACCGTGCATCGGTTCGCGGCCGCCGCGCGCGGCCCGCGGGCGACCGTTGCACCGGAAGGAGCGAGACACGCAAATGCATATCGCCATTGTTTATCACAGCGGATACGGTCACACCGCGCGCGTGGCTGAAAAAGTAAGAGAAGGCGCCGCTTCCGTTCCCGGCGGGACCTGCGATCTCATTCCCGTGACGGATCTCGGGGAAGGCAGCGACAAGTGGGAAAGTCTGGACCGGGCGGACGCCATCATCTTCGGCGCACCCACGTACATGGGCAGCGTCGCGGCGGAAATGAAGCGATTCATGGAAGCCACTTCCAGCCGCTGGATGGAGATGAAGTGGGCCGAGAAGCTGGCCGCCGGGTTCACCAATTCCGGCTCTCAGCACGGCGACAAGCAGAATACGCTGGTGGAGTTCGCCACCTTCGCCGCCCAGCACGGCATGGTGTGGATCAATCTCAACATCCCGCCCGGTAACAATAACTCCAAGGGCAGTCCGGCGGACCTGAATCGCCAGGGCGCATCGCTCGGCGTCATGACGCAGTCCAATATCGATGAAGGCCCGGACGTGGTGCCGCCGGAGTCGGATCTGCAAACGGCCCTGCTTCTGGGCGAAAGAGTCGGCAACTGCACGAAGCGTTGGCTCGCGGGGGCAGGCGGCGCTTGATCGATGTCGAAGCGGGAAGCGGTTCATTCCATGTATGACCCCGAGGTGGAAACCCGGGATCCGGCCGAGCAGTTTAAGCTCGACCGGGAGAGTTACCGGCGCCAACTCGACTACGTGTTCTCCCATTCGGAGTTTTACCGGGCGAAGCTGCGCGATGCCGGATTCGACACGCGTGAAAGCCTCGGCGAACTGGATAACATAGCGGCCCTGCCGTTTACCGAGAAAGACGAAATCCGGCGCACCCAGGCTGAGAATCCGCCCCTGGGCGCGCACCTGGCCTGCGAGCCGGAAGATCTGGTGCGGATCTATTCCACCAGCGGTACCACCGGTGTGCCCTGTTACCTGGGGCTGACCGCCAATGACCTGGACATGTACGCCACCAACGTGGCCCGCGGTTATACGGCGGCCGGGTTTTCCAGGGGGCAACGCCTCGTGGTGGGGTTCAACGCCGGACCGTTCGTGGCCGGCGCGGTCTATTACGGTTTCGATCGCATGGGCTGCACGGTCATCCCGGTGGGCACCGGCAATACGGAACGCCTGGTCACTGCCGTGCAGAAGCTGCATGCCACGGGTGTCAGTTGCACGCCCTCCTACGGGCTTTACCTCATCGACTGGTGCCACGAACACGGCATCGACACGCAATCCCTGGGGTTGCGCAACATGATCACGGCGGGGGAACCCGGCGGCGGCGATCCCATGATCCGCGGCCGCCTGGAAGGCGCGTTCGGCTGCCGGGTGCGTGAGTCCATGGGCATCGGGGACATGTCCCTGTCCGCCTGGGCGGAGGACGACGACGGCCACGGCATGCACTTCACGGCCAAGGGCTATGTGTACGTGGAACTGATTGATCCGAGTTCCGGCAAGGTGCTCCCCTGGGAGGATGAAGCTGAAGGCGAACTGGTCTACACGGCGCTGCAGCGCGAAGCCATGCCGTTGCTGCGGTTTCGCAGCCGCGATCACGTGATCGTCAATATGAAACCCAACCCCACCGGCAGGACCGGCCCCCGGATCCGGTGCATCGGCCGGACCGACGACATGCTCATCGTGCGCGGCGTGAATCTGTTTCCCACCGCTATTCGAAGCATTCTCAAGGAATTTTCCTCCGAAGTGGGCGAGATGTTCCAGATCCGCCCCAGCCGGCGCGGCGTATCGCAGGAGCCGCCGCTGCCCCTGACGGTGGAACTGGCAAAGGACGTGTCACCGGAGCCCCCGGATCTGGCGCACCGCGTGGAGGCAGAGATCCGTTCGCGCCTGCTGGTCACTTCGCGCATCAAGTTCGTGCCTTACGGAACCCTGCCGCGCGAGACCTACAAGATCAAGCTGGTGAACTATTCGGATGCGGCCTGAGCAGTGAAGACGAGCAGCGACAGAATACTGACCACTCACGTGGGCAGCCTGCCGCGCTCCCAGGCGGTGACCGATGTCTTGTTCGCCCGCGACAACGGCAAGCTGGAGGACGCGGCGGCGGCCGGCAAGGTCATCGCCGACGCGGTCATGGATATCGTGCAACGCCAGGTGGAGGCGGGGATCGACGTCGTCAGCGACGGCGAGATGAACAAGATCAGTTACGCCACCTACATCAAGGATCGCATCACCGGTTTCGAAGGCGACACGCCGCGGGAGCCGGGCCTGGATCTCATCGAGTTTCCCCGCATTTTGAGGAAGCTGGCCGATACCGGTGCCACCGCCAAGTACAAGCGCCCGCGTTGCGTAGGCGAAATCAAGGTCAAGGACATGCAGCCGGTGCGCACCGACCTGGACAACCTGAAACGTGCCGTGGCCGCCGCCGGCCCCACGGAAGCTTTCATGAACGCCGCCTCTCCCGGCGTCATCGCCCTGTTCCAACCCAACGACTTTTATCCTACAGCGGACGAATACCTGGAAGCGGTGGCCGAGGCCATGCGCGCCGAATACGAGGAAATCGTGAACGCCGGGATCCTGTTGCAGATCGATTCACCGGATTTAGGCATGGGCCGCCACACCATGTACAAGGACCGCAGCGTGGAGGAATTTCTGAAACTGGCGGAGCGGCATATCGAGATCCTCAATCACGCCCTGCGCAACGTGCCGGCGGATCGTGCCCGGCTGCACGTGTGCTGGGGCAACTACGAAGGACCGCATCACCACGACGTGCCCATGGATAAGCTGCTTCCCGTGGTGCTCAAGGCCAAGCCGCAGGCACTGCTGTTCGAAGCCGCCAATCCGCGCCACGCCCATGAGTGGACGGTATTCCGGGACGCAAAGATCCCCGGCGACAAGATCCTCATTCCCGGCGTGATCGGCACCACATCAAACTACGTGGAGCATCCGCAACTGGTGGCGGAACGCTTACGCCATTTCGTGGATATCGTCGGGCGGAAACGGGTTATCGCCGGCACCGACTGCGGTTTCGGCACCTTCGCCGGCTTCGGACCCGTGGATCCGGACGTCGCCTTTATGAAAATGGCCTCCCTGGCCGAGGGCGCGCGCCTCGCAAGTGACAGGCCTGGGAAGTAGTCCATAGCCGGAAAAACGCGTTTTCGGCTGCTTGGCCACATTCTCAGTCAATGCGTCATTCGCCGGCGGCGCCGGATGGAGATCGCTAAACCGCAGCAATTAGCCTTAACCCATGTGTCCGTGCAAACGGCGTAAAACCCATCTGATATGAAAGCGATTCCGATACATCTTTATGTAGCTGTCATTTTGTGCGCGCATTTGTCAATGGTTCAAGCTGCGGGAGTAAGCATTAGAGGGTCAGCTGAGGCGGTTAAAAGCCGGCTATATTCGATAATGCCAATCGGAACCTC
>CAZNWR010000187.1:0-6231 GCA_964576645.1 uncultured Enterobacteriaceae bacterium | reverse complement strand
TTCCGGACCGGGAAGCGTTGGTGTGCGACGACGAAAGACTTACTTACGCCGACTATCTGAGCTGCGCGGTGGGTTTCGCTGGCGAGCTCCGGGAACTGGGTGCGCAGGGCGCCCGGGTGGCCCTGATCATGGGTAATTCCGTCGATATCTGCATCGCGATGTTCGGCGCGCACATGGCCGGTGCCCAGGTGACGCCCCTCAGCCCTCTGTATACGGCGCAGGAACTGCGTCCCATGCTGGCGGACGCCGCGCCGGCGGTGCTGGTCTGCGACGAGGCGAACGCCGCGCGTGACGAGTGGCTGGCGAAGACGCTGGGCATCGATCACCTGATACGGATTGGTTCGGGCCGGGGCAGCCGCCGGCTGACGGGCTGGTGTGGAAACGGACGCGTTGCCCCCCCCGCGCAGCTGCCGCGGCCGGAGGATGTGGGTACGCTGCAGTTCACGGGCGGTACAACCGGGCGATCCAAGGGCGCTGAACTCTCTCATGCGTCGACGGCCATCAACATCAGCCAGCGGGAGGCGCTGTGCACCATGCGCGATGACGTGGAGCGCTGCCTGTGCGTTATGCCGCTGTTTCATTGCTATGCGTCGCACATGAACCTGCACGCAATGGCGTACCGGCGCGGAACGCTCATTATCCATAAGCGCTATCATCCGGCGCAGGTCCTGGAAACCTTGACACGGGAACGCATCACCATATTCGGCGGCAGCCCCACCCTGTTCAGCGGATTGAGCGGCTACCCGGGATTCGAACAGGCAGACTTCTCCAGCCTGTACCTGTCGTCTTCGGGGTCAGCGCCATTACCGGAGCCGCTTATCCGCAAGTGGGAAGAAATTACCGGTGCGCCGGTCATAGAGGGTTACGGACAGTCGGAGTCCGGCCCGGTCATATCCTTCAATCCCGTGCACGGGATTCGCAAGGGCGGTTCGGTCGGTGTGCCGGTTCCCGGTACCGATCTGGAAATCGTCGACATCGAATCAGGCTGCACTCCGCTGGAAGCAGGGAAACGCGGTGAAATCCGTATTCGCGGCCCGCAGGTCATGCGCGGCTACCGTGGGCACGCCGAGGAAACCGCCGTGTCGCTGCGCGGCGGCTGGCTCTATACCGGCGACATCGGGGAACTGGACCGGGACGGCTACCTTTATATACGCGGGCGCAAGAAGGAATTGATCATCGTGTCCGGATACAACGTATTTCCCAGGGAAGTTGAAGAAGTACTCCATGAGAATCCCGCCGTCAGCGAGGCTTCCGTGGTGGGCCGGACTGATGATTACCGCGGCGAACTGCCGGTTGCGTTCGTGGTCGTGCGGGAAGGAGCGACAGTAAACGCCGCCGAACTGCACGCGTATTGCGAATCGAAGTTGGCGAAATATAAGATCCCGGTGCAATTCAATATTGTTTCGCGGCTGCCGAAAACAACAGTTGGTAAGATCGATAAATTGGCGCTGGCCGAAATGGCGCGCGAGGACGAAATGTAATATGCAACCCGCGAATCAAATTCCTGAAAACCCGATGCTGATCCAACCGGTCCGGCCCATGCCGGGCTGGGTAGGCATCGTCGGCGCCGGGACTATCGGGCCGGATATCGGCTATTACCTGAAATCGCAGATCCCGGGCCTGCATCTCGTGCTTGTTGATGTGCGCCAGGAGGCACTTGACGGCGCAATCGAACGCATTCACGGCTACGTGGAGAAGGGTCTGCGTAACCGGAAACTGACTGAAGAACAGGCGCAAGACGTGCGCATGAATATTCTCCCGTCGCTGGACTACGAAGCGCTTGCCTACTGCGACTGGGTAATCGAGGCGGCAACCGAGAATCTGGATCTGAAGAAGAAAATATTCACACAGGTGGAAGGCATCGTGAGGTCGGATGCGCTTATTACCTCGAATACCAGTTCGATACCCGCATCGAGGCTGTTTTCTCATCTCGAGCACCCGGAGCGCACCACGGTTACCCACTTTTTTGCTCCGGCCTTTCGCAATCCCGCCGTAGAAGTGATCGACTGGGATGGGGCGGATCCGCAAGTTGTCGAGTTTCTTACCTGGCTGTTTTGCATGACCGGCAAGGTGCCGATGCTGACGCGTGACGTGGTGTGCTTCATGCTGGACCGCATCTTCGATAACTGGTGCAACGAAGCAGCTTTGCTTCTGGATCGGGCGACACCGGCGCAAGTCGATTCCGTAGCCGGAAAATATGCACATGCGGGACCGTTTTTCGTACTAAATCTGGCCAATGGCAACCCGATTATCGTTGAAACCAATACGCTGCAGATGGAAGTCGAGGGCGAACACTATCGGCCCGCTGAAATCTTTCGCGGTGCGGGGCGTTGGGACACGGTCAAGCCGGGCACCCGGGTTGACGTAGATGCGGAGACTGCGGAGGCTATCGAGGATCGCCTGGTGGGGATACTGCTGTCGCAGTCCGTGGATATACTCGATCACACTATCGGGCGCCCGGAGGACCTTGAGTTGGGATGCAGGCTGGCATTCGCGTTCAAGCAGGGACCTTTGGCGCTGATGCGGTCGCTGGGCCCGGACAGGGTGACACATATTTTCGAGCGCTTGGCGGCCGAGCGTCCCGGCATGCCGATGCCGGCGCGGCCGTTGGATGAGTATCATAGATTCCGCAGCCACATACTCGTCGATGAACTGGAGGGAGTGAGGATCATCACCTTGCGCCGGCCGGAAGCCCTGAATGCGCTGCACGATGAAATGACCGACGAAATTCTCGAAGCCATTCGGGAGCAGGAAGACAATCCCGCCATTCACGGCTTCGTGATCACGGGATACGGACCCCGGGCCTTCTGCGCGGGAGCGGACATCGGCCGGTTTGCGGAAATGCTGGGTGATTGCGAGCAATCCACGGAATACGCACGTTCCTGCTCGCGCTTGCTGGTTCACCTCGATTCCTGCAATAAGCCGGTGGTGGCGGCGTTAAACGGTATGGCGTTGGGTGGCGGCCTGGAACTTGCGATGCGCTGCCACGGCATGGTCGCTACAGTGAATGCGTGGATGCAGTTTCCGGAAATAACGCTCGGTATCGTTCCCGGCATCGGCGCCATGGTTGTACCCTACAGGCGTTGGCCGAACGCAGCTTCCGTATTTACCGGCATGCTGACCCGCGCCGAGCGTCTGGATGCGGCGAAGGCCGTGGAACTCGGTGTGGTCGACAGCCTGGTGGATGACCACGCAAGTTTGTTGCCTGCGGCGATCTGGCTGGTCCGGAGTCTGGCTGCTTCCATTCCCCGGACGGGTGACGCGCCCGTGCAGATCGGTTCGATAATGGTGGAGATGAACGAACCTCATAGTGCTGACGGGCAGCGTTTGAGCGCCGAGGTTTTGAGTGTCATGGTAAACGCGATTCGTGCCGCGGCCGCCGCAGGCTCGCTGCAGGAAGCGCTGGAAATTGGTTATCGCGCATTCGGCGACAGCGCTTGTACCCGTGCTGCCGCGGAAGGGATCCTGGCGTTCACGCAGGGGCGCAAGCCGGATTTCAGTGTTACCGGGTGACGCGCGTCGTGCGGTGCTTCAGGAAGCCGCCTTCTTGCCCCCGCCCAGCAGTCGCTGTACCACAACGTAGAACACCGGCACGAACAGCACCCCGAGCACGGAGGCGGCCACCATGCCGCCCATGACACCGGTACCGATGGCGTGACGGCTGTTGGCGCCGGCGCCGGTGGAAATGGTCAGGGGTAGTACGCCGAGGATGAAGGCGATGGAAGTCATGAGTATCGGGCGCAGGCGCAGGCGGCATGCCTCCAGTGTGGCGTCGAGCAGATCGCGTCCGGCTTTGTGCATGGTGTGGGCGAACTCGATGATGAGGATGGCGTTCTTGGCGGACAACCCGATAACGGCGATCATGCCTACCTTGAAGTAAACGTCATTCTCGAGCCCGCGCAGGGTGGTGAAGGCGACCGCGCCAAGGATGCCCAAGGGCACAACCATCATCACCGCCACGGGAATCAACCAGCTTTCGTAGAGAGCGGCCAGGGCCAGGAACACCACCAACAGCGACAATGCGAACAATATGGGCGCCTGCTGTCCGGACAGGATCTCCTGGTAGGACTGGCCCGACCATTCGTAGCCGATGCCCTTGGGCAGATCTTTTTTCACGATGCTTTCCATCGCCGCCATGGCTTGTCCGGAGCTGTGACCGGGCGCCGCATTGCCGTTGATCTCGATTGCATCGAAACCGTTGTAATGGTCAACGGCCGGCGGTGCAATTATCCAACTGCTCTTTACTACCGAGGAAAGCGGCAGCATGTTGCCTCCGCCCTGCGTGCTGCCGGGAATGTAATAGTCGTTGAGATCCGAAGGCCTGCCGCGAAACGGCGCGTCCGCCTGCAACAGCACTTTCAGGACACGGCCCCGGTAATTGAAGTCATTGGCGTACACCGGCGCCAGCATCAGCCGCAGCGCATCGTACACATCGGAAAGGGAGAGTCCCATGGAGCGCGCGCGCAGCCTGTCCACGTGCATATGCAGCTCTGGCGCGTCTTCCAGTTGGTTGGGCCGCACGCCGTAGAGGACGGGATCTTTGGCTGCCGCCGCCAGCAGCGTGTTGCGGGCCTGCATCAGCTTGTCGTGGCCGAAACCCGCACGGTCTTCCAGGCGGAAGTCGAAGCCGCCGAAACGCCCCAGGCCGCGGATGGTGGGCAGGTTGGTGGCGAAAATGCTCGCCCCCTTTATTTTGGCGAGCGCGCCGTTCGCCCAGCGAATAAACGCCTCCACGCTCTGGTCCGGCCGGGTGCGTTGATTCCAGTCCTTCAGACGAATGAAGCCGAGCCCGACGTTTTCACCCTGGCCGAGAAAGCTGAAGCCGGCCACGTCGAGTACGCGGTCCACCAGAGGGTTATTCCTAAGAATGCTTTCCATCTGCCGCAATACGGCGGCGGTGCGCTGCACCGTCGCCCCGGGTGGAAGCTGGACGGTGGTCAAAGCGTAGCCCTGATCTTCCGCCGGAACGAAGCTGCTGGGAAGACGCACCAGCAGTACCGCCGCCAGGCCCGCCAGCACCAGGAAGGACACCATCCAGCGCGGCGTATGGCGTATGGCCACCGCCACGCGGCGCAGGTACATGGCCGCCATCGCGCCGTAAGCCCGGTTGAAGCCCCGCGCCAGCACGTTGGGACCTTTATGTGTACGTTTCAACAGAGAAGCGCACAGGGCGGGAGTAAAACTCATGGCCATGAGGGCGGAGATAACCATGGAAATGGCGATGGTGAGGGAGAACTGCCGGTAAATGGCGCCGACGCTGCCACCCACCAGCGCCATGGGAATAAATACCGCCGCCAGCACCGTCGTCATGGCGATGATTGCCCCGGTGATCTGACCCATACCCTTGCGTGCGGCTTCCCTGGGGGACAGCCCTTCCTCCGCCATGATGCGCTCGACGTTCTCCACCACCACGATGGCGTCGTCGACAACCAGGCCGATGGCCAGCACCAGCCCGAACAGGCTTAACACGTTGATGGAAAAGCCCACGGCGTACATGCCGGCGAAAGCGCTGGTCAGGGCCACGGGGACAACCAGGGTGGGGATCATGGTGGCGCGCAGATTCTGCAGAAACACCAGTATGACCAGGAACACCAACAGCACCGCCTCGATGAGTGTGTGCACAACTTCCGTTATGGATGAACTGATGAACGGCGTACTGTCGTAGGGAATGAGCCAGCTCACGCCTGCCGGGAAAAAGGCGGAAAGCTGGTTCATCTTGGCGCGCACTTCGTCGGCGACTTTCAGCGCATTTGCGCCGGGAGAAAGCTCTATGGCGAAACCGGCGATGGGTGCGCCGTTGAGATGCACCTCGTGACCATAGGCTTCGGCGCCGAGACCGATGCGCGCCACATCCCGCAGGCGCACGGACGTGCCGTCGGGGTTTGCGTGCAGGATAATGTCGCCGAACTGTTTGGCGGAAGTAAAGCGGCTGGCGGAGGTCACCGGGGCGGTGAAACCCTGGCCCTTGGGGCTCGGCTCGGCGCCGATGCTGCCGGAGGCAATTTGCACGTTCTGGTTACGAACGGCGTCGAGCACCTGGGCGGCGCTTAACCCATAGCCGTGCAGCTTTTCCGGGTTGAGCCAGATGCGCATGGCGTAGGCTGATCCGAACTGTCTTACGCCGCCGACGCCGGGCAGGCGCTGGATCGGGTCCAGGACCTGTCCCGCGACCAGGTTGTTGAGTGCATAAGTGTCCATCTTGCCATTGGCGGACTTGAGCGCCACCACCAT
>CAZNWR010000186.1:0-6236 GCA_964576645.1 uncultured Enterobacteriaceae bacterium | reverse complement strand
TACGTGTTCGTACATTACTCCGCCATCAAGGCCGAGGGCTACCGGACATTGAGTGAAGGTCAATCCGTACAGTACGAAGCGGAGCAGGGACCGAAGGGCTTTCATGCAACTGAAGTGTTCCTGAACGGCAACTGATTTCTTCCATGTTTTTATCGAAGAAAACCCCGCTCGCGCGGGGTTTTTTTATCATCATGATCCGGTCCGAAAACGCCGTTGCCCTGAGGTCCGGTTCATAATGTCCACGTGGGAGCAGATACTACTGGTTGCCGGCGCGATGCTGGTGGCGGTTATCTTCTGGCCGGGGATCAAGGCTACGCTGGAACGCAGCAGGCAGGCGCCGGAGCGCGACTGGGCAAGCGCGCTGGTACCCATAGTTTTGGTTATTCTGTTTGTTATCCTGCTCATCGCGGTTGCCAGGCATTAATCACCTGATGGAGAAAAGCAAATGATCCGCAGTGTCTGCTACGACCCGGGCACGGGCGCCCGCCGCATTGGTGGAGAGGAGTTGCTGGCGGCGTGGGATTCTGATTCGGACCAATTTGTCTGGGTAGATTTCTGTTCCGAGGAACGCGAGCACGAGCGAGAGCTGTTGCGCGAAAGGTTCGGCATTGACGAGTTGTCCCTGGATGACTGCCAGCGCGACCGACATCCCCCAAAGCTGGAATGGTTCGACGATTACTTTTTTTTGCTGTTGAAGGGATTCAGCGCTGACACGGATTCCATCGACTACGATATCGTGCACATTTCCTTCTTTGCGGGCCGGAATTTTTTGGCGACGCGCCACGCCGGTCCGTCCCCGAGCATAGACCGGATCTGGTCGCTGATGGAGGCGGGGAAGCTGGACCTGGAAAGCGGTCCCGCGCACGTTACCTACCGGGTCGTGCGCGCAGTCATTGATCGTTATTCTCCGATAATTCTGGAAATGGAGCAGAAACTGGATACCCTTGAGGAGCAGATGCTCGAGAATCCAACCGACCAGTTACTCGGGAATCTGATCACGTATAACAGCAACCTCAAGAAACTGAGGCGGATTTTCGCCAGCCAGGCGAAGGCGCTGGATTCCCTCCGTGACCCGGATCCTGATATTGTCTCCGACGTGAATGAGCATGAGTTTGCGGACGCCCACGAACATATGGAGCGGCTCGCGAGCCTTTGCGGTCTGCTGCAGGAACTGACATCCGATCTGATCAACGGTTACATCTCTGTTTCCTCGCACCGGCTGAATAATATCCTGCGCGTGTTGACGATCGTCACGGTAGTATTCATGCCGTTGACCCTGCTGGCCGGGATTTACGGCATGAATTTCGTGAACATGCCGGAGCTGAAGGACTTTTACGGCTACTATTTCGTACTCGGGGGCATGGGCATCATTGCCGTGGGTCTGTTGGCCCTTTTCAAAATCCTCAAGTGGCTTTGAGCTGAATTGATAACATGCGTCCGCGCGATGTTATGATACGAAGCGCAGACCGCGTTTTTCCAATATATTCATCACGACATGCAATCCCTGAAGCGCAAGCAGCTGTTCGAATTCAACAAGCTGCAAAAACGGCTGCGGCGCAACGTCGGCAAGGCTATCGAGGACTTCGACATGATCCGGGACGGGGAGCGTGTGATGGTATGCCTGTCCGGTGGCGCCGACTCCTACACCATGCTCGATATCCTGCTCAACCTGCAGCGCGGCGCGCCGGTAAAATTCGAATTGGTGGCGGTAAACCTGGATCAGAAACAACCGGATTTCCCGGAGCACGTCTTGCCGGAGTACCTGGAGAACCTGGGGGTGCCGTATCACGTTATCGAGCAGGACACCTACAGCGTGGTCCGGCGCGTGGTGCCCGAGGAAAAGACCATGTGCGGACTGTGTTCGCGCCTGCGCCGCGGCAGTCTCTACTCGTTCGCCCGGCGCGAGGGCTTTACCCGGATCGCACTGGGGCACCACCGGGACGATATCCTGGAAACGTTGTTTTTGAACCTGTTCTACGGCGGCAAACTGAAAGCCATGCCGCCCAAGCTGCTGAGCGACGACGGGGCCAATGTGGTGATCCGGCCGCTTGCCTACTGCAGCGAGTCCGATATCAAGGCCTATGCTTCCTGGAAGCAGTTTCCTGTCATTCCCTGTAATCTGTGCGGTTCACAGGACAACCTGCAGCGCCAGGCGGTCAAACAGATGCTGAACGAATGGGAGCGCCGGTTTCCAGGGCGCATGGAAACCATGCTTGCGGCCGTGCAGAACCTGGTTCCTTCCCACCTGCTGGATCGCAACGCGTTCGACTTTTCCGTTCTTGACGCCTCCGCGCCGGATGCAGAAGGTGGAGATCCGTGCCGGCGGCGCGGCTGATCCTGTCTCTCAAGCCAATCGTGCCGCCGCCCGGATATGCGCCGGTCCGTTAGTTTTTTGTTTACGAACTTTTGACAGAAATGAATACGAACTTAAATCGGTCTCTCGCCAAGACGCCAAGTCAACCAAGGTATAGTAGTATTTCAATTTCCTTCACATTCCCGGCGTACTTTGCGATCTTGGCGAGAAACATGTTTGATTCAGGTTCGGCCGGCTTAGGATGACCCCATGGTGCATCTGACCCTGGTCCAGAAGATTGTCGTATACGCCATACCGATCATCTTCGCCATTACCGTGCACGAGGTCGCCCACGGCTGGGTGGCAAGCAAGCTGGGGGACCAGACGGCGAAACTGGCGGGAAGGCTCACGCTCAATCCCATCAAGCACATCGATCCCATCGGCACCATATTGCTTCCCATGGTGTTGCTGCTTATCAGCAACTTCGTATTCGGCTGGGCCAAGCCGGTGCCGGTGGACTGGCGCAACCTCAATCATCCGAAGCGCGACATGGCACTGGTGGCCGCGGCCGGTCCAGGCGCCAACCTGGTGATGCTTATTATCTGGGCGGTGCTGGCCCGCATCCTGGTGTTGACGGGCGCCGCGCTGGGAAACATGGCGGCGCCGCTCATGTACATGGCGCAGGCTGGGATCTTCATCAACATTGTGCTGATGGTTCTGAACCTGATACCGGTGCCGCCACTTGACGGCAGCCGCATCGTATCGGCAGCCCTGCCGCCGCGCTGGGCCTGGCGCTACAATCTGCTCGAGCGCTGGGGTATGGTCATTCTCATCGTTCTTATCGCAACACGTCTGCTCAACGTGATCCTTTGGCCGCCGGTGGAGATGTTCTACAAACTGGCCATGCATTTTGTCGTGGGCAAATAACGCCCGATCAAGCAGGCGAGCCGGAACCCGCTCAGGCCGCCTGGTGCAGGTGCACGTCGTGTTGCGGGAACGGGAAGGTGAGGTCCTCCTCATCGAAGCGCAGCTTGGCAACTTCCAGTATGCTCCAGTAGACGTCCCAGTAATGTTCTTTCCTCACCCACGGCCGCACGATGAATTTCAGACTGCTGTCGCCAAGCTCCGAGAGGGCGATCACGGGAGCGGGATCCTTCAGCACACGCTCGTCGGCATCCAATATTGATTGCAGGACCGACTTCACCTTGCGGATGTCGTCGTGGTAGGCAACGCCGAACTGGAGATCGACCCGGCGCAAATCCTTGGCGGAATAATTGGTGATGATGTCGCCGTTGATCTTGGAGTTGGGCACGATCACCGACCGGTTGTCGGGAGTGCGGAACTGCGTGTAGAAGATCTGCATGCCTTCCACGGTTCCCGCGGTGCCCGCCGCCTCGACGTAGTCACCGACCCTGTACGGATGAAAGAATATGAGCATGACGCCGGCGGCGAAGTTGGACAGTGAATCCTTCAACGCCAGTCCCACGGCCAGTCCGGCGGCCCCAAAAACGGCTACCAGGGACGTGGTCTGGATCCCGAGCTTGGCCAGTGCCGCAATCACCACGAACGCCAGCATCAGTACGTGAAGGATACTCGACAGAAACGAGGCGAGCATGGGATCCACGGCCCGTTTCTGCAGCAGGTGAGAGATCCAGTTTTTCAGCGATTTTGCGATCCAGAATCCTGCGGCGACGATTACTGCGGCGAATACAATGTTAATCAGCAACGCAGCGATGGTGTGATGCATGTCCGTTTCTCCCTGGTTGAATGAGGTACCGTTCCCGGCCGCTGTGGCGCCGGGTTTGCGGCATCCTCTTATGAAAATATCAGCGTGGCAACCCGGGCGTGGACGGTGCCGCTGCTTTCAGGGATGCTGGACGGGCGGGGGTGATAAACCCGCCGCGGCGTCCTTGCTGCGGCGGGAGAGGAGGAGGAGACCGGAAAGACGTCCCTGTCCCGGTTGCGGGAATCGTCGGTACTCGACGTAATCGATAGTCACCAGTTCTTCGCGCGAGGCCCCGTTGCTGGTGACGATGGTGCGGCTTATCCGGAGCCAGTGAATCGCCGCGGGCGCGGCCGAACAGGTGGTGGTGGGAACCGGCTTTGCAGGTGCTGCCTGCGCCAACTGCGTGAGCAAGAGCACGGCGGCGCTCAAGACCATCACAACGCCGGCCCCCACCAAAATCACATTCAACAGCCAGCGGAGGACCTCCCGGGTATGACTCATCGCGCGTGCCGCGCTTGGAGCAGGTATGTCCGTTCCGCCGGTCACGGGTTCAGGCCTCGGTGTTCAGGGTCAGGTGGATGCTGACCCGGCGATCGAAAGCGTAACCGTCGGTATCGCCCCTGGCCGCCTTGGCGTCATTGTCGCCGTGCGCCTGCTGGTGGATGCGGGCACCGTCGACACCCGCCGCCATCAGCGCCTTTTCGACGGCCTCGCCCCGTTTGCGGCTCAATTCAAGGTTATAGGCATCGCTGCCGCGCCGGTCGGCATAGGCGTCCAGGCGCAGTTGGATTTCCGGAAATTTCGACAGGAATCGGGCCAGCTTTTGAATATTCGGCAGCGCGCCGGTATGTAACTCAGCGCTGCCTGTCCTGAAATAGACGCTCAGGGATACGCCGTGAGCAAGCTGCTCCTCGATCGATTTTCGGCGCTGAAGCGCTACTCTCTGCAAGTGGCTGTCCTTCAACTGTTGTTCACGGTCAAATCGGCCTTGCAGGGCCAGGAACGCTTCCTGCTGTTTAGCCAGCCGTTGTTTGAGCTCGGCGACGCGCTTTTTGCGGGCATCCGCCGCGTCGGCGTGGGTCGCAAACCAGGCGCCGCCGGCCGCGCCGACAATGGCCCCGGGCGGCCCTGCCACCAGGCCTCCGATGAGAGCACCGATGCCGATCCCCACGGGAGCCCGGTGATGAGTTTGGGACGCCGGCGTTTGGGCGTGGGCGGCTATGTTGAACAGGCACATGAACAACAGTCCCAGCAGCAGGTGTTTGGTCACGATGTCCTCCTGGTGTTTCGATTGGGTCTGGCGGCAATTAAAGCGGGCGCGCATGGAGCGCCGGCGGCTGTTCGATGGCAATGTGGCGATGAATTGTGGCGGAATTCGGGCAATGCGCCCCGGCGGGATCTATTTACACCGGATTTGGGCTAAATTACCCGCGGGACGACTGTTGTGAGAAAGCATATAGCCCTAATCGAGGACGAGCCGGACATCCGCGCGAACTACGCGGATGCGTTGCGCCGCCAGGGGTACGAGGTTGCGGCTTACGCCGACCGAAGTCTCTGCATGTCGGCCTTGAAGCGGCGACTTCCGGATCTCGCCATCATCGACATCAGCCTGGGCGAGGAAGCCGAGGGCGGCTTCGACCTGTGCCGGGATTTGCGCGCGCTTTCCGGCGCGCTGCCGATCATATTTCTCACTGCCCGCGACTCCGATTTCGACGTGATATCGGGTCTGCGCCTGGGCGCGGACGACTATCTGACGAAGAATGTTTCCATGCCGCAGATTCTGGCGCGGGTGGCGGCGCTGTTCCGTCGCGTCGAGGCGCTGCGCGCCGGCGCCGGCAACGCAGACTTGCACCGGGTCGGGGACCTGGCCATAGATCGAAACTGCCTGACGGTGGAATGGCGCGAGCACCGGCTTGACCTTACCCTGACTGAATTCTGGATGGTCAGTTCGCTGGCGCGCATACCGGGACACGTCAAGAGCCGCAGCCAGCTAATGGAGGATGCGAACATTTTTGTCGATGATGGAACGGTGACGTCCCATATCAAGCGCATACGGCGCAAATTCGAACTCCTCGATGATACTTTCGATCGCATTGAAACCATTTATGGCATGGGCTACCGGTGGAAGGTGTAGATAGGTGTTCCGAACTCTGGAGCAGACGGGCGTTGCGGTATCCGGGTGCCGGACACGCTGTGAATACATCCCTGTACGCTCGA
>CAZNWR010000185.1:0-6276 GCA_964576645.1 uncultured Enterobacteriaceae bacterium | reverse complement strand
GAAGGTCAATCCGGGGAGTTCGACGCACGATCCCGGTTTCAGTAATTAACCGCGGGACTGCCAGAAGGATAAAAAACACCAAGTAATCGCATGCCGCCGTCGGATGTGCATTCCAGAGAATGCAGCTGCTTGCGCGGCAAAAATATAATATCGCCCGGCCGAACTTGCGCGCGGGCATTCTCCGTCCACATGAATCCCTCGCCGGTCAGGATCAGAATCGCCTCCTCGTACAGATGGTGATGCCCGGCCGCCCTCGACTTGGGCACCTCGCCGATAAACCCGGTAACAGACCTTGAACCCGTTTCCTCTCCCACCAGCACCTGGTAGAAGCGATCCGCCATGGGCTCTCGCAGCGACTCATCCACCGCGGCGACGCGCTGCGGGACACTATCGTCGAAATTCCCGGGCATGACACGCAGTATCTGCGGCCCGTCGCCCTGGGGGCAGACGCTGATCGACATTCGAACGGGTTCGGCGGCGTTGTTCCGCACGGCGAACGCCTCGCCTTCGCGAATATACACGCCGCATTCCGGACCCACCTCGAACTCACGGCCGGAAATCGATACGGTCGCCGCGCCCGAGGTGAGGAATAACACCACTTCGCTCCCGGGAAAAGCCAGGTTGTCCGATGCGCCGGTATCCACCTCCGCGTAGTATTGCGACAGAAACCTGGCACCGTCGCCGCTACCGATCACCGGCAGCATGCGCATGGCGCCATGTCGACCGGCCTTGTCCATGGAAACGGTCAGCACGTAACATCCGCCGTCCAGCAACGCCTTGCCGGTCTGGCCGCTATCGGGAGGCGTCACCGGGATCGAGGCGGATGCCCGAATCTCGTCCTCCCCGGCCTCTTCGTAGGTGTCAGAGAGGTTGTTGTGGGTACCGTCGCAGAACGGGGGATTGCCCGTGTGTTTGCAGCCGCACAGGACCACCTCGCGGTCCGCCTCCGCGACGAACCGGACCGGCTCAAGGCCCGTGCCGGCGTGGGATCCGTCGCAGAACGGCTGCCGGGCCGAGCGGCCGCAGGCACACCAGGCATAGGGCCTGCCGGCCTTGAGTTCCACGAAATACGGCTTGCGCTGTGCGATAAGGGGTTCAGACACTGCCAATTTCCCCATTTATATATGTATAACGAATTGGATTTTCGAAGAGCGCCGGAATTGTGTACAGTACGAGATTAGGGTATGTACCCTATTCTCGCAGGCCGGTTGAGGGGAATGAGGACGGCACTGAAAGCATATGGCTACCCGTGACACGCAGCAGCGTATTATCCGCAAGGCTATTGCCCTGTTCAACGAGCAGGGCACGACCGCCGTATCCACGAACCGCATTGCAGAGGAATGCGGGATCAGCAAGGGCAACCTGCACTACCACTTCCGCAACAAGCAGGAAGTCATTCAGTGCATCTTCCGGCACATCGTAGAGGAGATGGATTCCGGCTGGTACCGGGACCACCTCCATCCGACCCTGCGTCACATGGCCGAGATGTTCGCGCGCCAGTTACTCCTGATTTACCGCTACCGATTCTTCTACCGGGAAATGCCCAACCTGCTGCGTTCCGATCCGCTGCTGCTGCGGCGCTACCAGGAGAACCGCCGCAAGCGCCTGCGCGCGCTGGAGGAATTCTTTGTGGAGCTGGACAATCACGGCGTCCTGAGCCTGAAGGGCAACCGCGAGCTGACCAACTCCCTGGTACGCAGCACCTGGATCATATCCGACAACTGGTTGAACTCCATCGAACTGCTTGGCCAGAATGTCAACGAGCGGTCCATTCTGGAAGGATATGATCTTATCCTCGATATTCTCCGGCCCTACTTGCCGGCGGAGGAAACTTATGTCGCCACGGAATCCTACGCGGCCATCCGGCGCCACGTACAATCCCATGGCGTTCGACTGAACTGACTTCAGTTTCAACTCTTTCGTTCAATCTTATCGGTCCCATTCCGGGACCACTTCCCAAAAGGGCCGGAGCCCTAAAACAAAGGAGCGCCAAACCGCGCCTTTTGTATAACCTGTCGATGTGTAGATAAACTTTGTTTCCCACTACCTCCGGGCCGCGGCTTTCGGAGGCCATTACAAAAATCAAACAATGCTGTATCTGTAAGTCCCGAATATTGGGGGTGACTTATGCGTAGATCCATCCCGGCTGTTGTGTCTCTGATCATTCTTGCGATCACACTCTCCAGCAGCATCGCCTTTGCCGAAGACCATCCGTCCTATCCGGTGAACCCCGAGCTTTATCAAGCGCTGAAATGGCGCAACATCGGGCCGTTTCTCGGTGGCCGCACCACCGCGGTGGCGGGCTATGCCGGCGAGCCCTATACTTTTTATCTGGGTTCCTCCGGCGGCGGCGTCTGGAAAACCACCGACGCCGGCACAACCTGGAAGAACATTTCAGATGGTTTCTTCGACGTTGGCACGGTCGGCGCCATCGCGGTGGCGCCGTCGGATCCCAACGTGATCTATGCCGGTACCGGCGAGGCGCCGGTACGCGGCGTCACCACTTCCCACGGAGACGGCATATACAAATCAACCGATGCCGGCAAAACCTGGACGCACATCGGACTCGAGAAAACCCGCCACATAGGCGCGATCAGGATTGACCCCCACAATCCCGACGTCGTATTCGTCGCCGCACAGGGCACCCCGTGGAAACCCACCGAGGAACGCGGCGTCTACCGGTCCTTGGACGGAGGTAAAACCTGGAAGCGCGTCTTGTTTGTGAACAAAACGACCGGCGCCCATGACCTTAGCATGGATCCCGCCAACCCCCGCATCCTCTATGCAGGCATGTGGGATCACGACCGCCGTCCCTGGAACATACGCAGTGGCGGCCCGGGCAGCGGTATTTGGAAATCCACGGACGGCGGAGACACCTGGCACCGGTTGACGGACGGCCTGCCGAAACTTATGGGTAATACCGGTGTTTCCGTATCTCCCGTCAACCCGGATCGGGTGTACGCCATGATCGAGGCGCAGAAGGGTGGAGTGTTCCGGTCCGATGATGCCGGCAAGACGTGGAGACGCGTCAACGGCAACGACGGAATGCGGGATCGCGGCTGGTATTACACGCGCATCGTTGCCGACCCGGTAGATGAGAACACTGTCTACGTGTTGTCCAATTCGTTCACGAAATCCACGGATGGCGGTGTCTCCTTCACTGAAATCCATAACGCCCATGGGGACAACCACGGATTATGGATCAACCCGCGCAACAACAAGGTGATGATTGAAAGCAATGACGGCGGGGCGGCCGTGACGCTGAATGGCGGCCGGACATGGTCAAGCCAGGTCAACCAGCCCACTGGCCAGTTCTACCGGGTTTTCGTTGATAAAGCTTTCCCTTACAACGTCTACGGCGCCCAGCAGGATCGCGGCCCGTTGCGGCTGCCGGAACGGACCCTGGGCAGGGGCATCGGCATCCAGGACTGGCACGATATCGGCGGCGGCGAAAGCGCCACCATCAGCATGGATGCAGAAAAGCCCGTATTAATTTACGCATCGGACATTCTCGGCTCGCTCTACGAAACGAACGACCGCACCGGGACCATCAGGGACATCGAGCCATATCCCTACTTCGCCGGATTCAGGCCGGCGAAGGATCTCAAGTACCGATTTAACTGGAATGCACCGCTGCTGGTTTCGCAGCACGATCCGAACGTGATTTACTATGGAGCGCAGGTCGTACTGAAATCCACCGACCGCGGCAATACCTGGACTGCGATCAGTCCGGATCTCACGCGCCATGATGTCAGCGAGGAAGGCACTACCGGCGGCCCTATCAGCATAGAAGGCGCCGGCGGCGAATTCTATAACACCATCTTCTATATCGCCGAATCCCCACGCGACCCCAATACGCTGTGGGTCGGCTCGGATGACGGCCTTGTCCACATTACCCGTGATGGCGGCAAACACTGGACGAATGTGACGCCGCACGATATGCCGGAGGCGCAGGTCAACGCCATTGAGATTTCACCACACGATCCCGGAAAGGCGTACATCGCGGTGACCCGCTACAAGTTCGGGGACTTCCGGCCCATGATTTACCGCACGGAGAACTACGGGAAAAGCTGGCAACTCATTGTCAACGGGATCCCGAAGAATGTATTCGCCCGTGTCGTGCGCGAAGATCCTAACCGGCCCGGCCTGCTCTACGCCGGAACCGAGGAAGGCATGTACATTTCCTTTAACGATGGCAGGAACTGGCAGCCGCTCCAACTCAACCTGCCGCGGGTGCCGATCACGGATCTCAAGATCCGCGACAACGACCTGGTGGCATCCACCCAGGGGCGCGCCTTCTGGATCCTGGACGATCTGACGCCGCTGCAGCAGCTTGACGATAAAGCGGCCAAGGCGGATATGTACCTGTTCAAGCCGCGCCGCGCCTACCGGTTGGACCATCATGGCTGGGCGCCCGAGCCCGGAAAGAACCCGCCGGATGGCGCCACGTTTCATTACGAGTTCGCGAAGGCGCCGGACACCAAGTCCCAACCGGTCGTGCTGGAGATCCTCAACAGCCGGAACCAGGTGATCCGCAGGTTTACCAGTGCGCCGGCGAAGAAGCCGCCGCCGAACCTCGTAAAAGGCGTCCTGAAGCTGCCGCCGCCACCCGCGGTGCCCGCCAAGGCCGGCATGAACGCCTACACCTGGAATCTGCGCGTGGCGCCTTACACGGCCGTTTCCGACACTATTCGCTATGTGAGCCAGCTGCCCTATCGCGTGGCCCCGGGCACGTACAAGGTCAAGCTCATTTACGGCAACAAGTCGCTGACGCAAAGTTTCGCGGTGGTCAATGATCCGCGCCATGTGACGCACACGGCGGCGCAATGGTCGGAACAGCAGAACCTGCTGGCCAGCCTGCGCGACCTGGTGAACGATATACACCGCTCCACCAACCAGATGCGCTCGGTTGCCGCCCAGGCAAGTCGACTGATGCGCCTGACCTCTGAGAGCCCCCAGGCTTCAAAGATCGCGGCGGCTGGGCATGCACTTATTGACCGCATAGCCCACTGGGAAGAGCAGGTCCCACAAGCGCCGCTGCCCAACGGTGTGCAGGATTACGTCAGCGTTCCGAGCCGGCTGCTGAGCGTGCGCGTGCTGCACCTGATCTCCATTGTGGATCAGGATCCGCCGGTCACCGCGGCCGCCAAGGAAGAGGCGCGGGAACTCAAGTCGAAGTGGGATAAAATCCGATCCGACATGGATAGCATCAAACGTACCGAGCTGGAGGCGTTCAACGCCAGCCTTAACAATGCCGGCATCGCCCACGACATTCTGCCTCCCGGCACCAACAGCACGCCGCCCCGGGTGCCACTGGGCGCAAGCGACTGATCGGAAGTGACAGGCCGCCCGGCCCGGCATGACCCGGGCCGGGCGGTCCGCTCATGGCGCGCTGGAACCGGAACGCACGGGGTGCCTGGTATAGCGGAGTCGCGTGAGGATCACCGCGAGCCGGAAGCAGACCCGGAGAATACGAACGGCTTGAAAGTGCCTGTCAGGCGGGAGAGGAACTTGCGCTTGCCTGGGCCATCTGCGGGCGGGGACCTGCGACCATTTCAAGAAAAGTGTCGAGGTACGCGGGATTGTAGAGCCGCCAATCACGTCTCATTGCTTTGATCGCTTCTTCAGGGGTTGCGCCCTTGTGGTAGGGCCTGTCGGAAGTGATGGCGTCGAAGGAATCCACGATCCGCATTATTTGCGCGAACTTGGGAATTTTCACACCCGCCAGTTGATCGGGGTAACCCGTACCATCGTAGTTTTCATGATGGTGCCTCACTAGTTCACCGATGCGCGGGTCAAGTACCAGTGGGGCGAGAAGCTCGGCGCCCAGCTTCGAATGGGCCCTGACTGCATCAAACTCACTCGCGGTCAGCCGCGATGGCTTGAGCAGAATGTGTGAATTCACGACCAGCTTCCCAATGTCGTGTATTCGTGCACCCAGCCCCAGCAGCGTTACCTCGTCTTCAGAGCAATGGAGCAGTCTTGCAAATGCTTCGGTGAGCTTCTGAGCACGATCATGGTGATCGCCCAATTCCGGATCTCTGCCGTGCACAAGCCCAGCGATGAAGCTGGAAATATTTCCTGAAAGAGTCATGGGCTACTCCTACAACTACAGCGCACTCTGACGGATTAATTCTAGTTTTATGGCTAATCTATACCCCTGACCCGCAACCTCTGCAAGCGGCTTGGAGGGTATATCCATCCCAGTCCCGAACAGTTTACTCTGGGATAATCAATGGCTTTAGGTCAATACCCCAAATGGGGTATGTGAGTTGG
>CAZNWR010000184.1:2381-6300 GCA_964576645.1 uncultured Enterobacteriaceae bacterium | reverse complement strand
CGTAGCTACAACGGCCGGTGGCGCCCATGCGCCACCGGCTTTTTTATTTGCCCCACCAGGCCATATAGCCGTTCCAAAATGTAATACGCGGAACTATGGGCGTTGTGGTATCTGGGTTACGGACCGTGAGCCGCAGGGATGCGGCGATCGAGCGTACAAGGATGTATTTACAGCGTGTCCGGAACCCAGATACCACAATGCCATTTGATTCCCGCCTATCTAACCCGGTTGCCCGTCAACCCGGGGCGACAGCAGCATCGGCGCGAGAACGGCGACAAATATGCCGAAGGCGGCGATCCAGATAAGCTGAGAGGTTAATATCCAGGTGCGGTAGTCGGCCGCGTCGAACAGCGGCCCCGCGACACGCACCAGGGCCGCCAAAATCAACACTGCACAGGCCGCTGTTACCGCCCGCGGCGGCGCTTGCACGCTGCGCCCCGTGTGCCCCAGCGACACGCGCGACATCATGCTCATGGTCACCAGGCCGACGCCGCCCACCGCAAATGCATGGATGGCGATAAAAGGGGAAATCTTCAGCACCGGCACCAGCGCCGCCAGCAGGAAGCCCAGGTCGATGAATATCATGGAAACATACAGGCTCCACAGCAACGGCTTCTTCCAGATCCCCGGGGTATGCCAGCCGGCAAGACGGATGGTGAGCAGGACGAACAGCACCGCCGCGAGACCGGCGCCATTGCGGTGCAGGCCCGCGAAAACCTGAATGAAAAAGAAACCCAGGTAAAACACGAGTATCGAAATATCCAACGCGGTGCTGTTCCTGAGCTTTACCGGGTATCCGACGCCGCGTTCAATAAAACCCGGCACGACACGCCGGCCCATGGTCAGGATCAGCGCTATTACCAGGTAAAAGCCGCTGTAGACACCCCAGAACACACCCCGGTCCATCATGCCCGCGGCGCCCAGGTAGAACACGGTGTTGGCGGCGGCAAGCAACGCGAGCTTGCCGAGGATCGCTCCTTGCCGCCATTGCCGGACTTTTACAATCGGCAATGCGGTGGCCACGATCAGGCCAAGCATGAAAAGCATATCGAGGATTGCGGCGGCGAACAGGAATCGCGTGCCGAACAAGAACAGCACGCGGCTTGCCGCCCAGAGCAGGAACAGACCTAGCAGCTTCCCGCCCTGCGGGGTTTGAATGCCGGTCCAGTTCTGTACCGCCGTCAACAGAAAACCGGCAATCACCGCCATGGCGTAACCGTAGATCATCTCGTGGGCGTGCCACTGAAATATGGTGATCCCGGACATGGGCAGGTTGACGCCGAACACGTAGACGCCCGACCACAGGGCCATGGTCACAATGGCGAATAGGCCCGCACCCGCAAAGAAGATGCGAAAACCCAGTTGCAGCACTGGTGCCGTTATTGATCCGTTCATTATCAACGCGCCGACGACGAATACGGGCACCGAAAACGCGGCACTGACATGAAAAAATCTGTGCGGCGCCGGCGGCGCCCTGAAAAGCCTTGACCCGCAGATCCTACAACATTATGTGACCGCGGGCGTCTGTGCTTCGGAATCCGCCAGGCGTTTCAGGTAGTGACGCATGGCCACCCCTGCCTTGTCGGAGGCGATGGATATCTCGGGCGGCGCACTGTCCGGCCAGGAGCGGGCGAGTCGAGCGATAGCCTCCAATCCCTCCACGTCCTCGCGAAACGCGGCGCTGAGCCGCTCGTGCATGAATTCTGTCACGGCGTCATCGTCACGCGCGAAGTTGCGGGCGTGATAGAAGAAATAGTGCGTCGAATCCTGTAACTCCGGCGTAACGATGTGCGCTGTCTTGATCTGATGATCCGGACATTGACTCTCGGGCACATCCGCGGCATGGAACCGGACGTTGACCACGTGCAGCGCCGGCGACAGGAACTCGGACCTGACGATGCGTGCCGCCGGCACGCCCCCGAGGCCGGTGGGTTTTGCCCAGATGGGCGGCAGGAATGTGGGGACGACCTTGCGGTGTACCGCGAAGCTGCCGGCCCCGATCTCTGCTTCAAACGGTGCGCGGGCATAATCGCTGGTACCGAAGGTGTCGGCATGCAGGTAACTGAGGTGCGTCAGATCCAGCAGATTTTCATGCAGGCCTACATAATTTGAGGACAGGTGAAAATAGCCCTGTGAGGAAGTCCAGCCGGGATCGGTTATCCATTCCTGCCTTGGTATCGCCGACGCGTCCGCCGATTCCGGATCCCCCATCCAGATCCACACCAGGTGGCCGCGCTCGACAAGGGGATAGCGCCTGACACTGATCCCCGGCGGAACCCTTTCCATGGACGGAACCTCCACGCAGTTGCCGGCACAGTCGTAACGCAGCCCGTGGTAACCGCACACGATTGTGTCCCCGTCGAGCCGGCTGCGTGACAGTGGAAATGACCGATGCGGACACCGGTCATCCAGCGCCACCGGTATGCCGGAGCCGCTGCGGAACAGTACCAGGGGTTTCCCCAGTATCGTGCGTGCGCGCAGTTCCCGGGTGAACTCACCGGCAAAACCGGCCACGTACCAGCAGTTGTGGACCAGCGGCGTGTGCCTGTCGGCCAGCAGGTGGGCAGGCCGCCGGCTTGCGGCGTGTTGAACTTTGTTCACGGAACGTTACACCCTAAAATATACTTTCATCCACGCAATGAATGTCCAACTTTCAAGGATCGGCAGTGCTGGATGCTAACGCGGTCGACCGGGGCGATCAGTCATCTCGAAGAGCTACAAGCATGGCAACTGATTCCTGTCGCAAGACCGTGCTGAGCTGGATGGGCAACCGCTTGCCGGAATTGATCCCCGCGCTTGGGCGGCAGGAATTTCCGGCAGAAATACTGCGCGCGCTGCAGAAGCCGCTGGGCGCCAGTCACCTGTCCGTATTCGCCTTTGACCGGAACATGGTACCCAGCCTGGTTGCCGCGGAAAGCATCGGCGGCACACGCATCGCCGGCAAGGCGGGGAAAATATACGAAGACAAGATCCTGTATCGGCACGATCCCAATATCAGGCGTGTGCGATCCGGCGACACAGGAAACACGCAGGCGTTGGTGTTCAGGCTGAACGCCGCGGACATTTCGGATTTCGAGTACCGCCGCAGAATTTATGATCGCTTCGGCCTGGTGGAACGGTTATCCGTCATCGACCAGATAGGCGGCATGTGGTTCGTGGAAAATTTCTACCGGGACGCCCGCATGGGCAGGTTCAGCGAGGCGCAGTTGGGCTTCCTGAGCGAAGTTGCCGCAGTTCTGGCGGCGCTTGTGGGCAAGCACCTGGCTATGAATCCGCCGCCAGCGTGGCAGTCCTACAGACGGCCGCGCATCGACCTGATGGAACGGCGTCTGCGTGGTCTCGACGCAAGTCTGACGGAAAGACAGATCCAGGTATGCGCGAGGGCGCTCATGGGCATGACAAACACGGGTATCGCCCTGGACCTGGGCGTGGGAAAGCCCACTGTTGCCACCTTGCGCCGGCGCGCTTATGCGCGCCTGAATATCACCAGCCTGAACGAATTGTTCGCCAAATGCCTGTCCAACGAGCCGAATACTCAGGAACAGTAACGGCTTGCTGCAAACCTCGGCATCGCACTCACGCTATTTGCTGAAGGCTCTTTCCACCTTCTCTCCCGATTCCAGGTCCGAGGACGGATGGATGACCACCGTGTCGCCGGCTTTGAGGCCCTTGAGCAATTCGCTGTAATCATCACCCTGCAGACCCAGTTCGACTGTGCGCGCCACGGCCCTGCCTCCCTGCATGAGAAAGACCTGCCAGGTGTCGCCATGGGTGCGGAAGGTGGCGCTGTTGGGCACGCGCAGTACGTTGTTCTTGCGCGCCAATTCCAGTTGCGCATCCAGCCGGAAACCTTCGCCCAACTGCGCCGGCCAGTGCGGCACGTCCGCCAGCACCCAGACATGCTGTTCTTCCACACCCA
>CAZNWR010000184.1:0-2371 GCA_964576645.1 uncultured Enterobacteriaceae bacterium | reverse complement strand
CCAGTGCGGAGTACTTGGTATAACCGTCTGGTTCGATTCTCCACACCTTCCCGTGCAACGGCTTGCCGCCCCAGCGCAGGAAATCCACCGGCGTTCCCGGATGCACGCGCGCGGCGGTCTGAGTGAGCGCATCGATAGCCACTTCCATGCTGCGCATGTCTCCGAGCGTCAGGATGGGTTGTCCGGCCTTCACCGTCTGGCTGCTCTGCAGGTCGCGTTTCATGACCACGCCGTCTATGGGCGAAGGGACGTCCAGCACCTTCGCCTCACCCTGTTGATAATCCTCCAGCAACGCCTTCAGCGACGCCGCCTTTGATTTGGCCAGGCTCAATTGCGCCTGGCGGGCGTGCAGTTGGTCGCGTGCTTCGTGCATGGCGGTTTCCGCCCGCTCCCGGTCGGACTCCGAAACATGTTGCTGGTGGGCCAGCTTTTGCAGGCGCTCAAAGTCGGCCTTGCGCTGTTTTGACTCCGCGACGGCGGCGGATAAATCGGATGTCGCGGCGCGAACCTGGTCCTGTGCGCCACGGTAGTCGGCTTGAGTCTGGCGGCGGGTGCGCGCGTCCAGCGGGGTGGGCAGCAGCGGTTCGATGCGCGCCAGCACCCGACCCTGCTTCACGCGGTCGCCCACTTCCAGTTGTACCCGCTGAAGCACACCGGCCACGGGAGCCGTGATCACGTAATGCTGGCGCAGGCGGGTACGCGATTCCACTTCGATGGTCGAACGCACCTCGCCGCGGTCAATGACCGCGGTTTCCACCAGTTTCGGTGCTTTGTGAAATAACAGGGCGAACATGCCGCCCAGCGCGGCCAGCACCAGCACCGTACCGATAACCGCCGCGCGCATTCCCTTGTTCATTCCCTCACCTGCAAAGTGTCTGCAAGATTGAGTTTACCCAACCGGTGCCAGACGGACAGGCTGGACAGCAACGTGGCCGCGATCATTATCACGCCGGCGAAACCGTAACTGGCGGGCTCGATGACGACCGGCACCCTGAACATCTCCGTCTGCAGGGCGCTGGCCATGATCCAGCAGAAGCCGCGGCCGATGATGAATCCCAGGGCGATGCCGACGCCGGCCATGATGGCCAACTCCGTTAACAGCATGACGCTGATCTCCCCGTGGCTGAGCCCCAGCACGCGCAGGCTGGCCAGCTCCCGGCCGCGTTCCGACAGCGCCACCCGCGCGCTGTTGTACACCACGCCGACGGCAATGGTGCTGGCGAGGATGGTATTGAAAAAGCTGAACAGAAGCAGCGTGTCACCCAGCGTATGATACAGGCTGGCGATGGCCTCCTGCCTGTGATGAATCGCCAGTACCTCCGGTCGCCTGCGAAGCTGCCGGTAGACCTCGCCTATTTTGCTGCGGTCCACGCGCAGCATCACCGCGTTGACCAGCGGGCCCTGGGCCAGCAGGCCCTGTAACTTGCTCAGGCTCATGTAGGCCGCAGTCCCCACGTAGTCATGAACCACGCCGGAGACTCGAAGCGCGTAGGTGCGCCCCGTCAGATCAAGAACGTGAGCTTGCACCCGATCGCCGGGCGCCACGTGCAGCTCTTCCGCCAGGTACTGGGACAGCAGCACGCCGCGTTCCGGTACCTGGATCTTCCTGTGTTTGCTGTCCAGCAGGTAGCGCAGGTGGTTCACTGGCGGCAGCCCGGTAACGGTGGTGCGTTCATGATGGTTGGCAAAGCTCAGGTCCACGGGCACGGTGAGCCGGCCCTCGGCTGCGCGCACGCCCCTGAGATTGCGCAGCTCGAAGATGGCTTTGCGGTCCACCGGGTCCGTGAATGACACGTAAAGGTCTTCGTGCGCGCCCAGCTTGAACTGGATGTCTATCATGTAATCGATGGCGTCTTTCTGAAAACGTCCGGTCATGAGCACGCTGCAGGCCAGCGCCATGCCGATAATAGTAAGCAGGGCGCGCAGCGGCCGGCGCTGAATGTTGCGCAATATCATCTTGGCCGTCAGCCCGAGCCAGCGGCCCAGGCCCAGTAGCTCGGCAATGCTGCGCGTGTAACGGGCCGGCGCCTCGGCACTCATGGCCACGGCCGGAGGCAGGCGCGTCACCCGCCAGATCGCAGCTGCGGCTCCGGTGGCGGCCACGGCGAATACGACCAATGCGGCAGTGATAAAGATCGACGCGGGCAGTTGAAAATCGAGCTTCGGGAAACGGTAGAACTGCAGGTAAAGGTTGGCGAGCCCGTGTCCCAGCCAGGCACCGCCGGCTTCGCCTATGACCAGCGCCAACAGCGCCACCACCAGAACCGTGGTCAGGTAATGGCCGAAAAGCTGTCCATCGGTATAGCCGCAGGCTTTCAGTATCGCGATCTGGCCGCGCTCGGTTTCCACCAGGCGGCTCAGCACCACGTGC
>CAZNWR010000183.1:0-6323 GCA_964576645.1 uncultured Enterobacteriaceae bacterium | reverse complement strand
CTGAGCTTGTGGCCGCGCGAATCCAGCACCAGCGGCAGGTGCGCATAGTCAGGGGACGGCAACTCCAGGCGCTGTTGCAGGTACATCTGGGGTGGGGTGGCATCCAGAAGGTCGGCGCCACGCACGATCCGGGTGACGCCCTGCCAGGCATCATCGACCGCCGCAGCCAGATGATAGGCGTAAACTCGATCCGATCTGTAAACGATGAAGTCGCCGAGATCGCGCCCGATCTTCCAGGTCCTGCGACCTTGGATCTTATCGCGAACAACGATTTCCCGGCTGTCAGTAAGAATGCGCAGGGAATGGCGTTTGCCCGCGGCGGGGCGTTTCCGGCAGGTGCCCGGATAGACGCGGCCGCTGACGAGCCGGCGTGGGCAACTGCAGGGATAGGTGAGGCCGGCACCGGTAAGGGTGGTGAGAGCGGCCGCATAGGCGCTTTCGCGCGAACTCTGGAACAGAACATCGCCGTCCCAGTGCAATCCGAGGCGTTCGAGCGTGGCCAGGATCGCGTCGCCTGCGCCCGCCCGCACCCGCAAGCGGTCGATGTCGTCAACGCGTACCAGCCAGCGGCCGGCCGCATGACGTGCGTCCAGGTAGCTGCCCACGGCCGTGACTATGGAGCCGAAGTGAAGAGGACCACTGGGCGTGGGTGCAAACCGTCCCACGTAGCCGCTCATGCGCGGTCACCGGCCGGCAGCCGGTATGCCCGGATCAGCCGAGCTGCTTTTCCTTGATCTCGTCCAGGGTCTTGCAATCGATGCACAGGGTCGCGGTGGGCCGGGCTTCCAGCCGTTTCACGCCGATTTCCACCCCGCATATTTCACAGTAGCCATAGTCCCCGGTATCGAGCCGCAGCAAGGCATCATCGATCTTCTTGATCAGTTTGCGCTCGCGATCACGGGTGCGGAGTTCCAGTGCGAATTCCTCTTCCTGGGTGGCGCGGTCATTGGGATCCGGGAAATTCGATGCCTCATCCTGCATATGGTGAACCGTTCGATCCACTTCTTCCATCAGCAGGCGTTTCCAGTCAAGCAAAATGCTTCTGAAATGCGCGACCTGGGCCTTGTTCATGAATGACTCGCCGCGCTTTTCCACATACGGCGTGAACGCGGTGGCTTCCTGTACGTCCAGCACGCGAGCTCCTCTCACCCTCTTGCGGGCGGGCCTGGTCTTGGAGCCTGGGGCGGCCGCCTTCCTGGTGGTGCGTTTCTTTTTCGGCTTTGCCGACGCTTTTGCCTTTTTCTTGGCCTTCTTGCGGGTTTTCGCCGCCGTCTTCGCCGTCTTTTTCTTGGCAGTCTTGCGTTTCGCGGCCTTCTTTTTCCGCGCCCCACCGGCGCCGGCTGCGCTCTTCTTGCGTGTCTTCGCCGCCGGCTTTTTCGCCGCCTTTTTCCTGCTTCTGGATGTTGCCTTTTTCTTGGCAGTTTTCTTTCTTACAGCCATGTGTTTAGCTCCGAACCCGTCCCTCCGGGCAAAAAGAAACGTGCATCTATACCAAAAAGGCGGGGGCTAGGCAACGAGCGATGTTACGGAATTGTGCCGGCTTCTGAACCGACCGTCGCAATCCCGAAACAGCGGGCGTTCAGCGCTGTGTGCCTTTCAGTTGTTCCAGCCAGAGCCGCGTGGCCCCCGCCACGGCCACCGGCATGGCAATAAAGTTCACCACGGGTATCAATGTCAGCAGCATCACCGCACTACCGAAACCCAGGGCGAGCGAGCGGCGCCCGGCCAACGCCGTGCGGATGTCGGGGAAGAGCATGCCGCTGTTACCCATGGGATAGTCCAGGTATTCGATAGCGAGCATCCAGGCACCGAACAGAAACCACACGACCGGTGCGGCGAACTGTACCAGTGGGATGACAAATAGCAACAGGAGCGGTAGGGCGCGAACCAGGAAATATACGAATTTCCGGAATTCGGATTTCACCGCTTCAAGCATTTCCCCGGGCAGGCTGGTGAGAGACGTGTCGGAACCGGACGTGCCCCCGGTCAGGCTCCGTTCCACCGCTTCCGCGAGGTAGTCATTGAACGGCGCCCCGATCAGGTTGGCAACGATGGAAAACAGGAAAAACACGACGACCAGGGCAATCACCACGAACACCGGCCACAGCAGCCATCCTATCCAGGCGGCAACAGGCCAGCGCGTTGACATCCAGTGGATGAGGCTGCTGAGTTCGTCGGCCCCGAGTGCGATGACCGCCGCGAAAAGAATGATGTTGATCCCGAGCGGGATCACCACGTAACGGCGTACCCCCGGGCGCAGGATCAGGTGGAAGCCGCTGAATGCGTAGCCCGCGGCTGCGACGAAGTCTCTCACTTGGCGCCGGCGGTCAGGTCAGGACGACGGGCGGGCGGGACTGCCAGTCCGGCTGCCGGAATTCAGCGACGACCGTGGTGGAAATTCCGCCGCGAACGTTGAATTTGGCGCTCACGCGCAGGAATCTGGGTTCAATGGCCTTGCATAGGTCGTCAAGGATCCGGTTGGTTACGGCTTCATGAAATGCGCCCTGGTCCCGGTATGACCAGATGTAGAGTTTGAGCGACTTCAACTCGACGCAGGTTGCGTCGGGAATGTACTCGACCTCCAAGGTGGCGAAATCCGGCTGACCGGTCCTCGGACACAGACAGGTGAATTCGGGGATCACCATGCGTACCGTGTAGTCCCGCTCAGGGGCGGGATTCGGGAATGTTTCAAACAATTCCGGCGTGGGCGCGGACATGGCGGTTTCGCGGTAAAAAACGGGGCTGAAACATAGCACAGATCGTGCTTCATGTTTGTCGGCGATAGTTCAGGCGGTACTTCAATAGAATCATAGAAAGTTATTTATAACAATAAGTTATGCAAAATACTGAACCTCGGCCATGAAGACTTTCCTTACTTGTGTGTGCTGGTTGATATGGGTATCGTAAGCGCCCATGCGGCTGCGCAAGGTCAAGCTTTCGGGGTTCAAATCTTTCGTCGATCCGACAACCCTCCTAATCCCCGGAAATCTGGTCGGTATTGTCGGCCCCAACGGCTGCGGCAAGTCCAATATCATCGACGCGGTGATGTGGGTGATGGGCGAGAGTTCGGCCAAGCAACTGCGCGGTGATGCCCTTACCGACGTTATTTTCAACGGTTCAACTTTCCGGCAGCCCGTGGGCCAGGCGTCCGTGGAGTTGATCTTCGATAACAGCGAAGGGCGGGTAGGCGGGCAGTACGCCAGCTACAGCGAAATCCAGATCAAGCGCCAGATCACCCGTGAGGGCGTTTCCAGTTATTTCCTCAACGGCACACGCTGCCGGCGCAAGGATATCCACGCCATATTTCTCGGAACCGGTCTCGGGCCACGCAGCTATTCGATCATTGAACAGGGAATGATTTCCCGCTTTATCGAGGCCAAGCCGGAAGACCTGCGGATGTTCATCGAGGAGGCCGCCGGCATATCAAAATACCGTGAGCGGCGCCGCGAAACCGAGAACCGGATAGTGCATACGCGCGATAACATGGCGCGCCTTAACGATATCCGCGAGGAACTCGAGCGGCAACTCGGCCATCTTCAGCGGCAGGCGCGGGCCGCCGAACGCTACCAGACGCTGAAACAGGAAGAGCGAAAACTGAACGCGGAGTTGATGGCGTTGAACTGGCAGGCTTTGCGCGTCCAGGACGATCAGAAATCTAAAGTCGTACGCGAGCATGAAAACAACGTCGAACAGGCGCTGGCGGCGCTGCGCCAGGTGGAGGCCGAAATCGAGCGCGGCCGGGACGAATTGACCGGCGCGGGCGAAACCCACAATTCCGCGCAAATGAAGTTTTATGAAATCGGCGGTGAAATTTCGCAACTGGAGCAGAAGATACAGCACTGCACGGAGCGGGCGGACGCGCTGGCGTCGGATCTCGGTTCGGCACGCGAGACCAGGGAAAAAGCCGAGCAGCAGCAGAAGCAGGACGAGCAGCGTGTGAGCGAGCTCGCAGGCAGCCTGGAAACGCTGCAGCCGCGCCTGCAGGGTTCCCGCACCGACAGCAACAGCGCCTACGACGTGCTGAGCCAGGCCGAACAGGCGTTACAGGGCTGGCAGTCCGAGTGGGATGCCTTAAACAATGCCGCCGCGGATTTGAGCGGCCGGCTTCAGGTGGAGCAGGCGCGCCGCGAACACGTGCAGGACGGGATTTCGGAGCTGATGAGGCGCCGTGAAGCCCTGGAAAGTGAACTGGAGCAGGTCTCGGCCGATGACACTGAACCGGACCTGGAAAGCCTGGCCGCCAACGCCGGGCGCCTGGAGGCACAGATTGCGTCTCTGCGCGAAGACCTGGAGGCGCGTCAGTCATCCCTGCGGCGGTTGCGCCATGACAGCGACCACCACGGCGGCGAACTGGCTGGCGCCCGCGCCCGGTACCAGGAACTCGGTGCGGAACTGGCTTCTCTCAAGACACTGCAGCAGGCGGACCTGCGAACCGAATCGGCATCGTTTCATGCCTGGCTGGAGTCGTCCGGGCTGGCTGAAGCACCGCGCCTGATCGAAAAAATTGAAGTCGATCCGGAATGGACGCTGGCTGTTGAAACAGTACTTGGCGAGCGCCTTCAGTACTATTGCGCGCCCGCTACCGAACCGGTTCTATCCGCGCTGAAGGAAATAGACCAGGGCAGGTTCGGATTCGTAAATGGAACATCGCAACAGGCACGGGCGCATGTCCGCGGGCGCCTGAGCGACAAGGTTTCATCGAAAGTGCCGCTGCCCGGTATGCTTGCCGACGTGCATACCGCCGAGGATTTTGACGAGGCCGTTGCGTTGCGCGGAAATCTCGGTCCCGGCGAATCGGTTGTCACTCGAGACGGCATTTGGCTGGCCGCCGACTGGATCCGGGTGAATAAGCCGGCGCAGGACGAGCAAGGTATCCTGTGGAGTGAACAGCGCATACAGGAACTCGAAGTTGAATTAAAAGCCGCTGAGTCATTGATCCGCGATCTCGAAGCGGCCCAGGAAAAGCTAAAAAGCGACATAGGGACGGCCGACGAGGATGTTCAGGGTGTGCAGCAGGCCCTGCACGCGCAACAGGAAGAACAGGCCTCGGCGCGGGCCCGGCTGGCGGAGGCGCGCGCCCGCTCCCAGGCGGCCCAGCGGCGCCATGCCCAGATAACGGATGAACTGGAGGCCCTGGCCACCGCCGAAAGCGACGACCGGCAGGAAGTTGCCGCAGCCGATGCCAGGCTGGAACGGATACGGGCGGAGCAATCGGAACTGGAGCAGCAACGCGAACAGCTCAACAGCCTGCGCACGAGCCATCAGGAAGCACTGGAGGCCGCGCGCGCCCGCTGGCAGGAAAGTCACGAACAAAGCCATGAAATCGCACTGCGGTTGGAGTCGATCAGTTCCCAGCGTGCATCGCTGGATCAGGCGATCCAGCGCACCCGGATGCAGATTTCCAGCCTCGATGGGCGAATCCGCGAGCTGGAGCAGAACCTGGAGGAAGCGCGCGCGCCCCTGGAGAACCTGCGTGATTCTCTCAAGACGGGGCTGCAGGAAAAGATCCAGGCGGAGAAAGAGCTGACTGCCACCCGGGAGCGGGTTCAGTCCCTGGACGCTGCCGTGAGGGAGAAGGAACGGTTGAGAACGGAGCGCGAGCGGACGCTGGAAGAAAGACGCGCGGAACTTGAAAGCGTTCGAATACATGCCCAGGAGGTGCGGGTTCGCCTGCAGACCGTGAAGGAGCAACTGCAGGAGGGCGGCAACGAGCCCGAGCAGCTTCTGTCCGAAATGGAGCAAGGTGCCGATGCGGCGCAATGGCGGGAGCGGCTGGAAGGGGTCGAGCGAAAGATCCACAGGCTGGGACCGATCAACCTCGCCGCGATAGATGAATTCAAGCAGCTTTCCGAACGCAAGTCGTACCTGGACGATCAGCATCGCGATCTGAGCGAGGCGCTGGCCACGTTGGAAAACGCCATTCAGAAAATCGACAAGGAGTCCCGCACCAGGTTCAAGGAGACGTTTGACCGGCTCAATGACAATCTCAAGGAAATGTTTCCGACTATCTTCGGAGGCGGACACGCATACCTGGAGATGACCGGTGAAAACATCCTGGAAACCGGTGTTACCGTCATGGCCAGGCCGCCCGGCAAACGCAACAGCAACATACACCTGCTGTCCGGCGGCGAGAAAGCGCTTACCGCCGTCGCCATCATATTTTCCATCTTCAAGCTGAATCCGGCGCCGTTCTGTCTTCTCGACGAGGTCGATGCCCCATTGGACGATGCCAATGTGGGACGATTCTCGGACATCGTTCGCGAGATGTCGGATCAGGTACAGTTCATTCTGATCACGCACAACAAGACGACGATGGAGACAAT
>CAZNWR010000182.1:0-6329 GCA_964576645.1 uncultured Enterobacteriaceae bacterium | reverse complement strand
CCTTCCCGCAGCAGGATAATCAGGGAACTGGTAAACGCCACCCAGCCCGACATGGACTGGCCGCTCAGGGCCGACTCCGCGCGATTCAACAATTGCAGTGCGGTTTCGTAATCTTTGCGTACTTGGTCGACGCCGGCTTTCGACGCTACATCCTGGCGGTATCGGAGCATGGCATGCTCCGTGGTTTTCATGAGGTCCGCATCCACGTTGCGCAACGGCGCTTCAATGAGCTCGAACCCATCCAGGTAGGCGCTGACCGACAGGGACTGGGCCTGGTTCAGGTTACCGGCCTCGTATTGTTTCAGGCTTGCGGCCAGGTTGCGGCGGGCAATGTCGATGGGATGCGGTTTACCCGCAAACAGGACGGCGGGATGGGTTCTTACCCATGCCTCTAAAGCCGCTCCGTCCGGGTGCTGTTGCGCCAGCTCCAACGGCGACAGGGTCACGGCCTGCACCAGGCTCACCGGTTTCTTCTTCCAGGCAGCCTTGCCTGCGGCCACCGACTGCGGGTCAACGTAGAGACTCCCCACATAAAATGCCAGCGACCAGCGGTCCGCATCCGACAAGTTGGAAAAGCCTTTCATGGAGGTGCCCGAAACACCCAGGCTGATGGTGTTGAACAAACCGAACAGACTGCGCTGCTTCGCCCTGTGCGCTTCATGAAAATTAATGGGCGGCGGATCGAGTGTCGCCGCCGCCGGGCCGTCGCCGGCCCCGTCCGCACCGTGGCAGGCGGCGCAGTTGTGCGCATACAGAGTCTTGGCGCGCGCCGGATCCGGCGGTTCCCGCGGCACCAGGACCACGGGGAAGTCCTGCATGATGCGGGTGCGCAGGACGCGACACAGGGCGGCGACTTTGACGGGATCCTCGCGCGCACCGATGGCCGCGACGAGTTTATCGCCCAGCGCGGTCACTCCCGGCTTTCTGGAAGAGGCAGGCAGTTCACGGATCTGCTTCTGAATGCGGCCGGCGAACTCCTGCATTTCCGAATATTCGCCGGCACTCTTGACCGCACCATTTGCGACGGCACCGGCATAATCCACTCCCACGTAGTCCACCAGTTGCAACACGCTGTTCACGCTTGCCAGGGCAGCAAAGGGTAGGGCGCTGAAGATGAGTACGGCCAGGGAATACCTGAAAAGCGATTTCATAAAGTGGGATGCAGCGATATTCGCGATTGTATACCTGAGAATGATTCTCATTGTATATGATGCAGTGCAGAAAGCGCCAGCACAAATTCAGCTCGGACAGGACAGGCAGGAACGGGTTTTCTGCACCGGTGAACATTCCGTCCGCATGTCCATCGCTATATTCTATGGTATATAACGATAAGCGAGTACGGATCCTGGGTGATGCCGAATTTCCAGACTACATGGACGCGCAACAAGTACATCCTGATTGGGGTTGTCCTGGCGGGTCTCGTGCTGACCTGCCCGGGCGCCCGGGCAGGGTCGCGCAAACTGCTGGTGTTTGCCGCAGCCAGCCAGCAGGATGCGCTGAACGCGGTGATCCGGGCTTGGCATGCGCCGGACGGGGTACGCGTTAACGCCGTGTATGCAGCCAGCTCCACGCTGGCACGCCAGATAGCGGAGGGTGCGCCCGCGGACATTTTCATATCGGCGGATATCAGGTGGATGGATTACCTGGCCCGTCGCGGGCTTCTGAAGCCTTCCACGCGGGTCAATCTGCTGGGCAATCAGTTGGTGCTCATTGCCCCGGCAAACAGTCGCGTTCACGTGATGATTAAAAAGGGGCTGGACCTGGCCGGGTTACTGCACGGCGGGCGGCTTGCCATGGGGGATCCTGACCATGTTCCCGCCGGTATCTATGGACGCGAGGCGCTGCAGCACCTGGGCGCCTGGAGCAGCATCGCGGCGGACGTGGCGCGCGCGGACAATGTGCGTGCGGCATTGGCGCTTGTCTCGCGGTGCGAAGCGCCGTTGGGCATTGTCTATCTTACGGATGCCCTTTCGGATCCCCATGTACGCATTGTCGGACGCTTTCCAGCGGACAGTCACCCACCCATTATCTATCCCGCCGCCGTAATAGCCGCGTCCAGAGCCGGCGACGCCACGGCGTTTTTGCAGTTTCTCGAGACCTCCCGGGCTGCCGCCGTGTTCAGCCGCTACGGCTTCAAGGTCCTGGAGCACTAAGCGGTGCCGTCCCTTTCACCCGCGGAATGGCAGGCTCTGGAACTGAGTCTGCGTGTGTCGGTCTGGAATGTCGTTGTCAGTCTGCCCGTGGCTTTCGCAGTGGCCTATGTTCTGGCGCGCTGCCGTTTCCCCGGCAGGACCTTTCTCAACTGCCTGGTGCATATGCCGTTGGTGCTGCCGCCGGTGGTGACCGGTTATATCCTGCTGCTGCTGCTGGGGACGCACGGCTCCATCGGCGGCTGGCTGCTGCGGCACTTCGGTATCGTGTTTGCATTCCGCTGGACCGGCGCGGTCATCGCCGCGGCCGTCATGGGCTTTCCGCTCATGGTGCGCGCCATCCGCCTGTCGCTGGAATCGGTGGATCCCAGACTGGAAGTGGCGGCCAGCACCCTGGGCGCCTCGCCGCTGATGGTTTTTCTGACCGTTACCCTGCCGCTGTCGCTGCCGGGGGTGGTGGTGGGCGCGATCTTGTCGTTTGCCCGGGGCCTGGGTGAATTCGGCGCGACCATTACCTTCGTCTCCAATATTCCGGGTGAAACGCGCACCCTGCCCATCGCGATTTACACATTTCTGCAGATGCCGGGCAAAGAGGATGCCGTGATCCGGCTTACGGCGCTGGCGGTGGTGCTGTCGCTGGGTGCGCTGCTCATCTCGGAATATCTCTCGGCGCGAGTCGCGCTGCGCGTGCGGGGTGCGGATGCTTGACGTCGACCTCCAGCACCGGCTCGGCAGCTTCCAGCTCAAGGTACGTTTCACCGCGGATCCGGGTGTGACCGCGTTGTTCGGGCGCTCAGGCGCCGGCAAGAGTTCCACGGTCAATGCCATCGCCGGGCTGCTGCGGCCGCAGCAGGGACGCATCGTGGTGGACGGCCGCATCCTGTTCGACAGCGATCGGGGCATCGACCAGCCGGCCTGGCGGCGCCAGGTGGGGTATGTGTTTCAGGATGGCCGGCTGTTCCCGCATCTCACGGTGCACCAGAATCTGGTTTATGCGGATCGAATGGTGCGGCGCCGGACAGCCGCCGCGGAATTCGGACGTATTGTCGAAATGCTCGGACTCGGTGTTCTGCTGGAGCGCCGCCCCGGCGATCTCTCGGGCGGGGAGGCGCAGCGGGTAGCCATTGGACGCGCATTATTGCGTCGCCCGAAGATCCTGCTGATGGATGAGCCGTTGGCTTCCCTGGACCGGGCCCGGCGCGCGGAGATCCTGCCCTACATCGAACAGTTGCGCGATGCTACCGGGCTGCCGGTCGTCTATGTGAGCCATGATCTGGACGAGGTAACCCGTCTTGCCACCACCATGGTGGTGCTGTCGGAAGGCGCGGTGGCAGCCGCCGGCCCCGTGGCTGACGTGGTGGGGCGCATGGCCCTGTCACCGCTGGCGGATTCGTTCGAGGCGGGCGCCGTCATCAATGCGCGGGTGGTGGAACACGATGCCGCGGATGACCTGACACGGCTGCGGTGCCGTGCGGGTGATCTGTATGTACCGCGTGTGGATGCGCCCGTGGGGCATGAGTTGCGCGCCCATATCCTGTCGCGCGACGCCATACTGGCCCGGGCTCAACCGGCGGGATTGAGCGCACTGAACATTTTCAGAGGGGTCGTCGCTGGGATACGTGAAACCGGGACGGCCGCGGCCTATGTGCAGGTGGACTGTTCCGGGGAAATCCTGACCGCGAAAATCACCCGCCGTTCCGTCAGACACATGCAGCTCGCGCCGGGACGAGAGGTGTACGTAGTGATAAAAAGCATGGCGCTGAGCCACGTCGGGCAGGCGGGTCTCCCCCAAATCTACAGGCAGGCGGAACTCTAATTTCCCGGGACCCGGAGTGACAGGGATGGGCGCGTGTGCTCCGGCCCCTTGAGTGCGGCTCTGTTACCGGTGCGAGGCCGATGCCCGTTTTGAGCGTGCCGGGCCCGCTGTCGCCAGGGCGCGCTGCAGCTTGCCAATGCGCAGCCGGCCGGCGGCCACGGTTTCCCGCTCCATGGCGCGATATTCCGCGACCAGCATTTTCCCCATCGGTGTAAGCCAGGTGCCCCCGCCGCGCTTGCCGCCCGGTTGCGTCCTGGTTACGGGCTTGCGGAACGAGCGGTTCAGGCTGTCCACCAGCATCCACGCGCGGCGGTAGGACATGCCCATGGCGCGGCCGGCGGCCGCGATGGAACCCGTTTCCCCCACCAGTTCCAGCAAGCGGATCTTTCCCGGTCCGATGCGGGTGTCGTTTCCGAATTCAAGTCGCAATGTCAGCTTGGGCTGCATCGTTTTATGTCGCTGTTCCAGAACGTAATACACCTGCTTGCGGGCGTTGCGGTATCCGGGTGCCGGACACGCTGTGAATACCTTCCGGTACGCTCGATCGCCGCGTCCCTGCGGCTCACGGTCCGAAACCCGGATACCGCAGCGCCGTCCGGTTCAGAAATTGGAACGTCTTTCCAGTTTTGTCATCGCATCAATGGTAGCAGATGAAATTGATGACGCAGACGCGGGCATCGCGCACAATAGCTGTCTGTTGGTGCGGCCGGCCTGGCCATGGAGCGTAAATGAACGATTCAGCATTGTTGCGACTGCATAAGGACGTTATTCGGCCTGAGTGGATCGACTACAACGGTCACATGAACCTGGCCTACTATGTCCTGGTATTCGACTACGCCACCGACGAGTTGCTGAATTACATCGGACTGACGGAAAACTTCAGGTCGGAACACGAAGCCTCCACTTTTTCGGCGGAAATTCACGTTAATTACCTGCGGGAGTTGAAAACCGGGGACGAGGTTTACATCACCACCCAGCTTCTCGGTTTCGATGAAAAGCGGTTTCACTATTTTCATCGCATGTATCACCGGGACGGTTGGCTGGCGGCGACCAACGAACTGTTGAGCCTTTACATGGATATGAGCGCACGCAAGGTTTCCATCATGCCGGATGAGATACTGCACCGCCTGGAGGCGCTGCGGGAGCAGCACGCCCATTTGCAGAAGCCGGAGCAGGCGGGCAGGATCATCGGGGTCGGGACACGCCGACGGGAAAACTGAAGTTCAGGGCGAACCGGGGCAGCGCGTATGAAACACATTCCCGCCATCAAAACGGTCATGACACCGTTCCCTTATTCCGTGGGCGTCGACGCGCCCATCGAGGAGGCGCGGGAATTCATGCGCCTGCACAAGATCCGACACCTGCCGGTGACTTCCGGGGAGGAACTCGTCGGCATCCTGTCCGATCGGGACATCAAGCTCTACCTCGGGCCGGAACTGGAGTACCCCAACGCCGCGGAAACGCGGGTAAGCGACGTCTATCTGGAAAACCCCTTCGTGGTGGATCTGAACGAACGATTGGACAAGGTGCTGCAGGTCATGGCGGACAAGCACATCGGATCGGCCCTGGTCACGCGTCACGGCAAGCTGGCCGGGGTGTTTACCGTCACCGACGTGTGCCGCAGCTTCGCTGCCCATCTGCGCGAGCAATTCAAACCGCCCGATCCGACCGAAGCCGCCTGAACAGCGGTTCAGGCCGGGGTTGTTATTCGCTTTCGCCGGCTTGCGGCAGCAGCGCCCTCACCACGCGCACCAGCCGCTGGTTCGAGACCACGTCCGCGTCGTCGTAGATTTTGCGGATCATGCCGTGCTGATCGACGATTTCCAGGGCGTCATTGTGGGTGATGTCATAGCCCGGTTTGTCCCTTTCGGCCAGGGTATTGACCACCGTCGGCTGAGGCGCGAGCGCGGTGCCGGTGTCGTCATCAGCCGTACCGGGCTCCGCGCTGTTCCTGACTTTCTGATAGCTCACGTGGAAACCACCGGTGACTACGCGCCGGATCTCGGCGGGTTTGCCGGTCAGATACTGCCAGCGCAGATCGTTCGGATCCCATCCGTATTCCTTCATAAAAGCGCTCATCTGAACCGTCCCGGTGCCCGCCGGGTCGACATCGAAAGCAACGAGCTGCACTTTGTGCTTCATGCCGGCCCGGACCAGTGTGTGCTCGAGCCCTACCAGGTGGGCCGCTATGATGGGACAGTAGGTGGTGCAGTAGGGAAACAGGAAGGTAACTATCTGCACCTTGCCCCGAAATTGGCTGGAGCTGACCGTCTGGCCCAGTTGATTGGTCAGACGGTATTGCGGCGCCCGGCCCAGCAATGGCAACTGTTCCACGCCGTGACCGGCCCGGTAACCGCGGCCCA
>CAZNWR010000181.1:0-6332 GCA_964576645.1 uncultured Enterobacteriaceae bacterium | reverse complement strand
ATGCCCCGATCGTCCCGGTCGAGATGCATCAGTCCAGCCGCTGGGTTCCGGTACCAGATTACCCGCCCCTGCGGATCCTGCACCCAGAGATCGATATCGTCCGGATTATAATCCGGCCAGTTGATGGTAATGATGTAATCCGCCTTGAGATTAACGTTGCCGGTCTTGGACTGGGGGTTCATGTACATGATGGCAACGAGAAACAGGAAGGTAAAGCCGAGAAGGGCATTAAAAAGCAGATCCGTGAACGGATCGGACTGGTATCGCCTGCGCATGAACTCAGCCGGCGCTGGCGGGTTGAGCGGAGATGACCCTCGTCTGGGCTAGATGCATTGCAGTTCCGAGCAGGTTGTCCGCGGCCTGGTCCAGTAGATAGTACTGCGCGGTGGTCAGAATGCTGCAGACCAGGCCGGCAAAAGTCGTATAGAGTGCCGTTCCCATCCCCACACTCATGCTCTTAAGGACGCCCTGCATGGCGCCGGCGCTGAAGTCGGACACATTCGTTACGGAGGCAAGCATCATAACGAACCCGACGATGGTGCCGAGGAGACCCAGCTTGATCATCATGTCGGCCATGAACCATCCCAGCTCGTTGGGATCCTTGACCCGGTGCCGGTACACCTCCGTCAGATCGGAGCTTTCCGAGGCGTTCTCGCTGCCGGACGGTGCAATCCGGTTCCTTCTTTCCAGCACGTCCCCGAGATACGCTGAAAGTATGCAGTCGGGGAGGAGACCGCCACTGCCGGCCCGCAGTCCGGCAGCGTCGCGCTTGAGGGCAGGTGCCGGCCAGACGTCGAGTATGGAACGGACGATCGCTGCCGAGTCCAGTTCCGCGGAAAGCAGAAAAATCCGGCGGGCGGCATGCACGCTGATTGCCAGGAAGATGAACGTAATGACCCAGCAGATCCGGCTTTTGTCCGTGGCGTAGAGAATCTGCAAGTCACCCCGGTACAACGACACGAATACGCCGAAGCTCAGGACGCTCGCATAGATTAACCAGATCAGGAACAAGCCGCGTTCGCAGCGGCCGGCGACTCCCAGGATCCGGGGTTTGCGGTTCATGCCGGCCGGACTGTCCGGCTGTTCCGGAACCTGGTACACCCGGTCACGGGCATTGCGGCATCCGGGTTCCGGACACGCTGTGAATACGTCCGTGTACGCTCGATCACCGCGTCCCTGCGGCTCACGGTCCGGAATCCGGATGCCGCAATGCCGCCTGTTTCAGAATTCAGAACATCTGTCCGGGTTGATCTCTGAAAAGCCATCACGGTTTGGCGGCACAGTCCACCATCTGACGGATGAGCGCATTGATCTGACTCGTGATCTTATTCAGTGCCTTGTTGTCCGTGCGGTCGGGAAAAAGAGGCGCTGTAATGACCACTTTGTTGTTCTGCTGCCTCATTGCAATTCGTCCGGGGCAGAAATTAATCATGTCCGGATCGAGTTGCAGCATCTTGCGGGCGTAGTTCACGTTGCAGAACAGGATAATGTTGAAGTCAGGGAAGTGGGGGTGACCGCTTTCACGGATGGCCTTGCCCACATGCAGTTTGTTGACTACCCGGAAATTGCGATCCGTTATGGCGAACTCGGCATCGCTCATTACCTGCTTCATGGACTTGCCGGTCTCCTGCGTGTATATCTCGATCGATTGGGCCGGCGCCTGGAAGGACGAAACGGCCAGCCCGGCAAGCGCCAAAATGAGAACACTGCGCCGAATGCCATTAAATACTCGCCAAGTGATGTTAGCCAAGCGGTTATCTCCTTATGACTACGGTTGTGCCGACGGAAACGTACTTTTTCAGATCCGCGATGTCGCTGTTGGTCAGGGCGATACAGCCCTCGGTCCAGTTATCGAACTCGTGGATGCGGAGCCTTTCCTTGGTAACTGTGCCGATGCCGTGAATGCCGATGTAGCCACCGAGCGGGGTATCCTGCGGCGGAAGTTCGTGGTTTCGGTAAGCTACGGAGATCTCGCGAAATTCTGAAGCGTCAATGAGGCGATCCTTGTAACCATGCCATGCATCTGAAAGGTTCGGATAATCCAGCAGCATGAACATGTAAAACCGGCTGTCAGGTTTGAACTTGACGATCCGGTAAATTCCCGTGGGTGTCTTGTTGTCGCCGAACCGGCGCTTGGAGCCGTTGCCGCCCCTGCCGTACGCGATGTGGTAGGTACGGATCACCCGGTCACCTTTTCTGACCAGCAACTCCTGATTGGACTTGGAAACTTCGAGCCAGGTGCGGGCTGCCACGGCGTCGGCGGCATAGCAAAGGACAAACAAGAGGCATGCTACGCGGAGGTAAACGCGCACTGAACTTTGACGAGTTCGATCCGGATGCATGCTTTGTTCTGGCTGATGAACTCAGTTGCAAACCAGCGAAATCTGATTCACAGTTATAGAAGGTTATACATATTTAACTCTCCAGGCAATAATCAGAAGTTTACAATCGTTATGACTCAAGAACGTTACGATCACATCGCCATGCTGTTTCATTGGGTTATTGCGGTGCTTATCCTGGCAATGTTCCCGCTGGGCTGGTACATGACGGACCTGCCCAAAAAAACCGCCGAGCGCGCACATTATTTCGAGTTGCACAAATCCATCGGCCTTACCATTGCATTGCTGGTCCTTTTGAGAATTATATGGAGGCTGATGAAAAGCCCTCCACGGCTGCCTGACTCTTTTCCCGACTGGCAAAAGAAGGCTGCAAAGGCGAGCCACGTGCTGCTCTACTGCATGATTGTGATCCAGCCGTTGACCGGGTACGTGTCTTCCTCGTTCAGCGGTTACTCCATTAAAATCTGGGGATTCGCACTGCCGCAGTGGGGTTGGCGTAACATGTATCTCGATCATCTCTTTGAGAACATCCACGTCGCCTGCTCGGTGGTCCTGCTCTGCCTCATAGTGATTCATGTCTGCGGCGCCCTGGCCCATTGGGCGGGGCTTCATGAAAACGTGCTGCCAAGGATGGTGCCCTTCATGAAGCGCCCAGAGCCGCCCCGGGGGCAGTAAGAAAAGGGGCCGAAACGGCCCCTTTCCAACGTTCCAAGTACCAGTCACATCACTTGTTGTTGATGTACATGGTAACTTCGAAACCAAAACGAACATCGTTGTACGCTGGGGTTTCCCACTTCATGTCGTTTCCTCCGGTTGTGTGTATTTAAATCGTCGGGTGTGGATTGCTCCACACGGCCCGGCAACAGGACTACGCGAATCTCGTGCCAATCGGGGCCAGTCCCGGCAGCGACAATGTAAGTGATTGTTTTATAAGAATTCAGCTGGCAGCGCCGACGGGTCCAGCCTGGCCCCTCCGCAAACCTGGGCTGGGATTGCGGCGGTTGCGCGGCTGTTTGGGACCAGTGAAGTGGTTGATTTGAACCACGATCAGGCCGCAGTATCCTGAATTCCATGAGCAACCGCCGAAACCGTTCCCTGAGAAACCTGCTGTTGGTGCACGAGGTGGCATTCCTCGTGCTGGTCGCGGTGACCGGCATTCTCAGCGGCCTTACCGCCTACTATTGGCAGCGCACATCCGCGGAAATCGTTCGCATAAATAATCTCATTTACCTGACCGAACAGATCCGCAGCGAATTGTTCCGGCAGATACAGGAAGCGATTCGGGCGCGGCTGCTCGAAGACCGCAAGGCGATGCATACCTATTCAAAGTATTCCCGGCGTATCGATGAGAAATTCAACAAGCTTCGGCAACATACCGCGACCAAACAGGAGGACAAGGCGGTGCAGGAGATGCAGGAGGCCTACCGGGCGATTCAAAACGATATGAACAAGGTGTTCGGTGATCCGTATTCGGTTGATTACGTGGTCAGAATGCGCATCCTGGATCCGAGGTTCGCCGACAATATGATTTCGCGGTTTGAAGGAAGTTATAACCAGATGAAGGCGATCCTGGCGAAGAGACACGAGCAAATCGAAAAAACCTCCGAATACTGGACGCGCTTTGCGCCCATTCTAATTCCGGCATTTATTCTGATGGCCGTGATACTGGTGTTGATTACCGCCAGGATAGTGCGCAGGGAGTTCGTTACACCCATGGCGACGGTCAAGGAGGGGGCGGCCGTAATCAGCCGCGGCCAGTTGGCGCACCGTATCCCCGAAAAAGGTGTGACCGAGGTGACAGAAATTGCTGAATCCATCAATCGCATGGCTCATGATCTTTCCGAGAGCCGGGTTGCGTTGGTCGAGTCTGAGCGGCAGGCTGCCCTGGGCGCACTGGTCCCGGTGATTGCGCATAACATCCGTAATCCCCTGGCCAGCATCCGCGCTACCGCACAAGTGCTGGACGATTGCGAAAATGCGGAGGAACTGCAGGAGGGTCGGGAGGCGATAATTGAATCCATCGATCGGCTCGGGCGATGGGTAAACGCGCTGGTCTCCTATCTGCACCCGTTGCAGCCGTCCATGCGGCAAGTGCGGGCATCAGCGCTGCTTGAAGGCGCGTTTTCCGTACTCAAGCCCAAGTTGGAGGAAAAGGATGTACGGCTCGAGCGCAGGGGATGGGAGAACGATGCAGTCTTGATAGCCGACCCCGATCTGATGGAGCAGGCACTTGCGGGCCTGCTCGCCAATGCCATTGACGCATCTCCCCGGGGGGCGCGGGTAAAGGTCGAATTCGGAGGCGACGCACGGCATTTCAGGATCAGACTGGTGGACGCCGGGCCCGGGCTACCGTTCGAGCCGCGTCCCGGGGCATTGGAACCGGGTCCGTCCACCAAGCGCTTCGGCACCGGCCTGGGAATACCCGTGGCGTTCAAAATATGCCAGTCACACGGCTGGGATCTCAAGTTTAATACCATGCCGGGGCGCGGAACCGAGGTGGTTATAACTGCGCCGGTTGCGGAACAGGAGACGGGGTGATGAACAACCTGGGCGATCCGGGGACGGTTGAGGTTCCGATTCTGGAAAAGCGCGTTCTGATTGTCGAGGACGAAAGGGTGTTCGCCAAGGCGGTGCAAAAACGCCTGGGGCGGGCGGGCTATGCCAGCGAGATCGCGTTTGATCTTGCCTCTGCGCGTCGGATGTTTACCGCGAATCAGCCCGATCTGATCTTGCTGGATATGCGGCTGCCGGACGGCTCCGGGCTGGATTTTCTTGCAGACATTAACGCCGGTCCCGGGGCGGACTGTGTGGTGCTTGCCATGTCGGCCTATGGCGAAGTGGACGACGCGGTTTCCGCCATGAAGCTTGGCGCCACCGATTATCTGAAAAAGCCCATAGACCTGGAAGAATTGATGGTCAATGTGGCCAAGGTCCTGAGCCGCGGCGAAGTAAATCGAAAACTGGTCTATTCCAGCAAACGCCAGCAGTACGCGGCCGAGAGCGTTGAGTTGCTCGGTGAATGCCCGGCAATGCTGGAAGTGCGCGATCAGGTGGAGCGCATCAGCAAGTTGACTCAGTCCCTGGACTCCATCCCCCCGACGATTCTGATCCTTGGGGAAACCGGGACCGGCAAGGACGTGCTTGCGCACCTGTTGCATGGCAGGAGCGCACGCAAGGACAGACCGTTGGTGCACGTGGATTGCGCCAGTCTTCCCGGGGACCTCATAGAGGCGGAGCTTTTCGGCCATGAAAAGGGCGCCTTTACCAGCGCCCATGTCGCCCGTACGGGATTAATCGAGGCAGCGGAAGACGGCGTGTTGTTCCTGGATGAGATCGGAGAATTGCCTCTGGCGCTGCAGACCAAGCTGCTCGCGGTACTGGAAAGGCGAACCGTGCGGCGCGTGGGTACGACGCAGGAACGGACGGTACAGGCCTGGTTTATCGCGGCCACCAACCGCGATATCGCGGCACTTGCGCAAGCGGGTGATTTTCGGGCCGATCTCTACTACCGGCTCAATGTGCTTACCATTTCCATGCCGCCGCTGCGCGCACGCGGCAACGATATCGCACTGCTGGCCAAACATTTCACCCACCAGACCGCCAGGCGCTACGGTCTAACCGAGCCGGCCTTGTCTGATGCCGCAATTGCAGAGCTGCTGGCATACTCATGGCCGGGAAACGTGCGCGAGCTGCACCATGTGGTTGAACGGGCGGTGCTGCTGAGCGTCGGCGGACGCATCGAGCCCGAGGCGTTGTCACTTGCGCCGCGCAAGCGGGAACAAGTGGACGCCGTGAGTCCGGCCGCCGGAAGCACCCTGGAAGAGACGGAAAAACTGATGATCGAACAGGCACTGGCGCGCGCCGGCGGTAATGTTTCGCGTGCCGCGCGCGATCTGGGCACCACGCGCATGGCCCTGCGCTACCGCATCAAGAAGTACGGGTTAAAGTGACTGCTCCCGGTTTGCTCGCGCGTTGCGCGGGCAAACCGGGAGC
>CAZNWR010000180.1:0-6363 GCA_964576645.1 uncultured Enterobacteriaceae bacterium | reverse complement strand
AATCCGGAATTAGAGACCCATATTCCTCCTTGCAGCACCTGAATCCATATGTTTAGGTCCAAAACTGTATTCCGGGTCCGCGAGAAGCGATATGGGTCTCTAATCGCGGAGCGCGGACCCGGAATCCACGTTACGATCCCAGGACACGAGACCGAAGCGCATGCGCCGTTCTCTAATCACTGAACGGGCGGCCCCATTCCGACTGGAAGAAGTTTCCTCCCAGCGGCTTGCGCCGGCGCACCGCCAGTTCCCGCTCCCGGCTCTCTTCTGGAATCCGCTCGAGAGGCAACTGGTATCCCAGCGCCATCACTGACATGGGTGTGCACTGCTCCGGAACATTGAACGCGCTTCTGGCCGCATCGGCGTTGAACCCGCCCATCTGGTGAGCCATCAGTCCCATGTCCGTCGCCTGCATACAGACACTCATGGCCGCGGCGCCGGAATCGTACTGTCCCCAGCGATTTGGTTTATCGTTGTGGCCGAACTTTCCGTCGGCAACGACCAGCACCAGCACCGGGACATTGACGGCCCAACCCTGGTTGCCTTCAGCCAGGCAGTCGAACAGTTTTTTCCATGCCGCGTCGTCCGCATGCCGATCACACACGATGAATCGCCATGGCTGATCGCCGTAGCACGAAGGTGCCCAGCGCGCGGCTTCCAGCAAGGCCAACAACTGTTCCCGGTTCAACGGGCGCTCGGGATCGTAGGCGCGCCCACTCCAGCGGGCGGCCAGCAGCGGCGTGATGGGTACGGATGTCTCGGCCTTCTTTTCAAACATATGGGGTCCTTATTGGATAGAATGGCACGGCCTGATTATAACGCGACGCGCAACATCGGCGATTCACATTCACGGTACGGGTTCTGCAATGCAATCCCGGGACATCTACCAGAAAATATTTGCGAATATCGGTACCGTCATAAAGGGTCAATCCCAGGCGATCCGGCTGATCCTCGCGTCGCTCGTCAGCGGCGGCCATGTTCTTCTGGAGGACGTGCCCGGGACCGGCAAAACCACCCTGGCCAAGGCCCTGGCCAAATCCATCGACGCGCGCTTCAGCCGGGTCCAGTTCACCCCGGACCTGCTACCGACGGACATCACCGGTGTTTCCATTTACGACCCACGTGAGCGGAACTTCCGGTTTCACGCCGGCCCTGTTTTTACCAATATCCTGCTGGCCGATGAAATCAACCGGGCTTCGCCACGCACGCAGTCGGCATTGCTGGAGGCGATGGCGGAGTCCCAGGTCAGTGTGGACGGCGTCAACCATCCCCTGGAGCAACTGTTTTTCGTCATCGCCACCCAGAATCCCATCGAGTTTCATGGAACCTACCCCCTGCCGGAAGCGCAGATGGATCGTTTCGCCATGCGACTTAAGCTCGGCTACGTGGACGCGGATCACGAACTGGAAATTCTCAGCGATCAAAACCGGAACCATCCGCTGAACTCGGTTGCACCCTGCGTCGACCTGCACACGGTGGTGGCACTTCGGGAGAGGCTCGGGGATATTCGAATAAGCGATGAGCTGCGCAATTACATTGTCACCCTGATCCGCGCCACGCGTGACGCACCGGGCGTTGTTAACGGCGCCAGTCCGCGCGCCTCCCTCGCGCTGATGAAAGCGTCACAGGCACTCGCCATGTTCGACGGACTTGAATTCATTACACCCGACCTGGTGCAGGAACTGGCGGTGCCAGTGATCGCGCACCGGCTCATGCTCGATTCCCAGGCGCGATTCTCCGGCGCCGCGGCATCGGATATCGTCGAAGACATCATAAAGGAAATACCCGCACCGGCCTGAATCGACGCCGATGATCAAACGGATCCTGTTCCGTAACTTCCGCCTTATCCATCGCGCCAGCCGTACTGTGCGCCATCGCTTTACGGCGGCCGGCGCCCTGCTGGCCGGTACCGCAACAGGCGCCGGCATATTCGGCGTAAACACCCATCAGACCCTCGCCTACCAGGTGTTTTCCCTGAGTGCCGCGGCCCTGCTGCTGGCCATGGTTACGGGTTTCCGCTTCCGGCCGGAGGCCCGCTTGCGGCGCGTTTTGCCGCGTTACTGCACAGCGGGACAAACCCTGGTCTACCAGTGCCTTGTGCAAAGCACGTCCCGCCGCCCGCAGGGTGGCTGGCTCCTGATTGACGAGTTGCGCGAGGACTTCCCCAGCTTCGAGCAATTCCAGATTACCCGTGATCCGCAGGACAGGCGCCGCAACTGGTTTGACCGGATGGTGGGCTACCCCAGGCTGATGGGATGGATCCGGCGCCGCCGCGGTGGATCCATCGAGCCGGTGTCCATCGAAGGACTGGCGCCATTGGAGCGGATGCGGGTGAACATCCGACTGACACCGATCAGGCGCGGTTACCTGCATTTTTCCCGCCTGCGATTGGCCCGATCGGATCCCATGGGATTGTTTCACGGCCTGCGCAACTATCCGCAACCGGATTCACTGCTGGTGTTGCCGCGCACCTACCGTGTCCCCGCGCTCGATCTGGGCCGGGAGCGCAGGTACCAGCGCGGCGGCGTCGCCCAGGCGAACGCCGTGGGGGATTCCCAGGAGTTCCTGTCGCTGCGCGACTACCGGCCGGGTGACCCCATGCGCACAATTCACTGGCGAAGTTTCGCAAAGACGCGCAAGCCCGTAGTCAAGGAATTCCACGACGAATACTTCGTGCGTCAGGGACTGGTGCTCGACACCTTCATCGAAGGGCGCAGTACCGCGGCGTTTGAAGAAGCCGTATCGGTCGCAGCCTCATTCGCCGCAGCGGCACACAACCAGGACACCCTGCTGGACCTGCTGTTTGTCGGCCTCAAGGCTTACCGGTTCACTGCCGGGCGCACGCTGGGACAGATAGACGGCATGCTGGAAATACTGGCCTGCGTGGAACCCTGCCGCAACCGGGAGTTTTCAGATCTGGCCGGATTCGTCCGGCAGCATCTGCCGGAAACCAGCGGTCTCGTGTGCGTATTTCTCGACTGGGACGACATGCGGCGCGCACTAATCGGTGAACTGACCGCACTGGGCGTTCCTGTCATGGTACTGGTCGTGCGCGAAAACCTGGAGCCGGCGCTCGACGCTGCGCCCCTGGGCGCGCACCCCGAAAGGTTGATTTCCCTGCCCCTCGGAAATGTGCAGTCGGCTCTGGACTCGGCGATGGCCCGCAACCGGAAAGCGGCATGAGCAGTCTTGGCGCGGCATTGCGACCCGCTCCTCGATTTCTGATGGGCGCCACCCTGATTGCGTGGGGATGGCAGAACGGATTCCTGGCCTATGCCGTGGTCATGACCCTGATCCTGGAAGGGGCTTCATGGATCGGATGGCGCTGGCCCATTTCGGACCGGGAGTTCAACGCCGTTTCAGACCTGAGCAGCGTCGTGTTTGCCGCGGTCGTGATATACGTATTTACCACCAGGGGCGCCATGGGGATCTTCCTTATCCTCGCCCTGCTGCCGTTCATCTTTTTCCTGTTGATCTTCACCCAGGTGTACAGCGAGGCAGGCTCGGTCCGGCTGAGTGCGCTATTCATCAGCCTGCGGCGGCTGCAACCGGAAATCTCCCCGGAGGCGGGGAAGCGGCTGGATCTCACCCTGCCCTATTGCCTCACCTCCCTAATATCGGCGTCCGCCGGCAACAGGATGGGGAACCTGTTCTTTCTCGTCTCCGCTGCCGTAATTGGCGCGATCCTGTGGACCCTGCGCCCGGCGCGGGTTCGATTGCGCTCATGGGCGGTCCTGGCGCTGCTCACCCTGCTGCTGGGCTACGTTGGGCAGGTGGGCATCGTCCGCCTGCAGTCCGCCATCGAGTCAAGCGTGCTGCAGGTCATGGAGCGGTTCATGGGAGGGTACCGGTTTCGCAACTCGAGCCGAGCCATGACGGCCATCGGCTCCATCGGCAGATTGCAGTTGTCCGACCGCATCATGCTGCGGGTGAAGACGGATCACAGGCTGGCGTCGCCGCTGCTGTTGCGGGAGGCGGCCTATGACACCTACGGCTACGGCATCTGGACAAACCGTCATGGCACCTTGACGCAGGTTGACCCGGACCTGGGTGGCGGATGGACACTGCAGCGCGGAAATGCGCCGCGCCACCTGACCGTGGCCATGTACTTCCCCGAACGCACCGCGGTGATCCCCGTTCCGCAAAGCGTCATGCACATCGGCGGCACAGGGGCCACCGCCCTGTCGCGCAATCCGTATGGCGCTCTGAAAATGGAGTTTCACAAGGGCTGGGTGAGTTACCGCGCCGGCTACGGAGATGGATCCATTGACGGCGCTCCACCGGAGCAAGCGGATCTCTACATTACAGGGCCGTACCGGGCCGACTTCGAACGCCTGGCCAGTCAACTGCGGCTGAAGGGCATGGACGCCGCCGCCGCGGTAAAACGTGTCGAGCAGTACTTTGCCCACGGCTTCACCTATTCCCTCACCCAGAAGCAGCGGTACCCGAGGGGACGATACCTCGCCAACTTCCTGTTTCACACTCACAAGGGGCATTGTGAATTCTTTGCCACGGCGACCGTGCTGCTGCTGCGCGCGGCCGGTGTGCCGGCCCGCTACGCGGTCGGTTATGTGGTGGAGGAATACAGCTCCCTGGAACATCTATACCTGGTCCGCGGCCGTCATGCACATTCATGGGTTCTGGCCTGGGTAAACGGCTCGTGGCGATCGGTGGACACCACGCCGCCCGCCTGGAGCGCCCTGGGCAATGACGAAGTTTCTCCAATGGAATCGCTATTCGATGTCTGGTCGTGGATCGACTACAAACTGTCCACGTGGCGATCGGAGAACAAAAGCGCCGGCAACGGCAACAACGACTGGATGTTGTGGTTGCTGGGCCCGCTGCTGCTGATCCTCGCCTGGCGCCTGTTTTCAAAAAAGCGCATTGCCCTGCCGCCGGCCACGACGGCGCACCGGTATCGACGGGATGGACCGGGAAAAGATTCCGATTTCTACCGGATCGTCACGGAGCTGGAAACCCGCGGCCTCATGCGACGGCCCGGCGAGACGCTGTCCGCGTGGTTGAAGCGGCACCGCGAGATCCTCAGGGACTCGCCGATATACGAAGCACTGGCCCTGCATTACCGCTACCGGTTCGATCCAACGGGCCTGACGCACCAGGAGCGCCAGTTGCTGGAACAACGCGTCGAAGATGCGCTCCGTTCGCTGACCACCGCTGCCTGAAGTGTTGCGGTATCCGGGTGACGGACCGTGAGCCGCAGGGACGCGGCGATCGAGCGTACAGGGACGTATTCACAGCGTGTCCGCCACCCGGATACCACAACGCTCCCGGACAGCCGCGAAATACGAGATGTGATTACTTAAAAATACAATGCTTCGCGTACTGGGACGCTTCGTCGGCGGTCCACTCACCCTTGGGCTTCTTGTTCATGACCTTGCACCAGGCCTCACTGCCCACCTTGGGCGAGCAGCCCGTACACAGTCCCAGAAAGCCCAGGATGATCACCACCCGCAGAATCATTCTCATCACTCAGTCCCCATGGTTAAACAGCCATTTACTCCTGTTGCGCCCGTGCACAAGCCGTATCCGGCGGTTAGATTCAGTTCCTGCAAGGAATATGGGTCATTAATTCCGGATTGCAGGACCTGAATCTACTCGCGTCGCCGCCGAACCTGGATTGCGGGTGCGCGGGCAGCGATATGGTTCTCTAATCGCGGAGCGCGCACCCGCGATCCACGGCGCCCCTGAATCAGGCCGGCGGCAGGGTAACAGCCAAGCCCGGGCTCCCACTCCGTTCACCAGTAAGCCTGAAGTTTACCGTCTTCCGTCCTGCACTCCAGGCGCGTAAGCGGCCGATTCCCCACATCCACGCACTCGCCCGATGCCACGTCGAACTTCCAGCCGTGCCCGGGACAGGTCAATACCGAACCCTGCAATGCCGTTTCCGGAATTAAAGTGGACTGGTGCGGACAGCGGGCATCGTACACACGAATGTCCCCGCCGGTCCTGTAAATCAACACCCTGCGGCCGTCGCAGGTCACCGAAGTGATGCCCTGCGCGATGCCATCCGCCGCGTCTGCCAGCTGGTGCCATTGGCGGGCAGCGCCGAGCCGTTCCCGACTGAACTCCGGGATATCCATTTCCAGGACACGGTCCACCGCCCATATGATCTTGCTCAGACCCAGCGTCGGGAAGGCCACCAGCAACGCATCGAGGATCTCGTCCGGGGTCACACCCGCGCGCAGTGCCCGGCCCAGGTACTGCCTGAAACCCCTTTCAGTCTGATTGTCCACCTTGGTGATGACCGAAATGATGGCGCGCGTCTTCGGATCCAGGTGGGTGCCGGCCTCCCTTAGAAATCCGAAATAGGATTCCATCGCCGCGGGCCGGACCTTCATCAGG